>CAZUXW010000033.1:0-31316 GCA_964624625.1 uncultured bacterium
TGAAGCCACATCGTTGAAAGCATCCGGGGCGATGGACTTGTCAATCGGGAGCATCTTTAGTCGGCCTCCCCTCCAAAGGGACGCCACTGCGGTTGAAGGTGATACACAAGGTGCGGAAAAGGTAGGATTGGAAAGATGCCAACGGGCCGAGTGAAGTGGTTCAACGCCGGCAAGGGTTACGGGTTCATTGAGCAGGAGGGCGGGGAAGACGTATTCGTCCATTTCTCGGCCATCCAAGGCGACGGATTCAAGACCTTAACGGCGGGACAAGAAGTGACGTTTGAGATTGTGCAGGGAGCGAAGGGGCAGCAAGCGGCGAATGTAATGAAAGCGAACTAAACGACACCCAACCCAAGGCCTTCCCGAAAGGGAAGGCCTTTTTTGTTTAACAACCCTATCCACCCAAATATATTTTAAGAGTAGGGGCGAAGCTTGACTTCGCCATGCCCATGACGGGGGAAAATAATGACGAGCAAAAAATTCCAAACTTTTGAAACAGTGGCTCCCGGCGGCGCCTCGTCCCGGGGAGCCAAAGTGGATGTTCTGGCCTTCGGCGCCCATCCCGATGACGTGGAAATCGCCATGGGAGGAACCATCCTTTCCTTAAAATCCAAGGGAGCCAAAGTGGTGGTTTGCCACTTAACGGATGGGGAACCCACGCCCTATGGAAATCGAAAAACCAGGTTGAGGGAAGCGGAAAAAGCCGCCAAGATTTTAAATGTGGATGACTACCTGGTCCTGCCCATGAAGAACCGGGAATTGCAGGACACCTTGCCGGCGCGCCGAAAGGTGGCGGAGGTCATCCGGCGGTTTAAACCCGCGATGATTTTCGCTCCTTACTGGGTGGACGCCCATCCGGACCACTGGGGTGGATGCCAATTGGTGGAAGCGGCCAGGTTTTGGGCCAAGCTGGTCAAGACCACGATGAAGGGAGACCCCTGGTATCCCCCGAAGCTTTATTACCACCTTTGCTCCCACCTGAGGCCCAACGTCCAACCTTCCTTCGTGGTGGACACCTCCTCCTTCCACGATCGAAAATTATCCGCGGTCCGAAGCTATGAAAGCCAATTTTTGAAAAAGCCAGGAAGCAGGGCGCTGGAACATATTACGGTGACGAACCGCTATTTTGGGGCCATGATTGGAACGGCCGCCGCCGAGCCCTTTTTCTCCAAGGAGAACTTGGGAGTCGCGGACCCGAGGTTGTTCCTTTAAGGTCTAAAATTACATCATGGGGACCGGCGTATTTTCCGGCACCGGGGTGGGTGTGGGGGCGCCGTTCGGATATTCCTTGGCGCCGGCCTCCGTCAAGATCCTGGCGATTTTCAATCGCGTCAAATTCATGGCCAGTTTGAGGGCGCTGGTTCCGTATTTATCCACGGCGTTAACATTGGCCCCGTTGGCGATCAAAAACCTCACTATTTCCTCGTTTCGGTCGAACCAAGGGCTCAAGGAATCCGCCGCCACGGCTCCCATCAGCGGGGTCCGGCCCTCGGTATTCCTCACGTTCACGTTCATGCCGGAATCCAAATAAAGATGGACCGCTTCCCGGTTTCCCAATTGGGCGCATAGGACGAAATTTTCCTCGCTGACCTCGGTTATCTTGTTCGCTTCCACCAGTTCCTTCAGCTTCGCTTTCGCCGCGTCGGGGCCGGATTCGCAGCCCAGGGCCAGGCCCAAGGCCAGGCCCAGAAAGGCCAAAATTTTTCCAATTTTCATAACCACTCCTTTTTCCCTCGAACCCCTGGGATCAGAGGTACCGGCTTTCCATGGGACTATTATGAAGCGCCGGGGGAGAACCTACGAGGATAATAATGACGAAGTCTTTAAAGAGGGGCAAGCCCGGAAAATGGGAATGGAGGCTTCTTGAAAAAAGTATACTCTTGTATACTTTTTTCTTGACAGGGCTTTTGACCCCCTTTAGGATAACCGCAACGAAAAAAACGGCTTAAATTCCCTTCCGGATGGTGCCCGGGAGGCGGCCTGCCTCCCAACCGGGAAGCGGAAACCACATCCATCCACTTTGCAACCAGAACATTAAACCATCCGTCAAAGCTGTAGCGGCGACGGGGCAGTCAAGGTTAACCGGCCTGCGGGCCTTTATGAAAAAGGAGAAGGAAATGGCGAACGAGAAACAAAAAGCTTTGGATTTGGCGATCTTGCAGATTGAGAAGGATCACGGCAAGGGAGCTATCATGAAACTAGGGGAGGCCAAGGTCCAAGACGTCAAGGCCATCTCCACGGGAGCCATCTCGCTGGATATCGCCACCGGCATTGGGGGCGTGCCCCGGGGCCGCATTGTTGAGATTTATGGGCCGGAGTCCTCCGGTAAAACCACCTTAACCCTTCATATTGTCGCCGAGTGCCAAAAGGCCGGCGGAACCGCCGTCTTTATCGACGCCGAACACGCCATGGATCCGGTTTACGCCAAGAAATTGGGCGTGAACGTGGATGAGCTTTTGATTTCCCAGCCGGATTCGGCGGAAGAAGCCCTTCAAATCGCCGATACGCTGATTCGTTCCGGAGCCATCGACGTCCTAGTCGTCGACTCGGTCGCCGCCTTGGCCCCCCGGGCAGAGCTGGAAGGTGAAATGGGAGACGCTCACGTGGGTCTCCAGGCCAGGCTGATGAGCCAGGCCTTGCGCAAGTTGACGGCCCTTCTTTCCAAGTCGCATACCTGCGCCATTTTCATCAACCAAATCCGGGAGAAGATCGGAGTCATGTTCGGGAATCCGGAAGTGACGCCGGGCGGAAGGGCCCTTAAATTTTACGCTTCCATGAGGCTGGATATCCGCCGGGTGGAGACCATCAAGAACGGCGACCAGAACATCGGCAACCATGTCAAAGCCAAGGTCGTGAAAAACAAGACGGCCCAACCCTTCAAGGAAGGCCATTTCGACATCATCTTCGGCGAGGGAATCTCCAAGGAAGGCGCCTTGATTGATGTGGGCGTTGAAATGGGAATCGTCGACAAGAGCGGCAGCTGGCTGAGCTTCGGGGAAAACAAGATCGGCCAAGGACGCGACGCGGCCAAGACCTTCTTGAAGGAGCACCCGGAGGTCTACGCCCAAATCGAGAAAAAGATCAAGGAAAAGGCCGGCTTGATTCCGGCGCCGGCCGAGAAGGAAAAGCCGAAGGTGGAGGCTGGTTCGCCTTCCCCGGCCGCGTTGCCCGCGAAACCGGCTTTGGCCGCCTCCAGCGCTCCCATTCCCGTTAAAGTCGAGCCGAAGCGCGAGGCAGCCTTTGTCCCGACGGACAAGGCCAAGTTGGCTTTGAAAAAATAGTTTGGTTAGTAGCTAAAACATTCAAAGAGGCGGCTTTTGCCGCCTCTTTTTTTGTTTAGTCATTTTATCTTCCTCTCCCCTGGAGGGAGAGGGTAGGTGAGGGGGAATGAAAAAAGCCGTTCTTAAGGTCTTTGCCCGTACATTGCGTCGTGATCAGACTGACGCTGAGAGAAAGCTTTGGCGGTATTTACGGTCAAGGCAGTTTGAGGGTTTTAAATTCAGACGGCAGCAACCTTTGGGTTCGTACATCGTTGATTTTTTTATTCTTTTGAAGCCAAAGTTGTCGTTGAACTTGATGGTGGCCAGCATGAACGAGACAAGGAAAACGATAAAAAGAGAACCCTGGATCTAAATGCGGCTGGATTTCAGGTAATTCGTGTTTGGAACAACTGGTTTATGGCAGACGAGACGGCGGCTTTGGAAATACATACTCCAAAATCTTATTAAGTCACCCTCACCCCGGCCCTCTCCCCTCAAGAGAGAGGGAGACTGATTTTAAAAAAACATTTAAAAATCATCCCCATTTATTTCAAAAAAATCGCCCATTTGCATACAATGGACGCACTTTTCCAGGAGGGGTTTATTCATGCGTTTACTCATTAAGATTGTGCTGATCATTGGCGTTATTTTCGTTGTTTTACTGGGAGGGACCGCCGCCTATATCAAGATCCAATATCCCCCTGAAAAATTAAAATCGATCGCCACGGAGAAGTTGTCGGCGGCGCTCCAGCGAAAAGTTTCGGTCGGGGACGCTAATTTCAACCTGATGACCGGGTTTGAGATCAAGGATTTGAAAATCAGCAACCGCCCAGGCTGGGCCGCCGGCAATATGGTAGTGGCCAAGGACATTTCCATTTCCTACCACCTCTATCAACTGGTCATGGGATATTTTTCAAACCAGGTGATATTGGGAGAGATCAAGCTGAATGAGCCCCAAATCCTGGTGGAGCGCCGGGGTTTGGGCCAATTCAATTTTTCCGACATGACAGGGGACGCCTCCGCGGCCAACGCTCCGCCTTCCGCCCCGGCGGCGGCAACAAAGCCAGCCCCGGCTCCCGCGAAGCCCAAAGGGAAGGGCAAGCCAAAGAAAAAGCACGCCAAACACGCGGCCCTTTCGGCGCCGCTGGAAGCTCCGGCATCCTCTTCCTGGTTCGCGGACCAGGCTTGGGCAGGCCCGGCCGATGGAGGGTCGAAGTCCTCCATGACCGTCCTTGCCGACAGCGTCAACATCAACCATGGAAAGATGACCTACCTGGATGAGACCACCAATCCCCCCCAGCGCTCGGAACTGAAGGACTTGAACTTAAAGGTGAAAAATATTTCCACCCAAGGCGGAAAGACGACCTTTTCCCTGGGCACACCCTTTGATTATTCGGGTCTCAAATACGAGTTGGCGGTGGAGGGAACCCTTCGGTACTTTAAGTCGGGAAATTCCATCAAGGGATTGGACGTGAAGGGAACGGTCAACGGTTTGGGTTTTGGCTTCGCCGGGGATCTTTTGGACATGAGCGACAATCTGGCGCCGAACATCGACGGCACCGCCAGCTTGAACATGCTGCAATTCTCCGGGTTGATTCCCAAGAGCCTCTCCTCGATGCCGGATGGCTTGTCCTTCACCGGCCCAGCGAAAGTAACCTTCCACGCCGGTGGAAAATTTAAGAGCGGGTTGGAATTAACGGGGCTGGCCGATGGCTCCTCTTTGGCCATCAAATATAAGGATATGTTCGTCAAGACCGATAAGACGATTTGTACGGTGGATTTCAAAAGCGTGATGAGCGAGAACGGCGACTTCAACATGCCTTTTTTCAAGGTTCTTTACCAGGATTGGGAAGTGAACGGGTCCTTCCATTACGCCAAGGGATCCTCCTATTCGGGGGAAATCCACTCAAAATCACTTCCGCTAAAGGGCCTTCCGGGAATGCTGCCGAAGTTGAGCAAAACGACGGTGGATGGCAGCTGCGTCATGGACGCGACCTATTCCCAAAATCTGAATCAGCCCGGTTCCTTCAAGGCGAATGGACAGGCGGTTCTAAAGGGAGTGGGAATCACCCTTCCCCAGGAATCCTACCTGCAGGAGATGAACGGAACCATTTACTTGAACGGATTGATGGTCCGGGCCCCCTCGACTACCTTTAAGTCCTTTGACGGGACCGGCGTGACGGGGGTGACCATGAATCTCGGGGTCAAACCCTATCCTTACAGCTACGCCTTCAATTTGAAAAATGTTAACGCTCAAAAAGCCATCAATGCCAGCGCCGATGCCTATGTGGTCAAGAGCCCGGAGGACTACAAGGACAAGTTGTTCGGAACCATGAATATGGTTTACCAAGGGAGCGGGCGCGGATTCTCGGCGGCCGAAATGGAGGCTAGTGCCTTGGGTTCGGGGAATTACACCATCACCTCCGCCAAGGTGAAAGGCTATTCGGCCATTAAGACCATCAACGGTATTTTCGGGGACCAGGGTGACAGTTTGGGATTTGACAAAATCGTAGGCACCTTGGCGGTCAAGAGCCAGGTTTGCTTTTTCAAGTCCGATTTCACAAGCAAGGTCGGGTCGATGCAGGCTTTGGGCGGAATTAATTTCAGCAACGTCTACACTCCCGACATGAAGGTTTTCGGGAACATTCATAAACAGTTTTTGGATTCGGATTTAATCAAATCCAAACTTCCTCCGGGAACAGACGTAAACTGCATCGCCGATTCCAATGGCGACGTGCCGGTGGATTTCAGGTTTACGGGCCCCGTCAAGGATAACAATTGGTCCTACGATTGGAACCGGCTGTTGAAAAACGTGGGAGACTGCATCGGCAAGAAGGCCCAGCAGGCCATCCAGCAAAAGGCGCAGGATTTGGGTAAGGACTTGGGGGATAAACTCAAGGGGCTCTTCGGAAAGTAAAACCTGTCGTTGGCAAAACCATGAAATCATGAGAGAGCGGGGAAACCCGCTCTTTTTTTATTAAGGATATTTTTTGGATTTTATATTCGGCTATGTCGTTCAATTTTTAAGGCGCTACCTGGGGACCCGCCATCAACTACCCGATAACACCAAAACGCTCATTTGGCTGATCGCCCTTTATGACTTTAATTTCGCCCTTTCCAGCGTTTTCACGAATATCTTCCTTTTCAAGAAAAAGGACGATTGGGACACGGTGGAGCTTTTTAACATGGTCATGTACGCGGCGATCATGCTGGCCTTTTGGGTGGGGGGCCACCTGTCCCGGAAAGTCAGCCATCTCCTGCCTTACCGGCTTGGTTTTGTTTTTAACGCCCTGGTTTTTCTCCTGCTTCTGGTGCTGCGCGAACATTCCCCGGACCATCCCTGTTTTTTGGGTTTTTTCGCGGGGTTGGGAATCGGGTTTTATTACCTGGGGCAGCATTCCCTGACCCTGGATTTGACCGAGGCCAACACCAGGGATTATTTCCTGTCGCTCTCGCTTTTTTTATCCTCCATCCTGCGCATTTTGGCGCCTGCCCTGGCGGGGTGGATTATCCAGGCTTTCCGGCCCGAGCTGACTTTTCCCCAAAGCCTGTTGGGCGGGCAGGGAGATTCCTCCACCGGCTATTACCTGGTCTTCGCCATGTCGCTGGTGGTCTACCTCTTCTTGATTTACAAAAGCTACAAGATCGAAATGAAACCGGTGGAAGGAACCTTCGAGTTTTGGAAGGTCTTGACCTTCCGTGAAAACCGGGATTGGAACCGGCAAATGTGGGCCCAGTTCGTATTGGGGCTCCGAAACGGGGTTTTCTGGTTCATCATCGGAGTCCTGCTTTACCGCGCTTCCAAGAGCGAGGCCATGGTGGGAAGCTTCAATATGATGACCAATTTCCTGGCGGTTCTCACGGCTTACGGCCTCTCCCTTTGGGCGGGAGTCGGCAATCGGAGCAAGGGCTTGTGGGTATCCTCCTTATTGACTTTGACGGCCTGTGTCCTATTGGCTTGGAAAATCAACACCTTCTCACTTTTGGTTTACGGATTGTTGAACGCCGTGGGGGTGACCTGGTTCCAGGTGGCTTTTGGCGCCATCGCCTTTGAGGTGGTGGAAAGAGCCAGGGAAGCGCACCGCTATAAGTTGGAATATTTGGCGGTCCGGGAATTGCCGTTATGGTTGGGCCGGTTGATCGGATTAGGGGCCTTGATGGTCTCCCAGCACTTGTTGGGGGAATCGGGTTTAAAACTGGCGCTGCTGTGGTTGGGATTCACCCATATGGGTGTCTTTCTCTGCCTGCCTAAAGAAAAAACAGGGCGGTTAACCACCAAGACACCAAGGCGCCAAGAAAGTCTTTAAGGGACCCGTGATGGCCGGAATCTAATCGCCTTATGGCTTAGTTAAACGGCATTCGATATAATCCAGTGTCGTTTTTGGTTTTGCCCGGTGGTTTTCTTGGTGCCCTTGGGGCCTTGGTGGTTCAAACGCTTTTTGAAGGAGTTTTCTTGATTTACGCTATTGGGGATATCCACGGATGCTTGAACGCTTTGGAGGACTTGTTGATCCAACTGCCCTTAAAGCCGGAGGATGAATTGGTGTTTCTGGGGGACTATATCGACCGTGGGCCCAACAGCAAAGGCGTAGTGGATTACCTCTTGAAAAACCGCCAGCCCACTTGGCATTTCCTGAGGGGCAACCACGAGCAAATGCTCCTGGAATGGCTGGGGACGCCGAACGCCCTGACCGCTGGAAACTGGCTGTTGAACGGCGGCCACCAAACCCTTCAATCCTATGTTCCGGTGAAAAACCTGGACGAGCTCCGGGGGGAGGGCGCCCACATGATCCTGCAGTCCCACATCCACCCCTTCCACGCGGAGTTTTATAATTCGCTTCCTTATACCTACGAGACCGAGGATTATTTTTTCTGCCACGCGGGGGTGAACCTGGACAAGCCATTGAACGCCCAGGATCCGGACGATTTGCTTTGGATCCGGCGGAAGTTCCTGGAGGATCCCAGGCCCACGCCAAAGCTGGTCATCCACGGCCATACGCCGATCGAGAAGGTGGACTTGACCCGCGACCGGATCAACTTGGACACGGGCTGCGTCTATGGCGGATATTTAACAGCCCTTTCCCTGCCCGAGAAAAAGCTTTATCAGGTAAAGCAGGCCCAAAAATAATTTGCCACAGATGAACACGGATGAACCGGGATTTACGAAAATGAAAAAGCCGCAATGGTTAAGTTCCTGATCCGTGTTAATCCGTGTTCGTCCGTGGAAAAGATTTCTTTGCCTTGGTTTCGGTTTTTCGGAATCGCTTTTCGTAAATCGCGGCGGCCTTTCGCAGGGCCATTTCGGCGTGCAGGCTCTTGGATTGAGCGAGGCGGGCGAAGAGGAGCAGGAATTCCCCGGCGGATTTTTCACGGTCCCTTTTGTTCGCGCTTTTCAGCGACTCCAGGAAGGTCTTGAATGATTTTTCCAGATCCCTCGCCAGTTGTTTTGGCTGGGACGGTTTTAATCCTTTTTGAATTTTTTCATGCATCCGTTGGGCCCTCAGGAGGGCCGGCAGGGATTGGGGGAGGCCGTCCAGCGCTGATTGCCGTTCGGGTTTTTCCCGGCGCTTGAGTTCCTCCCATTTTTGTTTGATGTCCGATATTTTCCGGCTGGACTTGCCGAAAACATGGGGATGACGCCTTATTAATTTATCCCCGATGGTCTTGGCTACGTCCTGGAGGTTGAAGTTTCCTTTTTCCTTGGCCAATTGGGCGTGAAAAACCACTTGGAGCAGCAGGTCTCCTAATTCCTCTCGTAAGTGGACGGGGTTTCCAATATCGATAGCCTCGAGAGTCTCGTGGGCCTCCTCTAATAGGTAGGGTTTTAAGCTCTTGTGGGTCTGGCGCCTGTCCCAAGGGCAGCCCCCCGGGGATCTCAAACGGGTCATTAGCTTTTCAAGCCGCTTTAGAAAATCCATCTTGCCTCCGTTAGGATGGGACTTTAACATGAAGCGGAGACGGTTGCCAATCCGGATTAAGAGGGAAACGATGCCAACCATTAAGTGGAAAGTACTTCTCCTGAAGATTCCTGGCGTATCGCGCCTGAAAGACCACCTTCTCCAACAGGGTCATTCGGATTATGAGGCTGAAACGGGAGCCGCCATCGCGGCGGGCATCATGCTTTTTGTTTTCGTCGTGATTTTCGACAGCTTTTTAGTGGGATTAGTGAGGACCTTTTTCGACTCCTTTTGGTCCTATTGCCGGGAAAATCCGACCCAAGGGGTCTTGGTTTCCCTCTTGGCCACGGTGGTTATTCTGGGGATCATTTTCCGGATCTTGGCGAAGAAAACGGAATTGAGGGAGGAAGAGGAGAAAAAGAAGAGGTCCGAACGGCATAAAATCAACGAAAAGCACCAGCATATCCATAAAGGCGCCATGGGAAATTTCGAGGAGGTTTTCCGGTTTAAGTTGTCCGAGAAAAACCCGCGGATCGAGATTAAGACGGTGCACATGGTCGACAACATACCCCGAATCCGGTATCAGGTCCAAAGGTTCAATACGGAGTTCGGAGGGGAAGTCGATAAAAACTACCAGATGTTCCGGGACACGTTGTTCGCCGACACCCTCCTCATCCTCGAGACGGCTTTTGGCGTATCCGAAGTCATTCCGGCGGTCATCGTGGACGCCATGATGAATTTCATCAGCCGGACGGCGAAATATTACGACGGGGCGGTCCTGAGCGTGAAGGCGGAAAGGGATGTCTATAACCGCCTGGATAGGGCCAAGATGCAGCCTTTTAAGGTGTTGAACTCCTTTGACGTCCGGTACAACGACGGCATGGAGTGCGTCCCTTTTCCGGAAGAGGAAAGCAAAACCGCCCGCATCATGGAGCGGATCATGGAGAACGCCCCGAGGATCAATGTCCGCTACGAGGAGAAGAAAAAGAAGGTGGACGATGGGTGGGAAAAACCGAAGTTCGCCGATGTTGAGATCAAGCAGGAAACCCTCAAGGGGAAGGAGCTTTACTCAATGCCCTTGGAAAAGTTCCAGGAGCTGATCCTCCAATACCTCTCGAAGATGAGCTTCGACATCCGGGGGGTTAAGAATACGCCCGGAGGAGCGATCCAAATCCAGGCGGATTTCCAGCATCCCGTCGTGGGCGGTAATTTCATCATCCTGGCGCGGCAGTACCCGGAAACGGCCCCGGTCCACGCGGACTTGGTCCGGGCCCTAGACGAGCAAGCCAGGGAAGAATCCTGCAAAAGGGGCGTCTTCATCATCACGGGGCGCTTTACCGAGGAAGCCAAAAATATCACCCGTAAGCTGGCCGTCGATCTCGTGGATGGGGCCAAGCTCTCGGAGGGGCTGGAAGGGCAGTCCTATGACGGGCGCTGGACCATCCGCGTTGTGGACGAGAAGGGTGTGGTCACCGATTTAAGCAAGATGGCCTTAACCCATTTCGAGAGGGAAGTGGATCTGTTCCTTAAAAGTATGGGGTTCAAAGTCGAGAAAATCCGGAGGGTTCCTGGCGGGGCGATCGTGGCGGTGGCGGACTTTCCCCATCCCGTGACGGGCGGGAAGTTCGCGGTGATGGCCAGGCAATTTCCGGCCGGCGAGCGGATCTCGTCCGAGCTGGTGAGCGAATTGTCCCATGTGATGAACTCGGAATTTTGCCGCAGGGGAATCTTGATGGTGACCGCGGACTACGCCAGGGATGCCCAGGCCCTGGCCCGCTTCTCGGGCGTGGAGCTGGTGGACCGGACCCTTTGGGAAAACCTCCGGCGCCATATTTAAATTCATCGAACCCGGATGGATTGAGCCCTTGACAGATAAATAAAGTCGAAGTATTCATTAGGTGACTTTTACCCCTAGGAGGAAAACTTGCCCCGCAAACGCCACGACGAGGATGAAATGGACGATGAAATGGACGACAAGCCCTCGAAGGCCGAAAAGGACGACGAGGATGATGACGACGAGGACACCATTGATTTAGACTCGGCCGAGGAAGAGGAAGACGACGACGATGACGTGGACGATGATGACGATGAGGACGATGACGATGACGATTCCGTCGAAACCCTGGAGCGTAAAAGGCTCTTTCAGGCCCAGGCGGAGGAGGTCCTCGAGAACTTGACGATGGACGACGTGAAAGAAGTCCTTCGGGAAAACGAGATGGACTTGAGCTTGGCCCCCAAGCTGAAGAAGGCCCTGCTGGAGGTGGTCAAGGAGTGCGAAGTGGCCACCATGGACGAGGCCTGGATCGAGGCGGTGGAGCGTTTGGAGGAGTAATCCTCAAAGGCCGGTCGTTTTAGTTCCATAACCCCTGAAGGCCTCCTCCTTCAGGGGTTTTTTGTTAGTCATTCCCGCCAAAAGGATGTGTTAAACTCTATCCCGCCATGGTGAAAGAATACCTCGAAAATTTAAGGCGGATATGGGGCTCCCCGGCTGATTTTTTCTCGCAAGAACTAGGCTTCCCCGAAGAAAAGGGGGCTTTTCAATTCGCGATTCTAACCAGCCTCCTAGTGGCTTTGGAACTGGGAGTTTCGGAGGCCTTGTCCGGCGGTTCCCTGGGCATGGTGGCGCTGGTGACCGTCCTGATGCTGGTTGCCTTGCCGTTTCTAATCACAGCCTGGATCTACCTTTGGGCGTCTTTCGTGAAGCTTTGCGGTTTTCTCATGGGGGAAAGCCTGCCATTGGCGCCGATCCGCCGGGTGGTGGCCTATTCGGCGGCGGGCTTGGCCGTCATTGGGGTTGGGTTCGGCTTGGGGAAATGGCTGGCCCTGTCGGTTTTCGGTTTTCAGGTTTTTGGAATCGAGAAAAACCTTCGTTGTTCCCGCTGGACGGCAGGGGTTATCGTGGGACTACCCTTTTCATTGCTCGCCGTCTTGGCGGGATTTTTCACTTTGATGTTTAAGGTATTTAAATGAAATTAAAAAAGGCGACGCCGATAAACACCGCTAGGCCACGGAGGGATACCGAGCTTGCCCGGGAAACCCCCCAAAACCTGGTGACCTCCTTCCGCTGGGCCTGGTACCTTCTTTCTTTTTTGGTTCCTTTCGCCGGAGTCCTGATCGGTCTTGCCCTATATGACCAAGATTCGCGGGATGTCCGTAAAGTTGGAAGAAACTGCCTGCTGATGGGATTCCTGATTTGGGTCGTTTTTCCCTTTTTAATCCTGTTGGGTTTTCTCCTGCTGGGAGCGGTGGCGGCATTCTCCTTCGTGTCCGACATGATGCCGGCGGACTAGCAAAAAGGCCGAAGACAAGACCTTTTGCCGCGGATGAACAGGGATCAACTCGGAAATTAGATAAACAATAATGACCTATATTCTTGCTTGTGAATTCATCCCGGTTCATCCCTGTTCACCTGTGGCGGAAAATGGTACGGCGGTTGGTGGTGTCCTTGGCTAACTCAATCGTCGTGACCGGTATGGGAATGGTGACGCCCCTGGGGGCGAGCCCCGAGTCCACTTGGAAAGCCTTGATGGCGGGGGAAAGCGCGATCCGGCCCCTGAAGGGCCGCGAGTGGGAAGCTTTTGACGCCCCCCGGGCGGCCCAAGTGCTGGAAGGCTGGACGTCCCAATCCCTTCTCCGGAGGGACAGGTCCCTGCAATTGGGAGTCTTGTCCGCGGAGAAGGCTTGGAAGACGGCGGATCTTTTCCGGGTGGCCCCTGGAAGGATTGCCACGACTTTTTCCTCCAGCAAAGGCGGCCTGTTGTCGCTCCTCCAGCTTGAAAATGACGGGGTCGTGGACTGGGATTTCTTGGCTGATTTTTTTCCCCACGCCGGAGGCCAATTGTTGGCCCATAGGTTTGGGTTCAGCGGGACGGCCCTATCGGTGGCCTCGGCCTGCTCCACGGGGGTCGGAAGCCTGGCCATGGGAGCGAGGCTGCTGTTGGACGGGGAATGCGAGGCGGTGTTGACCGGAAGCACGGAAGCTTCCATCCATCCCTTGATTTACGCCGGCTTCAACAACATGGGACTCTTCAGTCAAAGGGACCGGGGACCGGCGCCTTTTGATTTGGAGCGTGACGGCTTTTTGATGGGCGAGGGCGCCGCCACCCTGATCCTGGAATTGGAAGCCTCCGCCCGCCGCCGAAGGGCGCCGATCGCCGCCAGGCTTGCCGGCTGGGCCTTGGGAGCGGACGCTTACAAGCCTTTGGAGATGGAGCCGAATGGGAAAAGCATCGTTCCGGTGATCCAAAGGGCCCTCCATATGGCGGGATTAAAGCCCGGGGACATCGGCTACATCAACGCCCATGGCACCGGCACAAGGTCAAATGACAGGGTGGAGTCTTCCGCGCTGGAAGAAATCTTCGGGAACTCCAGGACTTGGGTCAGCTCCACCAAGGGGGCGACGGGCCATCTATTGGGGGCCGCGGGAAGCGTGGAGGCGGTCCTGGCCGCCATGGTTTTGGAAAAGGGGGAAATCCCCGATACCCGCAACTTGGAGCGTCCAGATCCGGATTGCGATTTGCGCCACGTGGAAAAGGGCGGGGTGAGAGAAAAGGTGGCCCATGTCCTTTCCCTTTCCTACGGCTTTGGGGGGCAATTGGGAGCAGTTATCTTCTCAAAGGCTTGAACCTCGGAGGAGTCGGAAAAGGAAATTTTGCCACAGATAAACGCGGATGCACACGGATGGATTTTCAGTTGAATCTGTGTTTATCTGTGTTCATCCGTGGCTAATGATAGCCTCTTAGGTGAAAGGATTTTATGTCCTGGATTGACGACATTCACGAGGAACTTCACGAATTGGACGCCCAGGGCTTGCGGCGCCATCTGAGGACGGTGGATTACCTCGGCGGCATGAGGGCCTCGGTCAACGGCAAGGATTGCGTCCTTTTTTGCACCAATAACTATCTCGGCCTGGCCGATCATCCCAAAGTTTTGGAAAGGTCCTCGCGCGCCTTGTCGCGGTTCGGGGCAAGCGCCCAGGCCTCCCGGTTGGTCTCCGGCCACTTTCCCGTCCATCTTCAGCTCGAGGAAATAACGGCCAACTTTAAAGGTTCCGAGGCTTGTTTAGCCTTTCCCACCGGCTACATGGCCAATCTCGCTGCCGTGTCGGCGATGGTGGGGGAAGAGGACGTCATTCTTTGCGACCGGTTGAATCACGCCAGCTTGATTGACGCCTGCCGCTCCACCAAAGCCAAGTTCATGGTTTATGAGCACCTGAACCTGGAAGATTTAAAAAAACAACTGGAGAAGACCAACGACTACCGCCGGAAACTGGTGGTGACCGAATCCCTCTTCAGCATGGATGGCGATCTGGTTCCTTTGAAAAAATTCATGGATTTGACCCATGAGTATGACGCCATGGTCTTGGTGGACGATGCCCACGGCACGGGGGTTCTGGGACCCAACGGGGAAGGTATCACCCATCATTTTCCCTTGAAATATTATCCGTCCGTTATTGTCGGCACCTACAGTAAGGCCCTTGGCAGCATGGGAGGGTTCGTCTGCGGCCCCAAAATATTCATCGAGTACCTCCTCAACAAGGCCCGCACCTTTATCTATACCACCGGCCTCGCTCCCGCTGTTTGCGGTGCTTCCTTGGGAGCGTTCGAGGTTTTACATGAGGAGCCGAACCGGGTGGAAAAATTGTGGGAAAACGCGAAGAAGATAAGGGAAGGCTTAAGGGCCTTGGGCCATGAAATCCCCCGGGGGGCCGGGCCTATTATGCCGGTCATCGTGGGCGAGAATGAGGAAGCCCTGAAGATGTCTGAAAAATTGTTGGAAGAAGGGATCCTGGTGGTGGCGATCCGTCCGCCGACGGTGCCAAAAGGCACGGCCCGCCTGCGCCTTTCCGTCTCCGCCGCCCATACGGATGAGCACATCGAGAAGTTGCTCAACGCATTCAAGAAACTTTAGGAATGACATGAAAAATGGAGTTTTCGTAACAGGCACTGACACTGGAATCGGTAAAACACTTGTTGCTGCAGGGTTGGCTAGGCTTTCGGTGAATCGGGGCGTGAAGGTTGGCGTTTTCAAGCCCGTTGCCTCAGGTGGATCCATTAGCGAAGACGGAAAACTTCTCCAAAAAGCGGCGAAGCTTCCTGACTCAGCCTGCGCGGGCATAGTTCCGGTCCATTACCAACAACCGCTTGCTCCCTGGGTGGCTGGTTGGAAGGAGGGGAAATTGGACCTCGCGAAGGTCGAGAAAGCCTTCCGAAAAGCTAAGTCTTCTTGCGACTTTCTGGTGGTGGAAGGTGTTGGTGGAATCCAAGTTCCTATTGCCAGGGACTTCTTCGTGGCGGATTGGATAAAAAAGTGGAAATTGCCGGCGCTGGTGGTGGCAAGGGCCGGATTAGGCACGATCAATCACACCTTGTTGACGGTTGAAACGCTCCGGCGCCGGAGGATTGAGGTAGTGGGCGTGTTCGTGAACGGGTATAAAGGGAAAGAGCTTTCGGAAAGCACGAATGTAAAGGCGCTGCGGAAACTTTTAAAAGTGCCGGTTTATGGGCCTTTGAAGTTTGAGGCGAGGTACCGGACGAATTTGGATTTATTGGCGAGGGATTTGAATCTTTTGAAAATGCCGTTTGTCTAATCAAGCCGGACAGGAAAAACCGCTGAACTACAAATCTCTCGCGGGAAAAGATAAAAAGTACCTTTGGCATCCCTTTACCCAACAGCAAGAATGGGAAAGGGATCAGGACATCACCATTGTCGCGGGGGGCAAAGGCACGTTTCTTTATGACGCCAAGGGGAAAAAGTACTTGGATGGTGTCTCCTCGCTCTGGTGCAACGTCCATGGCCACCAGGTTCCGGAAATTGACGAGGCCATCGCGAAACAGCTCAAGAAGATCGCCCATTCCACCATGCTGGGCGCCTCCAATGAGCCCGCCATCCTGCTGGCCGAAAAACTGGTCAAACTGGCTCCTAAAGGTTTGACCAGGGTTTTCTATTCGGATTCTGGCTCGGAAGCTAACGAGATCGCCATGAAGATGGCTTTCCAATATTGGCAGCAGACGGATCCTCCCCGGAAAAGGAAAAACCTCTTTTTGACCGTGCGGGAGGGTTATCACGGGGATACGGTTGGCTCGGTCAGCCTAGGCGGTATTGACCTGTTCCACGGCATTTTTGGGCAACTTCTGTTTAAAACCCTCAAGGTGAAAAGCCCCCACCACTATCCCAGCCGGAAAGTCTCGAACGAAAAATGGCTGGGGGATTGCGTCAGGGAGGCCGAAGGGGTTTTTCGGAAGTACGGTTCCCGGCTCGCGGCGGTTCATATGGAACCCTTGATCGAGGGCGCTGGAGGAATGCTGATCCATCCCTGGGGCTACCTCAAAGCCATCCGAAAACTATGTGATCGGTATAACGTCCTGTTGATTTTGGACGAGGTGGCGACAGGGTTCGGCCGGACGGGAACCATGTTCGCCTGCGAGCAGGAGGGCGTCAAACCCGACATCCTCTGCCTGGCGAAGAATCTCACGGGCGGCTATTTACCGCTGGCCGCCACCTTAACGACTGAAAAGGTCTATCAGGCTTTCCTGGGTACCTTTGAATCGGCCAGGACCTTTTACCACGGACATACTTTCACGGGGAACCAACTGGGTTGCGCCGCGGCCTTGGCGAACTTGAAGCTCCTTGAGAAGAAAAGCTTCTTAAAGGACCTTGAAGTGAAAAGCGCCATGCTCCAGGACCTGTTGGATCCCTTGATCGCGCACCCCCACGTCTCCGAGATCAGGTTAAGGGGATTCATGGGAGGACTCGAACTGGTTAAGAACAAGAAAAGGAACGAACCTTATCCCTATCCACTCAAAATGGGTTACAAGGTTTGCGCTGAGGCTAAAAAAAGGGGTGTGTTGCTGCGTCCTTTGGGGAATGTCATTGTCGTGATGCCGCCTTTAGGCATCTCCAAGGGCGATTTGGGTTTCCTGATCGAGGTCATTTCGACCAGTATTCAAATGGCCACGGGGGTTCGCTTTTAAAGTGGGGTTATGTTAAAGTGAGCCCACTTATGCCGAAAACACCCTCCCAAAATCCCAAAACCGTCGCGGTTATCAGCCTGGGTTGCCCCAAAAATACCGTTGATTCCGAGGTCATGCTGGGAAAACTGGCCCAGGATCATTACGCGCTCGTGAAAGACCCTTCCGAGGCGGAAGTCATCATCGTCAACACTTGCGGTTTTATTGAAGCCTCCAAGAAAGAATCGATCGATACTATTTTGGACGTGGCGAAACTCCGCAAAACCGGCAATTTGAAATCCCTGGTAGTGGGAGGCTGTTTGGCCCACCGCTACGGCGATGAATTGCGCAAAGAGCTGCCGGAAATCGACATCCTCTTCGGCTTAAATGACGTCGAAAACGTGGCCAGCCAAATCAAGGGAATTGTCCATTCGGGAACCTACGCTGCGGTTGAGAAAAAACCGCTTCTTCCGAATTCCTTGAGCGAGGCCACTTACGTTTACGACGCCTCCTCGCCCCGCCTGCTTTCGACGCCCAGCCATTTCGCCTATGTGAAGATCTCGGAAGGCTGCGACCTTCCCTGCACTTTTTGTATCATCCCGAAAATCCGCGGCCATTACCGGAGCCGTTCCATCGAGGATATCGAGCGGGAGGCCAAGCAATTGGCCGCCCAGGGCGTGAGGGAGCTTTGCCTGGTGGCGCAAGACAGCACCTGGTACGGCTCGGACCGTTATGGCCGTCCTAAAATCTCGGAACTTCTGGCCAAGCTCGCCAAGGTTGAGGGGATTGACTGGGTGCGGCTTCACTATCTTTACCCCAGCCGGGTCACCGATGAGATGCTGGACGTTATGGCCGCGAACCCGACCATCTGCCCTTACTTCGATGTGCCCCTCCAACATGCCAGCGACAGGATCTTGAAATCAATGCAAAGAATCGGCGATAGGGCCTTGCTGGAAAAATTAATTCAACGCATCCGCGCCAAGGTTCCGAACGCCTCCATCCGCTCAACTTTTATCGTTGGTTTCCCGGGGGAGACGGAAGAGGATTTTCAGGAGCTCTTGGATTTTTTGGGGACTTCCAAGATGGATTACGTCGGGTTCTTTTCCTACTCCCAGGAGGAAAACACTCCCGCGGGAGTCATGGGAGAACAGGTTCCGGAAGCGACAAAACAAAAACGCCTGGCCGAGGCTTACCGGGTCCAGGAAGAAGTTTCAGCCAAATCCCGCAATCGTTGGGTGGGGGAGAAGCTGATGGCGGTCGTCGAATCCATTGAGTCCGGCGAGGTTCAAGGGCGGACGAAGTACCAAGCGCCGGAAGTCGATGGCGTGGTCTTGATTGAAGGATTGGACAATCCCCAACCGGGTCAATGGGTCGAAATTGAAATTACCCACGGATTGGGACAAGATCTGGTGGCCAAAGTCATCCGAACGGGTTTGTGACATGGCCACCCAGGGCAGGAACCAAACCGGGTCCCGCTGGAACAGCGCCAACATCATTACCCTCTCCCGGATTTTGGTTGCCCCCCTATTCCTTATTTTCATATTCCGGGACGAACTTTGGGCCAAATGGACGGCCGGACTCTTGTTCGCCTGGGGAGCCATCAGCGATTATTTGGACGGCTACCTGGCGCGAAAATACAACCTCAGGACCGATTTCGGCGCCCTTTTGGATCCTTTGGCCGATAAAATCCTTCTCTTGACGGTGTTCGTGTCCTTCGTCCAATTGGACTTGGTTCCGGTCTGGATGGTCGTCATCATCGCGGCCAGGGAATTCTTGATCACCGGTTTGCGGCAAGCGGCCCAAAGCCATAACGTGGTCATCGCCGCCAGCCGGGCGGGAAAGCATAAAACCATCTCCCAAATCGTGGCCATCTCCTTCATCCTGGCCATTGTCTGCGCCCAGGCCACGGTGGAGGCCTATCAGGGAAAATGGGATATCTTCGTGGCGAGGCTGGGAACAATGGGAGATTGGCTCAACAACGTGGTTTGGTACGCCCCCTATTGGCTGATGTTTTACGCGACGGTGATGTCCATTATTTCTGGGGTGGATTATTTCGTGAAGAACCGCCATGTCCTCAGCGGGGAGAAGTCATGAAAAGCCTCAATCAACTCATCGCCACTTTTTTTGGCATCGGAAAAATTCCGGGGGCCCCGGGAACCTGGGCTTCCCTGGTTGCCGCGCCTTGTTTTTATCCGCTGGTGGAAAAGCCGTTGGTTCTCATCGGGTTTTTAATCGTCATTTACTTTTTGGGGGTTTATACCAGCGGCCAAATGGAAAAGGAACTGGGAGAAACGGACCCCTCCAGCGCCGTGATCGATGAGGTGCTGGGGATGGGGGTGGCGATGGTGGCGATCCCGCATCAATGGCCATTCGCGGTCATGGCTTTGATTCTTTTCCGGTTGTTCGATATTTGGAAACCCTATCCCATCCACCATTTGGAAAAACTCCCGGGCGGCTGGGGCATCATGACGGACGACCTTTTGGCGGGTGTTTACGCCAATATCTGGGTGCAAATCGGGCTGTGGCTTGTCCACATGATTGGGTGAAGGCTGTTGTCCTGGTCCGATGGCTGGTTTTGAATGAATTCAGTCCCCGCGGATAGCGGAGGGCGGACGACGGAGGGAGGGGTCAAGTGAACGCTGAAATTATCGCCATCGGCACCGAACTTCTTTTGGGCCAAAACGTGGATACCAATTCCTCCTGGCTGGCCCAGCAATTAGCCCTGTTGGGAATCGACGTCTATTCTTTCCAAGCTGTGGGGGATAACGAGAAAAGGATCGAGGCGGCCATGAAACTGGCCTGCGAGAGAAGCCAGTTCGTCATCACCACGGGAGGGTTGGGTCCCACGGTGGACGACGTAACCAGGAAAGCGGCGGGACATGTCGCCCAAAAGCAGCTGGTATATAACGACGCCCTCGCCAAACAGATCGAGGAATTTTTCATCAAGCTGGGGAAGGCCTGCCCCAAGGTCAATCTCAACCAAGCCTTTATTCCCCAAGGGGCAACGGTGATTCCCAATCCCGCCGGGACGGCTCCCGGTTTTATCGCGAAGGTCGGGAAGTCCCACTTGGCTTGCTTGCCGGGGGTACCGGTTGAGATGAAGGGGATGTTCGAGGCCACACTCAAGCCTTTTCTCAAGAACCTGGCGCCCCCGGGGGTCATCATAAAATCCAGGGTCTACCGGACGACCGGTATTTCCGAATCGCTATTGAACGAGAAGATCGTCGACATCTTTGAGAAGTCCGTCAACCCGACCGTGGCGGTGCTGGCCCACCCGGAGGGGGTCGATATCCGCTTGACGGCGAAAGCGGCCAACGACGCTGAAGCCGATAAATCGCTTGAGGGCTTGGGGAAAACCCTGATCACCCGCCTTCCCAACCACATTTATGGCTGGGACAAGGACAACCTGGAAACCATCGTGGGCCGCCTTCTCACGACCCATCAAATGACCCTGGCGGCGGCCGAGTCTTGTACGGGCGGATTGATCACCCATCGGATCACCCAGGTCCCGGGAAGCTCCAATTATTTTTTAGCGGGTTGGGTGGTCTACTCGGACCGGGCGAAGAGCGCCAGCTTGGGGGTGGATCCCAAGTTGATCGGCCTCAAGGGCGCGGTGAGCGCTTCCGTGGCGGAGGAATTGGCTAAGAACGCCAGGGAAAAATCCGGTGCGAGCATTGGGATTTCCACGACCGGTGTGGCTGGTCCTGGAGGGGGATCGGCTGAAAAACCGGTAGGGTTGGTATATATTGGCCTCTCGGACGACCAAAAAACACAAAGTTTCGAGTACCGGTTCTCGGGGAACCGGGAAACCGTCAAGCTCAAGGCCAGCCAGGCCGCGCTGGAAATTTTGCGGCGGCATTGCCTCAAACTCTCGTTTAAGGATTAAAATTTGAAAGCTCAATTCCCGCCCTCGTCCAGCAGCCCGCCTCTCGTTGAATCGATACGTCTTTTTGTCGCCGTCATCCTGGATAAGCCCCTGCAGGAGGCCCTGAAATCGCTGATCGAAAAATTGCGGCCCTTGGAGGTTCCGGTGAAGTGGCTTGAGCCGGGAAACCTCCACTTGACCTTGTGTTTTTTGGGGGATGTCCCCAAGGCTCGGACCGTGGAAGTCATGGAAAAGTTAAAGCACAGCCGGGTGGGATTTAAATCCTTTGAGATTCAAGTGGGCGGCTTGGGCGCCTTTCCCAACCTGAAAAAACCCACGGTTCTTTTCGCCCCCGTGACCCAGGGATGGGAATCGCTCCGGGATTTGTCCGCGGCGATCTCGAAAAATTGCCGGGGGATCGGGGCGAAGCAGGCCGACAGCGAATTCAACGCCCACGTGACTTTGGGCCGGGTGAAGGGGTTCAAGGGGGCCAAGACCATCGCCCCCAGGTTGGCCGGGCAAGTACCGGACTTGATCGGGAGGATGAAGATGAACTCCTTTTCCCTAGTGCAAAGCCAATTGACTCCATCGGGGCCGATTTACACCCGTCTTCAAGATTTCAACCTGGCCGATTAAGCCTATCTTTTTTGCTGGCAAGGGCCCTTTTTCGTATGGGATGATGGCAAAATTTCCAGGAAAGGATGGGATATGGACCAAAATCCCAATCAACCGCCGGAACAAGAACTGACTGAAAAGGAAATGGCGGAACAGATTCAAGCCTTCCAAGCCTCCCAACAGCTTTATCTGGAAGAGACCTTTAAGTGGCTGATCGATTATGTTTCCAGTTATTTCCCGGAGGATCAATTGGCGGTCCGGGACATGGACCTGGAGATTCATTTCGTCCATAAAGTGGTGGAGGGCGGGAAAGTCCAGGGCGCCCTGGTTTACCGCTTTCGAAAATTCATAAATAAAAAAGACTATTTCTCCGAGTTGGGAGAGGATTACCGGGAGGGATTGGAAATTCCCGAGGTGTTATTCGTCGATTCGGAGACCTCCCGGTTCGCCGAGCCGGATAACCTGCAGGCGGAGGGGAATTTCCTGGAAATTCCACCGGAAAAACTCACGGGGAAGATCCGGGAACTTCGGGAGGATTTGAAACGCAGGATTAAGCTGCGGGAGCTCCGGCAAAGCGTTTAAAAGCCCTTCTTCGTCGTTCGCTCTCCGTCCTCAGCGAAGGCGTCAAGGGTCTGAAAGAAGGGGCAATGGACGAACGACGGAGGACGAATGACGAATTACCTGGAGGATAGAATGAAAAAATTATTAAATGCGGCCATGCTGGCTATCTTGTTGACCTTGGGCGCTTCCGCGTCGGTTGCGGGCGAGTCGCCGATCAAAGGCGGGGGACCCTTCGGGCTGGGCCTGGAGTTGGGCGATCCCGGGACATGGGGAGCGGTGGGAAAGTTTTGGATCGACCGGCAAAACGCCCTCCAGCCGGCGGTGAAGCTGGGCAATGGATTGGCGCTGCTTCAATGCGATTATCTTTGGCATGAGTATAGCTTGATTCATCCCAACCAGGGATTGATGCCCCTCTATTTCGGCGCCGGCGCGGACTTGTCCCTGCAAACCAATGTGACCGTCGGGGCCAGGGGAGTGGTCGGGATTTCCTACCTTTTTGACAGGGCCAATGTGCCGGTGGATATTTATGTTCAAGTCGTTCCCGAGATTTGGTTCGGTACGGGAGGCGGATCCTCCTTTTGGGTCTATGGGGACCTTGGGGGAAGGTACTATTTCTGAAAACCCGTCGTTCGTCCTCCGTCGTCAGCTCTCCGCCAGTCAAGGCGAAAAAGGCAAGGAAATGAAAATGAACCAGCCGGCATTAATGATGTTCGCGGCCAGCGAGTATGATTCCAACCTCTACTACGCGGTGAAGTTTTCCGTGCCGGACCCTTTTCCCTTTTTTCAAATCGGTGGAAAAAAGATTATCTTGATGAGTGATTTGGAATTGGGCCGGTCCCAGAAACAGGCCAAGGTGGATGAGGTTCTTTCTTACTCAGATTTCCAGATCAAGGCGAGAAAAGCGGGAGTGGAACGGCCCGGAGTGGCGGATGTGACGGCCACTTTCTTGAAATCCAAGAAAGTCAGGAAAATTCAAGTCCCGGATAACTTCAATATTGGGTTGGCGGACGCCCTCCGCAAGCGCGGTATCGTGGTTGAAAGCAAGCCGGATCCTTTTTTTGAGGAACGGGTCTACAAATCCAAAGAGGAAGTAAGGATGATCACCGATTCCCTTCGGTACACGGAAGCGGCCATTCACAAGCTGGAGGATCTGCTCCGAAAGTCCAAAATCAAGGGGAAGTTCATCTACAACGGTTCGCAAAAAGTGACGAGCGAGCTTCTCAAAAAGGTCCTCAACGTTTCCATGATGGAAAACAACTGCATCGGAAGCCATACCATCGTGGCCAGCGGCAACCAGGGATGCGACCCCCACAACACGGGTACGGGCCCTGTTTGGGCGAACCAATCCCTGGTCGTGGACGTGTTTCCCCGGTCCGCTGATACCTTTTATTACGCCGACATTACCCGCACCTTCGTGAAGGGAAAGGCTTCGCCGGCCCTGAGGGCCCAGTACGAGGCGGTGAAGACGGCACAGGAAAAGGGGATTGATATGCTGGCTCCCGGCGTCAACGGGCGGGAGGTCCATCAAGCGATCCAAAGGGACATGGAGTCCCGCGGTTACTTTACGGAAAAACGAAATGGCGTGATGGTGGGTTTTTTCCATGGGACGGGCCATGGATTGGGCCTGGATGTGCATGAGGCTCCCCGGGTCAATGCGTCCGACCACCTCCTTAAAAAAGGAGAGGTCGTCACGGTGGAGCCGGGCCTCTATTATCCCGGAGTCGGCGCCGTCCGCATCGAGGATCTATTGGTCATCACGGGGAAGGGCCGCCAAAACCTAACGGTCTATCCCAAACAACTCGAAATCCCCTAAATTAAAAAAGGCGACCTTCCGGAGTATCCGTGAAATCCCAAGCCGAACTGAATCAAGCCTTTTTGTCGTTTATCCGCCAGCCCCATGGGCGTTGGGATATTGTCGAGGGGGCCTGCTGGCTCGCGGCCCAGGAATATCCCGGTATCGACTTGAAAAAAATCGACCTTTCGATCAAGGCGATGATCGAATCCCTCAGGGGCCGGTTGACCCCCGGGATGGCGAAAACCGAACAATTGGACCAACTCAACCGGTTCTTTTTTGGGGAAATGGGATTCAAGGGCAACGCTGAAAATTACGGCGATCCCCGCAACAGCTACCTGCCGGATGTGCTGGAGCGGAAACTCGGAATACCTATTTCCCTATCCCTGGTCTACTTGAAATTGGCCTGGGAAACGGGAATGCCCCTTTTTGGGATCAACTTCCCGGGACATTTTCTGGTGGTTTGGAAGGAATCCGAGGTCGACATCGAGAAGAACCTGTATATCGATGTTTTTAACGGGGGAAAGTTGCTGGGGCCGGAGGAGTTGAGTCGGCAATTGGCCGCGCATAAGGGAAGGGAAATCGAATTGGAACCAGTGACTCACCTTCGCAACGCCGGGGTCCGGGAAATCCTGCACCGGATGTTGGCCAACCTGAAGGTGATCCATGCCTCGAACGACCGATTGGAAAGGGCCTTGTGGACGGCGGACTGGATGATTCTTCTCAAACCGCAGGATTGGGACAGTTTGCGCGATAAAGGGATGTTTTGCTTCGCCTTGGGAAGGTTGGACGAGGCGGAAAAAGCTTTAGTGGAATATTTGGAGAAGACCGGGAAGCCGCCGGATTTCGCCCAGGTTTGGAAGGCCTTATACGCCATCCGGGCGCAAAACCCCGCGAGCTTGAATTAAGGGGTAGGTTAAGGCTGGGGAAGGGACTGGGTATCGGCGGCTTTCGGCATTAGTTTTGTTAAATCGGCGTTTGAAGCGTCGTCTTTTCCCCAGCCGCCGAACAGGAAGTAGGAAAGCACGATGAGCACGCCCCCCCAAAGCATCATCTTGGGCTCTTGGATCTTTTTCCCCCGGTAGAGCAGGTAGGCTCCGATGGTGCCCATGGCGAAGGATAGCGCGGTTTCAAACCAAATCATACTTCCCCTCCTGGTTATTTTTTAGGGGTATCGGACGTCAAGTCCATGATTTCCATGATGCCGTCCAGGACTTTTTTCGCGATAGGGGCGGCCACGTCCTTGCCCGTTCCGCCGTTCTCAGCCACGATGGCCATGGCGATCTTGGGATTTTCGGCCGGCGCGAAGCAAATAAACCAGGCGTGGAAATTGGGATTGCGGCTGCCCGAGGTTCCGGTTTTTCCAGCCACCTTGATGCCCTTGACCCGGGCCTTGACCCCGATGCCGCGTTCCACGTCATTGACCATCATGGTCGTCAGGAATTGGGCCGTCTGGCGGGTGATAGTGTTTTTGTAAACCACCGATTTATTTTCCTCGAGGATTTTTCCGTTGATGTTGGTCAACTTGTCCACCAGATAGGGGGACATGAGAACCCCGTCATTGGCGATGGCCGAAACGATCAAGGCCGCGTTCAAGGGCGTGATGCGGAAATTCTTTCCGAGGCCGGTGGCGGTTTCGGCCTGCTCGTAGCGGGTAAGCCCCAATTTGGGGGTGCTGCCGCTGGTGACGGGGACGGTCATGGTTTTGGGAATGGAATTGAGGCCGAAGCGGTTGTTGAACTCAAACAAGGTGTCCTCGCCGAGGGCAAAACCCAGCCTGGCATAGGCGATGTTGCAGGAGGTGTCAAAGGCCTCCTCGAGGGTCTTGATTTGCTTGTGTTTCGCCCAGTCCATGAAAATTTGCCCGTCGATATATTGGGAACCCTTGCAAATGAAGGGAAAGACGGTGTTGAGGTTGATGTTTTTTTCCACCGCGGCGGCGGAACTGACGATCTTGATGATGGAGCCCGGCTCGTAGAGGCTTTCAAAGGCACGGTTTTTCAAAGGCGTATTGGGGTTGTTCTTGTAGTTCGACCATTCGGTGTGGATTTTTTCGGGCGTGAAGGTGGGCTGGGAAATGCAGCCGAGGATCTCGCCGGTGCGGGGATTCAAGACGATGATGGAACCCTTCTGCCAGCCCATGGCTTTGGAGATGATTTTTTGGATGCGGCTGTCCAGGGTCAGGTAGAGTTTGTTCCCGGGGAAGCGGGTTTGGTAGATCTGTTCCAAGCCGGCATTCCCCCGGTTGTTGGTCTCGCTGGTGTCCATATAGCCGATCAGGTGGGCGAATTCCTTGCCCATGGGATAGCCCCTCTCGCCGTTTTTAGCCCATTGGAGGGCGAGGGGAACCCCGTTGCGGTCGAATATATAATAGATAGAACCGCGGTCCCGTTCCTCCCTGGCCTGCTCGAGAAGAACCTGCATTTTTTTATTCTTAGGGTCGTAATTCAGGGCCGTCTCATAATATTTTTCACCCTTGTTGACCTGGCCCAGGGCCCTTTCCACGGTTCCCAAGGCGATGTAGATATCGGGATTGGTGGATTGAAGCTCCAAGGCGTGTTGGAGTTCCAACTCCGCCTCCACATATTTCCCTTCGTCAATGAAGGCTTGGCCTGTTTTCAAGTGGTTGAATTTGCGGCTAAATCCCAATCCCATCTTTACGGCTTGATCATAAAGCGCGCGGGCCTTGTCCATGTTGCCCGCCTTCATTTCAACCAGTCCCAAGCCGTCCACCGCCTTGGCGTCGCCGGGGGTGCGGTTGAGGACCTTGTTAAACTCAGCCTTGGCCAGCTCCAAGTTGCCGCTGCGCCATTGCTTGAGGCCCTTTAAATAGTTGTATTGGTTCATGAGGAAGGTTTTGGATGTCACCAATCCGCAAAACAACAAAAAGAAGACGAAAACCGTCTTAAAGGAGGGAAGCTTAGTCCGCCTTTTACGGGACATGGACATGGGATTGTGGCGGGAAAAGGGATCGATAAACGGCATGGACTTAATAGGCTCCTTTAAGGGAATCCTTGCATTTTAATGGCAAAGGGCAAAAACACAAGGGATGTTCCGGCTTTTGCCTGGTCCCGGCCGGCGCGGCCGTTGCGTTGGCCCGTTAAAAAGGTAGTATAAGGATGCTGTTGCCGGGGACCCGGCGGCTTTTTTTATCTCCTGCGAGGTTTCGTCATGACTTTGGAATGGATCGCGATCGGCCTTGGATTGGGCATCGCATTTTGGTTGTTGGCTTTAAACTTAAGGAACCGTCCTGTCCAAGAGGGGCTGGAGCTTAAGCGCCAGCTTGAAAATTTTTCCCGGGAACAGGAGCGCCTCGAGAAAATCCTCAAGGACGAGATGGGTCGCAACCGCGAGGAAGCCGGCGCCAATGACAGGTCGGCGAGGGAAGAAATGGGCCGCCAACTTTCCGCGCTGGCCCAGGTCAACGAGAAAAAGCTGGAACTGGTCCGGGAGACCCTTGAGAAACAGCTCCGGGCCCTTCAGGAGGACAACGGCCAGAAACTGGACCAAATGCGCGTGATCGTGGATGAGAAGCTGCAGGCCACTTTGGAAAAAAGATTGGGCGATTCTTTCCGCCAGGTAAGCGAGCGTTTGGAAAAGGTCCATCAGGGATTGGGGGAGATGCAGTCTTTAGCCTCCAGCGTGGGCGACCTGAAATCGGTGCTGACGAACGTGAAAACCCGCGGAACTTGGGGGGAGGTCCAATTGGAAAGCCTGCTCCGGCAGGTTTTGGCGCCGGAGCAATTTTCCGCCAATGTTGCCACCAAGAAGGGGAGCGAGGACCGCGTCGAGTTCGCCATCCGGCTGCCTGGCCGGGAACCGTCAAACGGCGGTGAGGTTTGGCTGCCCATTGACGCGAAATTTCCCTTGGAGGATTACCAAAGGTTGAATGAGGCTTTGGAAAGGGGGAACGCGGCGGGGGTGGAAGAGGCCTCCAAGTCCCTATACCAAAGGATCAAGATCGAGGCCAAGAACATCCGCGATAAATATTTAGATCCGCCCTACACCACCGATTTCGGAATACTGTTTTTGGCCACCGAGGGACTATACGCTGAGGTCCTCCGCCAGCCGGGTCTGGTGGATACGCTCCAGAGGGATTACCGGATCGTAGTGACGGGACCCACGACCTTGGCGGCGATCCTCAACAGCCTCCAAATCGGCTTTCGGACCCTCACGATTGAAAAAAGGACCAGCGAGGTTTGGACTTTGTTGGGTTTGGTTAAAAAGGAATTCGGGATTTTCGCCGGAATCCTGGAAAAGACCCAAAAAAAATTACAAGAGGCCAGCAATACCATCGAGGACGCGGCTAAAAAAACGAGAACCATTGAGCGGAAGCTGAAAAACGTTGAGGGCTTGCCGGCCGGGGAAAGCGAGACCCATTCAGCCGGGGATCAAGAACCGCTTGGGCTGGAATAGGCCGAATCAGGGATTTATAGAAACTATTTGTTAAGAGTGTTTTTGTTAGATTCCCCACGTTTTTTGTTAGAAATTCCACCATTTCCCCTTTGAATTTAGGGATATTTGAACCGGTTACCAGGGTGATAACTTGCCCTTTACCGTTAAATTGTTTGTGTTTATATTTTGGGAATGGAAATTGCAAGTTTTAGTACAAAGCCCTTTGTCTATTAGCTTTTTCCGTTTATCCCGCGAAAGGTTGAAGTATGAAAAGATCCGGTTGCCATAAACTTTTCCTGGGATTTTTGGGGGCCTTCGCGGCGTTATTGCCCCTTTTTAGCTCCCCGCTTCACGCCGCGGCTCTGGTTTACAACACTCCCGCCTATTACTGCCCCTCGGAAACGGTTTTCACCGTGACAGAACAGACGACCGCTTACAACCAATTAACATCCTCTTCAACGGCTTTGGGGGCTTGCGGCGTTAATTTGAACATGATTGACCAAACCCACTATGCGGCCATTGAGCCCGGCGATTGGCAGAACGGCGCCGGCTGCGGGGCCTGCGCGGTGTTGAACTATAGCTCCCACGCCACGACCGTCATGATCATCGACAAATGCGCCACCTGCGGAACCGGGACCCATCACTTGGATTTGTCGGCGGTGGCCTACGGCGAATTGGTGGGATCGCCCGGCTGCGCCACCAACGGCTCGGGCGGGTCGGTCAACACCGGCGGATGCCCGACGGCGCCTGGAGGCAACCAAGTCACCTGGCATTTTATCCAATGTCCCTTGAGCGGCTCGGCCAACATCAAGTTCAACAATTCTTCGGGAAACATCACCTACGCCTTCAAGGATGGAAGCTCCAACGGCTGGCATCCGATATTGATCTGGGATATGTTGTTCCCGATAAAGTCAGTCGCGGTCGGGACCACGGCGACTTCCTTCACCAACATCGCCCGTGATACCAGCGATTCAATCCCTCAGTTCTGGGGGGGGACCGGAGCTTCCAATCCCACGCCTCCGCTCTATTACCAGATCACCGACGACCGGAACAACTCGGTGACGATTGGGCCGATCAATTCGGTTTCCCCCGTGTTGGCCGCAAACAACGGCTCCTTCGTCGCCTTTGGCCAGACCACGGGCCAGCTCCCCGGCTGCGTGGTCGGGCCCACCAATACCTTCACCAACACCTTCACCTTTACGCCAACCCCCACCAAGGGTTCGCCAACGAACACCCCGACCCTGACTTTTACCGTCACCCCGACTAAAACCAATACACCGCTGGCCGGCTGCAAGTATGTTTACTATGACGGCGAGACAGCGGCGACGAACTTCGCCGCCGGGAGCACCTTCGGCACGAATGTCACCCTTTCGGAAGTGGCAACCTCTCCCCATGGAGGTTCGAACGACATGCAGCTTGCCTTTAATTGGCCGGCTGGATCCTACTTCGGCGGTATGGGTTGGAATTGGACCCATTACAATGGGGCCTCAGCCCGAGTGGTGAACTTGAACAATTTCACAACCCTGGAATTTTGGATCCGGGCTACGACCGGTGCCCCCGTCACGAATTTAACCGTTACCTTGGCGGATTTTGGCGGAGGCGGAAGCGGGGGAGTGACGGCGTCCACGCCCGTGACCTTGTCCCCGACTTACCTTCCGGGCGGCGTGACCAGCACCTGGCAAGTGGTGGATATCCCGACATCAGCCTTCAACACGGGAGGCGCCAGCTGGGATAAGACAAAAGTCGGGGAGATTGATATTTCCACCGGCATCGGCCAGTCCTCCGGCACCCAAACGGTCTTTTTCGATGACTTCGGATTCTACGGAACCTGTCCAACCAACACGCCTACCTCCACGAACACACCCATTCCTCCCACCAATACCTTTACCCCGACCTTGACCAAAACCTTTACGGTCACCAACACCTTTACACCGGTTCCTCCCACCAATACGTTTACTTTCACCAATACCCTAACCAAAACCTCCACTCCCACCAATACCAACACGCCTCTTCCTCCCACCAATACCTTTACCGCCACCTCCACCAAGACGAATTCACCGACCAGCACCTTTACCTCAACCTCCACCCTGACCTACACACCGACTCGAACCTTTACGCCTACCAATAGCCTGACCCCCCTTCCCCCCACGGCTACCTTTACCGCGACCTTGACTAGGACCAGCACTTTTACCAGTACGAACAGCCCTGTTCCACCCACCAATACCTTTACTTCGACCAAGACGAGCACCCCCACGAACAGCTTCACCCCCACCAATACGCCGACGGGACCCATACCCCCGACCAACACCTTCACCAATACCTTCACCCGCACGAATACGGCTACCTCGACCAATACGCCCATTCCTCCGACCAATAGCTTCACCCCGACCAAGACCAACACACCAACCAACAGTTTCACGGCCACCAACACACCGACCGGGCCCATTCCTCCGACCAACACCTTCACCAGTACCTTCACCCGCACGAACACGTCCACTTCCACCAATACGCCCATTCCCCCGACGAATAGCTTTACCCCGACTAAAACCAACACCCCGACCAATAGCTTTACCGCCACCAACACGCCGACGGGACCCATACCTCCGACGGCTACCTACACCAACAGCTTCTCTCCCACCAAAACCAGCACGGCGACGAACACCATGACGAGCACCGCCACCTCGACCTTCACCCCGAATCCCCCCACGAGTACTTTTACCTCCACCAAAACCAGTACCCCTACCAGCAGCTTTACCTTTACCAATACGCCAATCCCGACCATGACTTTCACCGGAACCCTGCCCCCGACGAGCACCTTTACCCATACCTTTTCACCCACCAACACCCATACCTATACCTCCACCTTGACCAGCACGAACACCCCGACGAAGACCTTCACGCCAACCTTCACGAACACTTCGACGAATACCCTGACCGCGACGCCGACGCCGGCGACCGTGGCCCTGTCGCTGGGCGCTTCCG
>CAZUXW010000034.1:0-26821 GCA_964624625.1 uncultured bacterium
GAAATTCGAAGGAGGCAAGTTATGCCGTATGTCATTACTGAGAAGTGCGTGGACGAAGTTTACGCGCAATGCGTCGATGTCTGCCCGGTGAATTGCATTCACCCCGGCCCTTACAATGGAAAACCCTTCATGATCATCGATCCTGAAGAGTGCACCGAGTGCACCAGCTGTTTCTCCGCCTGCCCGATCGGCGCGATCGTGGAAGACGCGAGCAAGGATCCGGCTTTCGCCAAGATCAACGCGGAATTGGCCCCGGCGTTCAAGAACAACGCCCCCGTCGCCACCCGCCCGGCGAACGACCCGCCGAAGCGCCCCGATGTGAACAAGTTGGTCAACTAAGCCTTCAAGCATTAAAGCCGAAAACAAAAAAGGCTCCACCCTCACGGGCGGGGCCTTTTTTTATTCTCAAATAAAATTCTAAACTTCCTTAAACCTTTTGGTAAATCTCAGAACCCGTCTCAACAAATGTCTCGGACATTTTCTTCATGCCCTCTTCCAAAGCCTTTTCCTCGGTGAAGCCCTGCTCCTTGGCGTAGTCCCGGACATCCTGGGTGATCTTCATGCTGCAGAACTTGGGACCGCACATGGAGCAGAAATGAGCCACCTTGGCTCCGTCCGCCGGCAGGGTCTCGTCGTGATAGGAGCGGGCCATCTCCGGGTCCAGCGCCAGGTTGAACTGGTCCTCCCAACGGAACTCAAAACGCGCCTTGGACAAGGCGTTGTCCCAACGCTGGGCGGTCTGGTTCCCCTTGGCCAAATCCGCGGCATGGGCCGCGATCTTGTAGGCGATGACGCCGGCCCGGACATCGTCGCGGTTCGGCAGGCCCAAGTGTTCTTTGGGCGTCACGTAGCACAACATGGCCGTACCAAACCATCCGATCATGGCGGCTCCGATGGCGCTGGTGATGTGGTCGTAGCCCGGCGCGATATCCGTGGTCAAGGGCCCCAGCGTGTAGAAGGGCGCTTCGTGGCATTCGGCCAATTGCTTATCCATGTTTTCCTTGATCATGTGCATCGGCACGTGGCCCGGTCCCTCGATCATGACCTGCACATCGTGGTTCCAAGCGGTCTTGGTCAATTCACCGAGTGTTTTCAGCTCCGAGAACTGAGCCTCATCATTGGCGTCCTCAATGGAACCGGGGCGGAGTCCGTCTCCCAGGCTGAAGGAAACGTTGTAGGCCTTCATGATTTCGCAAATTTCCTCGAAGTGCGTGTAGGTGAAGTTTTCCTTGTGGTGGGCCAGGCACCATTTGGCGTGGATGGAACCGCCCCGGGAGACGATGCCGGTGCGGCGGTAGGCCGTCAGGGGCACATATCGCAGAAGCACTCCCGCGTGGATGGTGAAATAATCGACGCCTTGCTCAGCCTGCTCGATGAGGGTGTCCCGGTAAAGTTCCCAGGTCAAATCCTCGGCGATGCCCCCGACCTTTTCCAGGGCCTGGTAGATGGGCACGGTTCCGATCGGCACGGGTGAGTTGCGGAGGATCCATTCCCGGGTCTCGTGGATATTCTTTCCCGTGGAAAGATCCATCACCGTGTCCCCGCCCCAGCGGATGGACCAAATCATCTTTTCCACCTCTTCCTCAATGGAGGAAGCGACGGCGGAGTTGCCGATGTTGGAGTTGATCTTCACCAAAAAGTTGCGGCCGATGATCATGGGCTCGATTTCGGGATGGTTGATGTTGGAGGGAATAATGGCCCTACCCCTGGCGACCTCGTCCCGGACGAACTCGGGCGTAATGACTTTCGGCATGATGGCGCCCAATCCCTGGCCTTGATGGAACCGGCCCTTTTCCACACGCTCCCCCGCCAGTTGGTTCTCGCGAATCGCGATATATTCCATCTCGGGGGTAATGATCCCCTTCTTGGCGTAGTGCATCTGGCTGACATTGGCGCCCTTCTTGGCCCTTAAAGGTTTGCGTCGGGACGAAGCCGGGAAAGACTCAACCCCCGGGGTTTCCTTGTGGTGATAAGAGGGTTCTACTTCTTCCACATCGCCGGTCCTCAAGGTCCAGTCCAACCTCAAGGGCTTTAATCCCTTCTTCAGGTCGATGGAAACGGCGGGATCCGTATAGGGGCCGCTGCAATCGTAAACACAGAGGGGAGCGTTTTCTTCCGTTCCCTCGGCGGTTTTAGTGGGGCTTAACTTGATTTCCCTCATGGGAACTTGGATATCGTGAAGCTTGCCTTGGACATACCTTTTGCTGGATCCGGGGAAGGGTTTTCGGCTGATCCCCTCGGCCGCAGGATCTTTTCCATTTCCATTATGATTCGGCATTGAGAACCCCTCGTTTTGGATGGTTTGTGTCAAATCGCGTCAACAGGACAAGCATACCGATTGGTCAAGGGGATTGCAACGCTCTCCCCCTCCTACAGCCATTCTTCCTCGATTTTATAGCACTCATAGCGGAGACGTTTAAAACGTCCGGAAGCCGGATGCTTCAGGAGTTTCGAGAACTCCTCCAGGGAACGCAGGGCCTCCTGGGCCCTTTTCAAGTTCACCCTCAATAATTCAAGCGGAGTGGCCCGAACCTTCTCGTTTTTTTCACGGTTTCCCCTGCCTAAATCTTTTTTCACGTCCCGGGCCAAGACCCGGAGCCGATGGGATTTAAACAAGGATTTTTCGGCCGCCGTCACGGCATGGCGCAGTTTTTTGAGGCGGGATAACAAGCGGGGTTGGTTCAAGACAAAGCGGGCCACGTCTTCCGCGACCCGGAACCCTTCCCTGGCGCGGTTGCAGTTGGCGTCCAAAGCCCTGAGAACGGGAAGATTTTTAGATTTAGACGCCATTTAGGACAACCCCAACAAAACCAAAATTTTCAGCACAAGCCCCGATAGGGGCTTGTGGCAAAGATTATTTTAGAAGTTATCTCGGTTTTTTGATCATCTTGACCACCGCGGTGGCGATGGTTTTTTTGCTGAACATGGGTTTAGGCGGGCCGGACTTCTTGGACTTCTTCTCCCCCGGCGCCTTCACGTCCCCCTTTTTAGGGGCGGCCGCCACGGGAGCCTTCTCGTTCTTTTTATCCGCCGGTTTTTTGCCGTCATGCTTCTTGTCCTCATGGCCGTGGGCGCCTTTTTTACCGGACTTTTCCATGCCAGGCACGGGATGCTCCGGGTTCTTCGGGAAGAGCGGGACGGTCACCTTGATGGATTTTCCTTTTTGGGGGGCCGAGGACTTGGATTTCCCCTGGTCATCCAACTTCCGCGGTTTGGGAGTGTCTTCCTTCTCAAACATGGTTTCTTTCCAGAAAGGAACGGAGGAAACCTTGTTGACCTTCACGCAAAAGTCCAAGTCCTTCTCAAATCCCTTTTGGATCAAGGATTTTCCCTCGGGCGATTCTTTGAGCAGGTCGATTAATCTTCCCTGCCAAGGCTTATAGAGGGCGATGGCGTCCTTGGCGCTTTCCGCCAAGACGATCGGCGTCGACCCCAGGGTGCTTTGGAGGAAATCCACCAGCATTCCCGCGAAAGCCGAATCCTCGGGCCCGCCGGCGCAAACCACCACCACATCCCTTTTACCCCGGAGACAGGAATCGTAAACATCGTTCAGGTTGATGAAGGATCCCATCATCAAATACTTGGCCTCTTTCAAGTGACGCAGGGGCGAGGGGCTGCTGAAACAAATGATCCGGTCCTTCACTTTTTCCCGGCTCGAATCCAAGGGCGAGCCGCCTAGGGGAAATCCGGGTATTTTTTCCCAGTCCCTTTCGCCCGCCAGCATCCCCTCGCCCCGCTTCATTTTCTCAAAAGCCTTCTTCGCGGCACCAGGGTCCGGGCAGAGAATGACTCCGGCGGCTCCGTGGTAAAGATACATGGTAATCGTCGTCGAGGCCCGCAGGATATCCACCAGCACCACTGTGGCGTTTTGGATGACGGTGGGCTTTACGTCTTTAGGATTAAAATAAACGGTTATCTTCAATTTCTTCTCCAGGACTTAAGAACTTGTGGCAAAGGCGATTGTCCATCCCATCATCCATCGTTGGTGCTATTTGGCCGGGCCTTCCTCACCCTTATCCTTCTTGTTTTTCATGAATTTTTCCACAAAATGCGTCGAGTAGTCGCCGCGGCGGAAAGACTCGCTTTCCAATATGGTCTTGAGAAAGCCCGTCGTGGTATGGACTCCCTCCACCACCAGCTCATCCAAGGCCCGGATCATCCGGCGGATGGCCTCATTGCGGTTCGGCGAATGCACGATAATCTTGGCCAACATGGAATCGTAATAGGGGGGGACCTTGTAGCCCTGGTAGAGATGGGTATCCACCCGGACGCCCGGACCGCCCGGAACGTGATAGGTCGTGATGGTTCCCGGCGACGGCCTGAAGTTGTCATCGGGATTTTCCGCGTTGATGCGGCACTCGATGGCATGGCCCCTAGGTTCCAAAATATCCTTGGTGATGGAAAGGCGCTCGCCCGCGGCGATCTTGATTTGTTCCTTAATGATATCCACGCCCATGATCAACTCCGTGACCGGATGCTCCACCTGGACGCGGGTATTCATTTCCATGAAATAAAAATCGCTGTGTTTATCCATTAAAAACTCGATGGTTCCGGCCGAGGTGTATTTCACCTGCTTGGCCAGCTTCAGGGCGTATTTCCCGATCCTCTTGCGTTGGCGGGCGGACAATACCTGTGAGGGGGCCTCTTCAATGAGCTTTTGATGGGACCTTTGGATGGTGCAGTCCCTCTCTCCCAGGTGGACGATATGGCCGTATTCGTCCCCCAATATCTGCACCTCAATATGCCGGGGTTCCTCGATGTATTTCTCAATATAGACCTCGGGATTCCCAAAAGCCGCCTCCGCCTCAGCCCGGCAGGTTTGGAAGGCCTGGGTCAGTGAAATATCCGTATGGGCGATGCGCATCCCGCGGCCGCCGCCGCCGGCGGAAGCCTTGATGATCACCGGGTACTTGATGCGTTTGGCCACTTCCAGGGCCTGCTTCCCGTCCAGGACGGGGCCGTCGCTTCCCGGCGTGGTGGGGGTCCCGGCCTTCTTCGCGGTCCGGATGGCGGCGACTTTGTCGCCCATCAAGCGCATTACTTCCGGCTTGGGACCGATGAATTTGATCTGGCAGCTGGCGCAAACCTCGGCGAAATGCGCGTTCTCGGCGAGAAAGCCATAGCCCGGATGGATGGCCTCGGCGTCGGTGATCTCGGCCGCGCTGATAATGGCCGGGATATTCAAGTAGCTTTCCTTGCTGGAGGCCCGGCCGATACAGACGCTTTCGTCGGCCAAGTGAACATGAAGGGATTCGGCGTCGGCCTCGGAATAAACCGCCACGGTCTTGACGCCCAGCTCCTTGCAGGCCCGGATGATGCGCAAGGCGATTTCCCCGCGGTTGGCGATGAGAACTTTATTGAACACGTTTATCCTTAAAAAGGTTCCAGGCGCCAGGTTCCAGGTTTTTGCTTGAACCTAGTCCCCAGAAACCCCGTACCTGAGTTTTAGCTGGGATCGATCACTATCAAAGGCTGGTTGAACTCTACGGCTTGGCCGTTCTGAGCGATGATCTTCACCACTTTGCCCGCCACTTCGGCCTTCACTTCGTTCATGAGCTTCATGGCCTCGATGATGCAATAGACTTGGCCTACCGCCACCTTATCACCTTCCTCAATGAAGGACTTGGCGTCGGGCGAGGGAGCCCGGTAAAAAGTCCCCACCATCGGGGATTTCACGGTCACCGTATTGTCATTGGCCGAGGGCGATGCCGCGGCGGTGGCGCCCGCCGAAGGGGCGGAGGAGGCTGCGGCCGGGACGGCGGCCGGGGCCGGGGACTGGGCGATGACAGGAGCCATGACCGTTTGGAAAGGCATGCCGGGGCCGCGGCGCAGGTGGATTTTCATCCCCGATTGCTCAAAGCTGAGCTCGCTGATGTCCGCCTCGTTCATCAAATGGATCACATCCTGGACCAGCGCCAGTTTGGAGCTGACCTTCACTTTTTTAGGCGCCGGTGTTTTTTTCTTTTTCTCCGGCTTGGAACCCTCGTTTTTTTCGGGACTTGTCGACATCAGTTGCTCCTTTCGCGTGAACGGCTTAAAGCGTATGGATGCGGGGTTTAAACTCTTTCTAAATACTCCCCGGTTCTGGTATCAACCTTAATGACATCCCCTTCTTTAACGAAAAGGGGCACTTGAATGGAGGCGCCGGACTCCAAGGTGGCGAGTTTGCTGGCGCCCGAAACCCGGTCGCCCTTGATGCCGGGCTCGGAGGTGGTGACTTTGAGATTCACCGTAATGGGCAGTTCCACCGTGACGGGCCGGTTCTTATAAAAGAGGATATTGATGTTCATCAGTTCTTTTAGCCATTGGGAACCTTCGCCAATTTCCTCCTCGGTGAGTTCCAACTGCTCATAGGTTTCCGTATCCATAAACACGAACTTTTCATTTTGTTTATAGAGGTACTGCATTTCCTTTTCTTCCGTGGCGGGGGTGGGACATCTTTCTTCACTATCCAGGGTCTTATCGGTCACAGTCCCTAACTCGACGTTTTTAAGCTTGAGGCGGACGAATCCACCGCCCTTGCCTGGCTTGACGTGCTGGAATTGGCTCACCCTGTATAAAATCCCATCAAATTCAACAAGATTGCCGCCTCGAAGGTTGTTTGCGCTGATCATATCCACTCCAAAATCAATGAAAATGGGGGGCGAAAGCCCCTAAAAACCCTTATTTCAGGCCATAATTAGCCAAAAAGGAGGGTCATTGTACAGGAAAGCCGGCAGAAGGTCAAACCATGGACCTTCAAACGCCTGAAACTCGATTTTTCATTGTTGTTAAAGGGTTTTAAGCGCCATTGAGGGGATCGATCCATGAGAACTGATCGAAAAATCCATATTTTACAAGGGTTTTAAAAAGAAATTTAGTTGGTCAAGGGGCCTAAATCTCATCGATGAACCTTCTGTGCCAAAGCTCTACTAATAAGAGGCCATACAGAAGGAGGTGATGGTCCCTTTGACCCGTCATGTGTTCTTGAAGAATCTCCTCGGTTTTGGCCGTATTGAAGTACCCCCTCTTCCGGAACTTTTCTGAATGGAGGGTATCGACGAGGAGGGGTTTCAGTTCTTTTCGGAACCAGGGTCCCAAGGGTACGGCGAACCCTTTTTTTTGACGGTTGATAATTTCCCTTGGGAGGTACTTTTGGGCGGCTTTTTTAAGGATGTATTTTCCCTTGTTTCCCCGGAGCTTCAGGGAGGATGGCAGTGAAAAGGCGAACTCGACCAGCCGATGGTCCAGGTAAGGCACCCTGGCTTCCAAGGAAGCCGCCATGCTCATCCGATCCACCTTGCTCAAAAGATCATCCGGAAGCCAGGTTTTCAAGTCCATGTAAAGCATGAGGTTGAGATTGTCGAACCCATAGGGTTCGGCTCCCTCAAATATTCTCTCCAAGGACTCCTCCACTTTGGAATGCTCCATTTCATACAAAAGCTTCTCCCCCGCTAATCCTTGCAGGGTTTCTTCCAGGCAAAGCCGGGACCAGGCCATGTGGCGCTTGACCAGATCCTGTTTGTTCAAGGCATGCCAAGCCTGCTTGTAAGGGTCCTTCATCCGGTTCGTAACGAAAGGCACCATCGCCTTGAGCCACCCGGGAATCAGCCTCACTCCGCCGGATAATTGGTCAAAGGAATAGCGCCGGTATCCGCCGAAAAGCTCGTCAGCCCCCTCTCCCGTCAGCACCACCTTCACTTCCTGCCGGGCGAAGAGGGAAACCACAAAGGTCGGGAGGACCGCGGGATCAATCACCGGATCGTCCTGGTATTTTACGAGGCGCGGAATGAGGTCGTTCAGCATCTGGGCGTCGACCATAATCTCCCGGTGCTGGCTCTTCAGGAACTTGGAGACTGTTTGCGCGTATTTCAGCTCGTTAAAGTCGTGCTCATTCTCGAATCCCACCGAGTAAGTCTTGACGGCTTTCTGGGTCTGGTGGGTCATGGAGGCCACGACGAGGGAGGAATCCAGGCCGCCGGACAGGAAGGCTCCCAAAGGAACGTCCGACATCATCTGTTCCTTGACGCTGGCGAAAAACCGGCTTCGCAGCTCCTCAACCATATTTTTTTCCATATCGGAGGAAGTTTTTCCATCCCCCGCCGCCGGGGATGCTTGCGGCAATTGCCAATAGGGGCGGGTCAAAATTTTACCGCTTTGGCAAATAAGGTAGTGCCCTGCCGGTAATTTTCGGATGCCCTTGAACAGGGTATCCGGCGCCGGGACATACTGCAGGGTCATGAGGGTGAGGATCTGTTTGCTGTCAACCTGCCGCGCGACCGTGGGGACCGCGAGAAGCGCCTTGATCTCGGAGCCGAAGAGGAGGGATCCATCGGCGGTGGTGTAGTAGAGGGGCTTGACCCCCACATGATCCCGGGCCAGCATTAGTTTTTGGAAGGTCTGGTCCCAAAGGGCAAAGGCGAACATGCCCCGGAGCTTGGACACGAACTTGTCCCCGTATTCCTCGTAGGCATGGACCAACACTTCGGTGTCGCTCTGGGTGGCGAAGCGGTGCCCCGCCTCCTCCAACTGCCCCCGCAATTCCAGGTGATTGTAGATTTCCCCGTTAAAAACCACCCAAATCGTGCCGCGTTCATTGCTGATGGGCTGGGCGCCATTGGCCAGGTCAATAATAGCCAAGCGGGTCATGCCGAGACCCACCGGCCCCTTTTGGTAAAACCCCTTATCATCCGGACCCCGGTGCTTGAGGGCCTCGGTCATGTCCTCGAGATGCTTCATCTTCAAGGGATTGCCCGGTTTAAATTGTGTGAAACCAGCTATACCGCACATAGAACTCCCGTCCTTCGTCGTTCGTCGTCTGCTCTCCGCTAAAGCTTTCCGGCATGAACAGCTCGTTTCAAAATATCTTCCAACTTCTTGCCGGATTCGGCCCATCGGTAGTTTTTCAAAATAAACTTCTTCCCCCTCAAGGCGAGAGCTTTGGCGGGACGGGGTTTCAGCAGTGCTTCCGCCACTTTGGCGGCGAACAACTCCTCCCCATCGGCTATCTGCACAAACTTCCGGCCCTGGGGCGGCATCCAGCCCGCCGCGGAGGATGTAGTGACCGTTGGAACGCCCAAGGCGAGGGAAAGAGCCACTTTATTTTGCATGCCAGCAGCGATCCTTAAGGGAGCGATGGAAACATCCGCATGGATCACGTAGGGCTCTATTTCCGGCACCCAGCCCGTCACCACCACATCCTTTCCGTCATGAAACTTCTTGAGGACCGACCTGGGCTGACCTCCCACCGCCGCGAAGAGGGCTTGTGGAACCGCGGCCTTGACCCTGGGCCAAACCTCATTCAAGAACCAAAGGGCGCCTTCCTCGTTGGGGGCGTAGCCCATGTTACCAACAAAACAAACCACGGGCCTGCCCCGGGTTCCATCGGGGGGCCGTTTTTCAGGGTAACCATCGGGCCTTTTGCCTTTCACGCCGGAGCCTAACCCGACGCCATTGGGAATAATGGAAACTTTTTCGGGCGGAGCCCCCAGCTCTCTTAAGGCCTGGGCATCCGGCTCGGAAATAATAAAAGATTGAAACACCCGCTCGGTCCACTCCACCTCTTCCTTTCGAAGAAACCAATAGTCCCACCCAGCCGCGATCTTTCGGGTGAAAGGAACCCCCGGCCTTTCCCTCAAAAGCTCGGTATAGGCCGTCAGACAATCGGTTAAATCCAGTACCACGGGTTTTCCGGGATTATGCTCAAAAGCCGCCGGCGCCATCCGCAGCCGGTGGGCCAGGACCACCTCAATGGACTTCCCGTTGTCCGTTTGCCAGAAGGCTTTTAGCGATTCCCGAAGATCGGGCGAAAAATAGCCGGATACGTTGAGGGATTGCCCCAGCATGACTCCGCCAATCAAGTTGAAGAATAAATCAAGGTTGGTCAAGCGGTGCAAGTGGACGCTCCGGCAAATTTTCCATAAATCCGTGGCGTATCGGAAATCGGACTCCACCCGGGTGAGGCAAAAGAGGTCAATCTTGTGGCCCCGGCTTTTTAACTGGGTGAGAAAATGGAAAAGCCTCAGCTTATCCCCGTCGTGGGGCGGGTAAGGGACGACGGGCGTGAGGACTAGGATATTCAAAGGATAACCAAACCTTTTCTTTGCCAAGGAGGAACAGGGACGGGTCGCCCCGCGCGGATTGAAAAGAAAAATACCATGAATCCGATGAGGGCTAACTCTTTCAATCCATCCCTGTTAATTCCTGTTCATCCGTGGCTAATTATTCTTGCCTTTGGCTCTCTTGTCTTTCAAAAAAAACACCGTCAGAACAACCGTTAAAACCATCCAAAAGGCCGCTATCGCGTAACTCCGGAACTCGATCACCGCGGGATTAAAGGCCGGCTCCCAGGAAGTCAGGGGCAGGTGTAGAAAGCCTCCCGCGATCTTCAGTATCCAATTTTCACCTTCCATCTTGTTATACCTCATCCAGGGAACCGCCGCCAAAATCCAATTCACCAAAACCCCAACCAACAGCAAAAAACCGCCAAGTTTCATCCATCCGGGATGCTTTTGGATCCGCTCAACCGCCGGGTAGAGCATCAATATAAGAAGCGGAGTCACTCCCACCATGTAGCGGGCGGCGGGGGTCAGACCCAAATTCTCGTAAAAGGACATGAAAAGGTAAAAAAAGGAGAACCCCCCAAGAACCAAATAACGGAGGGGGTTGTTGGATTTATATAGAAGCACACCGCCCAATAACGCCAAGGCAAAGACGGGAAAGTGGAACCAAAGCCCGCATTCCTGGTCCAGGACTAAACCGAAAAAACCGGTGAAAAAATGGGACAAGCGGAACAGGGAGGAGAAAGGTTCATGGTGGGCCCCCAGGGGCGTGAATAGGCCGTAGACATGGTAAAAATAAAACGAAAGGGGAAGAACCGTTATTCCAAAACCAATGAATAGCTTGGAGGCGTTATCCATTATGACTTTCTTTGAATCTTCACGCCCTCGCGGCGGCTGTTGGTTTTTCCATATTTCCCATGCCGCGAAAAAAATGAATGGCAGCACCAGCAAGACATTCCGGTTATGCATCCAAAGCATGAGGCCCAGGGAAAAGCCATACCAACCCCAGTTCTTTCTCAAAAACAGAAGGAGGCAGCTGGCTGCCAAACAGGCGGTTGGAACCTCCGGATAGATAACACCCGAGAATAAAAGGAGGGGGCTGGAAAAAAGGCCGATGACGCCGGTCGCGTGCAGGGCCCAACCCTTGGCCCCGGTTTCTTCCAATGCCCGCAAGGTCAAGAAAAGCGCCAAAGCCGCCGAAAGAGCCATGGTGAGGGCCGCACCCATCCGCCCGAATAAGGCGAAAGCCGGCAAAACCAGCAGCACCGGCCCCAGCGGGTGATGGCTGAAGCGTTTACCGTCCACCTCATGCTCCAACCCCTGGGGCGCCAAGTCCCCCCGGTGGTAAAAAGAACGGTAGTCTTTATTCCGGTAGTTGTTGGTAAGGTCCAAATCCCCGTCGCGGGTCAAACTCTGGGCCATCAGAAGATAGTGGGGTTCATCACCGCTCAAGTCGCAGGCGGTTCCCGTCCAAAATGTGACGCCGGTAAAAAAAACCGCCGCCGTCAAACCGAAGATCTTAGAAACCGCCCGGCCCTTTTTGTGGGAACCGGCCAATAAAACCCTGGCGTAAATAAAAAAATGAAGGACGAGGATGACGCCAAGGAGTATCTGGAGCTTGCGGGAATAGAAATTATGGGGATCCGGAAGGTTCAAGGCCAAGACCCAAGGATAGGCCCAGGCCAACATCCATGGCGTATGGCTACGCAAGACCAGCTTGATCGTCGGCCCCACCTCCCTTTCTTGGGTCAGCCACCGGGCAAACCAAATCTCCAAAGACAGGACCATCAAAAAAGAGGCCGTGACCATCGCTATCCCGGAAAACTCCCCGTTAGCCGCGGAGTTAAAAAACGCGTATCCAAATAAAAGAACGAACATGGAGCAAAGTTCCGCGGCGGTTAAAAGAAGGCTTCCCACCATGTCAGCGCCTCATTCCTTCATAAACTTTCAAGGTTAACCGCGCGGTTTTTTCCCAAGTGAAGAGCTTCGCCCGCCTTAAGCCCCTTCGGATGAGGGCTTGGCGCAGGGCCGGTTTCTCCATCACCAGTCCCGCCGCCTTGGCGATGGCCTCGGGATTTTCGGGATCCACCAAAAGGGCCGCTTTACCCGCCACTTCCGGCAGCGAGGACGTTTGAGAGGCGACAACCGGCACCCCGCAAGCGAAGGCTTCCAGAACCGGCAGGCCAAAACCCTCCAGCCGGGAGGGATAGAGGAACAGGTCGGCTTCCGCATAGACCTGATTCAGCATTTCCGTCGGCACATTCCCCGCCCACTCCACTTGCCGGCCCAGGCCCAAAGCGGTTACTTGCTCGACATAGTTGGTGCACTTCAGCTCCGCCGCGTCCATCCCAATTACCACGAGCTGGAAGATTTTCTTTTTTTCCACCAGCCGCTTGGCGGCCTTCAGGATGTTGGCCAGGTTTTTCCTCTCATCCGCGGCTCCGTGGACCAGTATTTTGAAGATTTTCGACGGTTTTCTCGTAACCCTCTTAAACCCTTTCAGGTCCACGCCCTCCGGCGTCACGACGATCTTCCCCGGGGCCGTGAGTTTTTGCCGGAGGATTTGCCCCTTGGAAAATTCGGAGACGGTGATGACCGCTTGGGCCCTGGGCGCGGACCGGATGATGGCCCATCGTTTATAGGCGTGGACCAGCCTCTGGCGGAAGGACGGGTGGGGCCTCACTTCCGAAAGGGCCCTGGTATACATGGCATCGTGAAGGGTCAGGACGAAGGGAATTTCCGAGATGGCGGTCGCCGAATTGTCGACATAATGGAGAAAATCCACACCCTGTTCCAGGGCCGCCCGCGGCAATAGCACCTGTTCGTAATAGGCCGCGTTGGAAAATGGTATCTCCAGCCAATGGAAACGGGGATGGGCGATCCGCCGTTTTAATTCCGCGCTGGCGTTAAAAATGAAATAGTGGTTTCGAAGGTCGACTTTGGAAAGGGCAAGGATGAGGTTAGCGGCATAGGTCCCGACACCCCGGCGGTAAGCCAGACGGGCGTCAATTCCTATTTTTAAGGGCCTTTTGCTTTTGGAAGGTTGCGCGGATGCCTTTGCCAAAAGAGCCTTTCTGGGTGCCCTTGGTGCCTTGGTGGTTAAAATTTTATTTTTTCGGCTTTTCGGCACGGTCCACTAAAAGAACGGGAATTCCATTATCGATGGGATAGCGGTTTTTACAGGCGGCGCACTCGATAGCGTTGTCTTTCTCGCGCAGCGCGGAGCCGCAAGCAGGACAAATCAGGATGTTCAATAAATCTTGGTTCATGACGACTCTTTCGGTTTATTTTTTTATCGCCGTAAGGATGATTCCCCCGCCCAAACCCGGCAGAAGGATCTTACCCTTGGCGTCCGCCACGCTGAGCAGCGCGCGGTTGAGGGGTTCCCCCAACAAACTTAAGAATTTTTCAAGAACTCTCGGGCACTTGAGGTAATTATAGGTTTCCACATGGACGCTGTCAAATTCGGCCCCTGCCGCCAGCCTCCTGAGGTCCTCAGGTCCAAAAAAGAAAAGATGATCCGTCTGGCCTGCCTTGCGGGACTGGTTGACCCAAGGGAAGAGCCGTTTGAAATAGGACTTATCATTGGTCACCGTGACGACCAGCACTCCGCCCGGCTTCAAAAGGCGTTTGGCCTCGGAAAAAACTTTTGACGGATCAAAACAGTGGTCGATGGCCTCCTTCACCAGGACGCCTTGGGCCGTCATGTCCGGGAGGGGTAACCGCTCGGCAAGGGCCTGGACAAATCCCAATCCCATATTCGGGATGTCCCTTTGGTTTAACTGTTCCGCGGAAGGCTCAACGCCCAAATAGTTCCATGCGTCGCTTTGGCGGCCGGGGATATTCCGCCACCTCTCCCTCATGAAAGCGGCGAACTCCGCCCGCCCGCAGCCCACATCCACCAGTAAGGGTTTTGATGCTTCCTTGAAGTTTTCCTCGAAAATGGCCGCGACCTTCTCATCCAGGCGCTTGTAGCGGAGTTTCATCAGGGGAGTGAGGGACTTGAGGAAGTCATCGTCATCCCAGTGGGACTGGAGGGATTTCCATTTTTGGTAAGAGTCAGTCATAAAGGCCTTTTACCACGGAGTTACACAGAGTGAACAGGGTACGGCAAGTCAATCTGGCCACGGATAAACACAAATTAACACGGATGGATAAGGCTTACGAAAAAACACCATAGGGATCTTTGATTTTCGAAAAGGGTTTCATTTTATCCAAGTTCACCCGTGGCAAATCAAGATTTTTCGTCCGTCCTTACTCCGCGTAACTCGGTTCACTCCCTGGTTCCATTTTCATTTAAAAAAACGCCAGGCTCCAGAAAACACAGCAGCTCAAGAAAAGAATAACATAGGCTCCGTAAAAGAAGAGCCACAAAGGCTCGAGGAAATAATGGAGGGCCACCTGGGACATCCACTCGGGCGTGGTGGCGGCGGCGGGGTTCCCCCGCTTGGCCTTTTCGATGGCCCGGTTGATCTTCCCGTAATCCCGGAATCGGACCACCAAAAAGGCCTCGACGATCTTGTGGAAAAGGGACGGCATGGGCTGAAGGACTTCCCGGAAGAAACCCTCCATTTTGTCCGCCCATTCCTCCGTCACGGCCGCGGCCGGAACCGGCACCAATTGGGAAATCCGGAGGAACAGGGTGGAAAGAAGGCTTCCCAGGATCATCTGCAGGGACAGGCACCAGCCCCCAATCAGGCCCATTAATCCTCCCACCACCAAAAAATAAACGGCGGCCCTCTCATCGTGGGGATGAAGGTCCGCGCCGTGGAAGGCGCGGTAAACCAACCCCACCGCTCCCGCCAGGCAAAGGCCCATCCCCAGCCCCAAACCCATTCCCTTGGCGAAAAATCCCAGGACTTTTCTCATTTCAATTCCGCTTCCATCGCCCTCAAGTTATCCATGGCGGGAGTATGGGCGCCGCCCAGTTGGACGGCCTTCGAGAAGGCCCGCCTGGCGCTGGCCTCATCCTTCTTGAACCACATCAACCCGCCTAATTCGTTGAAGATATGGGCCGCGGGATAACCATCCCTCAAAACCCTCCTTAGGTCGGCCATGGAGGCCAGGAAATTTTTGTCCGCGCTGTGGTTGAAATAAGCGGCTTCCCAGAAAACCGACTCCAGGAAAGGATCTCCCTGGATCCGGGGATACTCCCTTAAAAATTTTTCGACAATTTCCTCGCGCGATCTTCCCTCCCCTTGGAGGAGAATATCCCGGGTCAATTGGTGAAAAGCCGTTTGGGCCTTCAACCATTGATCGGCCGTCGTTTGGGTTCGGGGGGTTACCGGTAAAACCCCCAGCATCAATTCCCCGTCCCAGGGCATGAGTTGGGAACCCAAAATAAACCACTGGGCCTCCGGAAACCTTTCCCGCAAAAAAGGCTCGTAATTTACATTCGTTAAAAAAGCCATCCAACGCGGGGTAGCCCCGCCGGGCAAAGGGTGATACACCGCGTTAAAAGGATAGCTGGCGATGAGCAGGGTTTGGTCCAAGGGCACAGCCACATAATCCAGGAAGAGCCAACCTGGTCCGTCCTTGAGGGCCTTTGCCTTCATTATTTGAAAGGCGTTGAGGGATTCTTCGGATTTGGTGGATTTTAAATAATCGCCCCGGGGATCCCAAGCCTTGGCGTAGGGAACCGTCAAATGATAAATATCCAACAGCGAGGAAAAGGCCAGGAGCAGGACCGCCAGGATTCCCCGCCGGGGAGAGGGGACGCAAGAAACCAACAAACTAAAACCCGCCGCCATGAGGATAAACAATAAAGGAATAACGATCAGGACCCTCAACATTTCAACGTCGTGGGAGGCGAATCCCGGAAGCATCAGGATGAAAAAAGCGCACACCATCCCCCCAAAAACCCCCCTCCGGCCCCGGACGGAAAGTTCAGCCGCTCCCACCATCAAGAGGGACCCCGCGATGGGATTTAAAAATCCACCCCAAAAGGGCCCAAAACAAAAACCCTTTATATCCGCTCCCCAGAAAATTTCAGCGAGATAACGCCCGCAAAGGGCAAGGCGTTCCGCCGGGGAAAAAGCGCCTTTCACCTCTCCCATGTCCCTGATATGGGCGCCATAGCCATGCCGGATAGCTTCCCACCCGAACGGGATGAACCCTGCCGCTGTGACCGCGACAAAAAGGAGGAAAAAAGTCCTGCGCTTTTTCCAATCGGTTGCGGCCCAGTAAAATAAAAAGAGCCCGGTCACCAGGGCCGCCGCCGCCCAGGAAACATAAATATAAAAACCCCCCGCGACACAGAGGCCAAGTCCGGCCATCGTTATTTTCCGGGCCAGGGACGATCGGGCTTTCAGGAATGCCCCCCAAAATCCAAGCGCCAGACATTCCCACAAAAGCAGCAAAACGCCGATCATTGAAAAGCGGCCCAAATATAACGGCCAAAAACCCAGGGCGAACAAGCCTGCGAGCAGCAGGGAGAAAGACCGGGAGAAAAATTGCTTCGACGCCGCGTAAGCGGCGAAAAGGGTCGCGCTGGAGAGGAGGGCGGGTAAAAGCCACAAGCTCAAAAGGGAGGGTGGCACCCACTTGAAAAAAACAGCCTGTAGGAACCTGTAAAAGGGCGGGTCATCACCGACCGAAAAGAAAAATGGCAGGTCCCAATGAATGGAGGATTCCACCGCGTTGGACCCAAAAATACCCTCGTTCTTGTCGGGCCAAAGGCTCAGGTCGGTCAACCGGTAAAAACGGAAAAACAGGGCCAAACCAAGCGCGATGAACACCAACCCCTTGGGAACATTGAAGGACTTCAACTCAAAGGGGTCCGTTCCTCCCTTTTGCTTTGGCCTTTCCATCCGGTAAAAGGCCCAAGGGAGCAGGATACCCGTGAGTCCGATCCATAGCCTGGCCGAAAGGGGAAGGGACCCGTAGGAAAGCAGGCCGTTCGCCGAGGCCCAAACGCCAAAATAAAATAAGGGCGACCGGAGAAGCGGCGGAAGCTCGATCTGAGGGCTCATGCCTTATTCTTGAAAATAAACCGTTCCTTGTCATCAGAATTTTGACCGGGAAGTTTCCTGGATTTCCTCCTTTTTCACTTTTATACTGCTGCCATGTCCCTCCCCTCCAATGGTTGGATGTCCCGGTCTCCGGGTCTTGGCCTTTCACGCTTGAAACTCAGCTAAAGGAACAGCGTTATGTCTCCCCCCTCCCACGAAATCGAAATCCAGGGTTTCACTGGCATGACCGTCGCGGCCTTCGAGAGCCGCATGGCCAAGGAAATGGAAGACCTGATCCTGCGCAACGGGGGTAAAGCCCAGGTCGCGCCCTCCATGAGGGAAATACCCCTCACTCAAAACAAGGCCGCGTTCGACTTTTTCGAAACCCTTCAACAGGGCCTGGTGGATATCGTCGTTTTTATGACCGGAGTCGGGACCGGGACCCTCTTCAAGACCCTGGAAACCAAATACGCGAAAAGCCGGGTGGAGAGGGCCTTCAAAAAAACCTTCATGGTGGCCCGTGGGCCTAAACCCTCGAAGGCCTTGACCGAGTTTGGTTTGAAAGCCTCCATCGTGGTGCCGGAGCCCAATACCTGGAAGGAAATTTTGCAGCTCCTGGATAACTACAAGCCCGTCAAAAAATTGAGGGTGGTGGTCCAGGAATATGGAACGCCCAACGAGGAGTTCCTCCAGGCCCTGAGGGACCGCGGTGCGCAGGAAGTCACCAGCGTCCCGGTTTACCGCTGGGCCCTGCCGGAGGACATCCGCCCCCTGAAAGCTTTGATCGAAACCATCGTGAAGGGCGAGGCCCAAGTCGCGCTCTTCACCACCGCCACCCAGGTCTACCACCTTCTCCAGGTGGCCATGGGAATGGGTCTGGAAGAAAAACTGAGGGACTCCCTGAACCGGATGGTCATCGGTTCCATCGGCCCGGTGGCTTCCGTGGCCTTGAGGGAATGCCGCCTCCCTCCCGACTTCGAACCCAGCCACCCTAAAATGGGCTTCTTCGTCAAGGAGGCCGCCGAACAAGCCCCGGAACTTTACGCCCAAAAAAAGAAAACCGCCCCCTTGTTGCGGCCGTCAGGAGCAGCGCTCAAAAGCCCCGAAACCCTCCTCCAGGACAGCCTCTTTTTGAGGGCCTGCCGCCAGGAGGCGACTCCCCGAACCCCCATTTGGATCATGCGCCAGGCTGGCCGCTATCTTCCCGGCTACCGTCAAATCCGGTCCATGGTCTCTTTTTTGGACCTTTGTAAGACCCCGGACCTGGCCGCGGAAGTGACCGTGAGCGCCCAGGAGGTCCTCGGCGCCGACGCCGCCATTCTTTTCGCCGACATCCTCCTGATTTCCGAACCCATGGGCTTCCACCTGGAATTCGTGGAAAGCGGCGGACCCGTCATCCGCAACCCCTTCCGTTCCAGCGCCGACCTTAAAAGGATCAAGGACGTCGACGGAGCCAGGGACCTCGGCTATGTCATGGAAGCCGTCAAAAAAATCCGCGCCCGCCTGAAGCCCGACATTCCCTTGATCGGTTTCGCGGGAGCCCCCTTCACCCTGGCTTCTTATTTAATGGAGGGCGGGGGTTCCAAGGATTATTTCCACACCAGGTCCATGCTGGGGGATGTCGTGCTTTGGGACGAGTTAATGAAGCGCCTGGTGGCTTCCACGGTCTCCTACCTGAACGCCCAAATTGACGCCGGGGTCCAGGCCATCCAAATATTCGATTCCTGGGTCGGTATCCTGGCCCCGGATGAGTTTCAACGATTGATCCTTCCTTATTTAAAACTCCTCATCGGGGGCTTGAAACCGGGAGTGCCGGTCATTTATTTCGGGACCCAAACCGAGCCCTTCTTTCCCTGGATCAAGGATTCCGGGGCCACGGTCGTGGGGGTGGATTGGCACGTGGACCTGGACAAGGCCTGGAAGCAATTGGGCAAGGTGGCGGTTCAAGGCAACCTGGACCCCTCGATCCTCCTCACCGATCCGGATAACATCCGGCGGGAAGCGGAAAAAATCCTGCGCTTGGCCGGGGGCCGCCCGGGCCATATCTTCAACCTGGGCCACGGCATTCTTCCCCAGACCCCCGTTGAGAACGCCTTGGCCCTGGTGGAAACGGTCAAAAACTGGAGAAGCTAACTAACCACAGAGTGACCAGAGTTGAGCGGGTTAAGGCCGAAAGAAATATTTTTTTGCCACAGATGAACACGGATGAAATCGGATAATGCCAATATCGTCTTTTATTAAAAAAAGTTTGCCGCATTTTTTGTCCCTTTATCCATCCGTGTTAATCCGCGTTCATCTGTGGCAAAATGGAATTGTTTTACTCTGTTCCCTCTGTATAACTCCGTGGTGAGAAAGGTTTGTTTTGAAATTTGACGCGGTAATGCTCATCGGCTTTGGGGGTCCTGAAAGGCCCGAAGATGTCCTTCCCTTCTTGGAAGACGTCACCCGCGGGAAAAACATTCCGCCCGAACGGCTCCAATTGGTCGCCCAGCAGTACGGGAAAATCGGCGGTTCCTCTCCCTACAACCGTCTGACGGGGGAACAGGCTCAAGCCTTGGAAAAAATTTTGAAAGCCAGGGGATTGGATATCCCCGTGGTGATGGGCTTTGCCCATTCCAGGCCCACCATCGCCGAAACCCTGTCCCGGCTTTCCAAGGAAGGAAAAACGAAAGTCTTCGCCATCGTCATGGCGCCCCACCGCAGTCCCGCTTCCTATGACAAGTACGTTCAAAAAGTGGACGAGGCCCTGAAAACCCTAACACCCATCCCCCAAATCACCTACGCCCCCGTCTGGCACACCAACCCGGGATTCATCAACGCGATCGCCCAAAATATCACCGCCGCCTTCGCCCAGCTGACCGCCGAGGAAAAGTCCCGCCACCGGGCGGAGCTGATCTTCACCACCCACAGCATCCCCCGGGCCATGGCCCACAAATCTCCCTACTCCCAGCAATTCGAGGAAACCTGCCAGCATGTCATGCCCAAAGTGGAAGTTCCCTACTATCAGACCGCCTTCACCAGCCGCAGCGGACGTCCCGAGGAAGCCTGGCTGGAGCCGGACCTGGGGGATTTTATCGAACGCCGGACCTACGAAACCCTTTCCGCCTGCGTGGTGGCGCCCATCGGTTTCCTGGTGGACCACGTGGAAGTGCTTTACGATATCGACATCCTGGCCCAGGAAAAGGCCAAGTGGAAGGCCCTTCACATGGTGCGGGCCAAAACCGTCGGCACCCATCCTTCTTTTATTGCTATGCTGGCGGGATTGGTGGAAGAGGCGATGGGGCAACCGGATTAACAAAAAGGTAGGGGCAGGCCTCTGTGCCTGCCCCCCAGGGCACACGCGGGGATCTGCCCTACAATCAATCAACAGAAAGAATTTTAAAATGTTTCGTGTCACCGTCATCGGGGCCGGCATCAGCGGCCTCTCTTGCGCCCACCGCCTCCTGGAGCTTTCCAAGGAAAAAAATATTCCCCTGGAACTGAACGTCCTGGACGCCGGCGAGAAGGCGGGCGGCACCTTGAGCTCCCTCGTCAAGGAGGGATTTCTCATGGAAGAGGGCCCGGACTGCTTCATCACGGAAAAACCGGCCGGAACCTCCCTCTGCCAAAAGCTCGGCTTGGAAGACCAGCTCATCAAGACGAACCAAACCCTCAAGCAATCCTTCATCCTCAAGGGGGACCGGCTCCACTCCATACCGGAAGGCTTCTACCTCTTGGCCCCCACCCGGATTTGGCCCCTCATGACCACTCCTCTATTGTCACCCTTGGGAAAACTGCGGGCCGCCCTGGAACCCTTCGTGAAAAAGCGCCGGGATCCCCAGGATGAAAGCGTGGGCCAATTCGTGAGGCGCCGATTGGGCAAAAATGTTTTGGAGGCCCTGGCCCAGCCCTTGATCGGCGGGGTTTACAACGCCGACCCGGACGACTTGAGCCTGGCCGCCTGCATGCCCCGCTTCAAGGAGATGGAGCTCAAGTACGGTTCCTTATTAAAGGCCATGGCCGCCCGTAAAATGGGCCAACAACCTCAAGTTTCCGGCGCGCGCTATTCCCTCTTCGTCAGTTTCAAAAAGGGAATGCAGACCTTCTCCGACGCCCTGGCTGCCCAAATCCCCTCCGAGTCCGTCTGGCTTCAAAGCCCCGTGGAAACCTTGAAGCCCACCGACAAGGGAAGCTGGGAAATGTCCGTCAACGGGCACAACCGCGAGGCGGACGCGGTCGTCCTGGCTATTCAACCCACTAAAATCAGGACCCTGCTTGGATCCCTCGACAAGGAATGGGATAAGCTCCTGACCGGAATCCCGGCCCACGACTCCGCCACCCTGAACCTGGGATTCCGCCGCCAGGATGTGAACCATCCCCTGGACGGGTTCGGATTCGTAGTGCCTTCCCGGGAAAATAAATTGGTAGTGGGCTGCACCTTCGCCAGCCAAAAATTCGAGGGCCGGGCTCCCGAAGGCTACGCCCTGATCCGGGCTTTCCTGGGAAAAGAAGCGGTGGAACTGGTCAAGTCCCAAGGCGAGGCGGCGGTGGTGGCCAAGGTTTTAGCGGAGTTAAAGCCGGTCTTGGGATTGCGGAGCGAACCCATCGTCCAGCACCTGGCGACTTACAAAGCTTCCATGTCCTACTTCCGGCCCGGCCACTTGAGCCAGGCCGCCCGGTTGGAACAAAAGGCCTCGGAGATCAAGGGCCTCTACCTGGCCGGCAACGGCTTGAGGGGCGTGGGCATCCCGGACTGCATCGCCAGCGGGCAGGCAGCCGCCGAAAAGATAATGCAGGATCTCAACCATCATTAACCACGAAGTTCACCAAGTTCACGAAATTCGGCTCAAACAATGATTAAAAACAAAAAAGATTTACTTTGTGCCCTTCGTGTACTTCGTGGTGAAATGGATTTATGACAAGCGAAAAAGCCCCCACCACCAACGCGAAGTATTTGATGCTCAACAAGCCCAAGGGCTATGTCGTCACCCGCTCCGACGAGAAGGACCGCAAGACCGTCTATGCCCTCCTGCCCGAATGGGCCTATGAGGATAATTGGAAGCCTGTGGGCCGGCTGGACCTGGATTCCAAGGGGCTTCTACTCTTCACCAAGAGCTCCAAGCTGGCCGACAGCCTCATGCGTCCCGGTTCCTGCCGAAAAACCTACGAGGTCTGGGTCCGGGGCCTGGTGACCCAAGCCCATATCAAGCAAGCCGTGAAGGGCGTGGAAAATTCGGGGGAACTTTTGAAGGCTTTCCAAGTCACCATCGAGGGCGGAGCCGGCCACAAGACGAAATTGCAGGTGGTGTTGGAGGAAGGCAAGAACCGCCATATCCGCCGGCTCTTCGGGAGCCTGAAGGACACGAAATTTAAAACCTCGTTGAAAGTGTTGGAATTGAAGAGGACCAGGATCGGCGGACTGAACCTGGATGTGGAATCAGGCAAGTGGCGCTTTCTTACCCAGGACGACGAGTTGTTGTTGGTTTAAAAGGACTTCTTAAACCAATAATTCAGCAGGACTATTTCACTTTGGCCCGGAGGTTCTCGAAGGGCTCACCCAGGACGATAAATAATTGTTGGTTTAAATCCCTCAGGGAAAAGATTCCCAAACAATCGTGGAAGGCGCGGGATTGCTGTAGGTGGGAACGTCCAAGCCGAAGACATATCCCCCGCCCTTGGAAAAGCGTGTTTTCAACAAATCGTAAATGTTCGTCGGACAGCAGGTTACTCCCGGCGCCGCTCCGACCCAAGTGGACTTGCTCGCCGCGTGGGTGGTCACGCTGAAAACCTGCAGGTCACTGCCGTTGGTCGCGGCGATATTGGCCGAATCAGGGGAAAAACCCGCCGAGGTGGGATAGGCTCCCGTGGCGAATGAACCGTAGGTGTTGTTGATATTGGTCGTGAAGATATCAAAAATAGTGTACCCGCCGCCGTTGCCCCCGCCGTTGACCCAAACCAAATGATTTTGATCGGGCGATATGCTCATGTCCTCCCCGTTCGACGTGTAGGTCCCGCTGGCCGTGAACTGGGTGGATAGGGCGTAAGTGCCGGTGTTAAAGGCGAATTGGTAGGTCGTGCAGTTGGAGCATCCATCCGCCCCCACGTAAAGGGTGGTCCCGGCCGAACTGCAGGCGATGTAGGCGTCCGCGTTGAAGGAACCCATGGAAAAAGAACTCAGGACCGTGTTGCTGTTCCCGTCGATGTAACTGATGTACTCGTTGGGCCAGTTGTAATTGGTGGTCAAGGTCACGAAAAACCTGCCGTTATTCGCCGCGGCCAAGTGGACGCCTTCCGCCGGCAGCATGATGTTGGTGACCGTCCCGTTGTTTAAATCCACCTTGGCCACGAAGGACGCGCCGGTGAGGACCGCGTATAAAAATCCGGTCGTCGGGTCATAGGCCAATTCCCCCGGAACCGCGCTGAGCTGGTAGCTGCTTCCCACGATGCCATAGAGGGCGTTGACCGCCTGGATTTTGTTGGTCGTCAAGTCGCCGTACAGCATCCAGCCGTCGCACAGGGGAATCATTTGCGTGGCGTAATGGATGCCGTAGGATCCGGAACCGGTTTTCAAGGGGGCCGTTTCGGAGGAGCAATAGATGTTCATGGGCGGAGGAGTCAGTCCCGCCGTGAAGGTCGGGGTTACCGTCGGGGTGTTGCTGGGGGTCCTGGTAGGCGTTCCGGTTTTCGTCGGGCTATTGGTGAAGACCGGCGTGTTGGTGGGCACCGCCAAGGGGCCTAAAGTGTAGGTCTTCTGGCAGGCGGTTGAGGTCAGCATCAACGAGAGGGACCAAATGGCGGCGAGGACAAAAAATATATTTTTTTTCATACGAACCCCGATAACCGGCGAAGATTGAGAAAAATTATACTCTAACCCAAACCCATATGACCAAAATCCATCTCCAACCAATAACCGTTAAACCCTATAAAAAAAGCCCTTTAAACTGTTTCCCGATTTTTATTTCGGAAACACGAAAACCGGGTGACGCCGGATTTCAATCTTTATTTTCCAAAAAGGTTTTCACTTCCGCCACCACGTCCTCGACCTGGATTTCCGCCATGCAGAAATAACCGTCATCCCTCTTGCAGTCGTAACTTTTGCAGGGCGAGCAGGCGGGATGCTTGGTCAGGACCTTCACTTTCGGCCCCCAGGGCTTCCAAACCTCCACCTCGTTGGCAGCGGAAAAAAGGCTCACCACCGGCACCCCGCAGGCTGCCGCCAGGTGGGTGGAGCCGGAATCACATCCGATAAACACCTGGCAACGACGGATCACCACCGCCATCTGACGCAGGGTGAGCTTCCCCACCAAATTGATGACAGGGCATTCCAATCCATCCACCACCTCATGGGCGAAGGCGGAATCCTGCTCGCCCCCGAGGATCAGGATGTCGGCCTGGGTCAGGGCGTGGAGCTCGTGGATTAAAACCTCAAAGCTCTCTTCCCTCCACCGCTTGGAAGGCGTGGCCGCGCCGATATGGACGGCGATGCGGGGGGTGCCTGGCAGGAGTTCTTGGGCCGGCAGGTAATGCTCCGCCGTTTTCTTGTCATGCTCATCGAACCATATTTCCAATTCCCGCGACCCGCCGGTCACTCCCACCGCTTGGAGCAATTGGAGGTTCCTGTCCAATTGGTGGAGTTGGGAATCCGGCGGGGAAACCTTGTCGGTCAGAAACCGGCTTACCCAGCCCAGGTCGTAGCCCGTGCGCCTGGCCGCGCCCGACCATCCCGTCACCAGGGGGTCCAGGCGGTTTTGATAGCGGAAATTCAGGACCCATCCAGCCTTGTTGGCCCTGAGGAACTTGATGAGTTTCCAGGCGGATCTCCAACGGTCCGAAAGGGGCCAGCCCGGCAGGAGCCAAAGGGCGTCATAGATGACGACTTCATCAAAGTAGGGACAGGCCTTGGCCAGCTCCGCCACGTCGGAAGGGACCACCACCGTGACCCGGTCCTCCGGATAGGCCTGGCGCAGGGCCCGGTAGGAGGGAATGCCCAGGATGAAATCGCCGATTCGGTCGAGACGGAGGAGGATGATTTCCATAACCAAAACATTTTAACCGCGAAGGCCCGAAGAACACGAAGAAAATCAATTTTGCCACGGATGAACACGGATTAACACGGATGGAATGGACTCCTGAATAAAAACAGCTAAATCCCAAAGGGTTTTAAAAATCAAAAAGGCCTTTTGTTTATCTGAGTTCATCCTTGTTCATCTATGGCGAACAGCCTTTGGGTTACCTTAATACAATCACTTTGATCGTCTTGCGGGCCGGGGCGCCGGTGGCGGGGTCCACGCCGTCCAACAGGATCAAATAAATCCCCGAAGCCACCGCCTGGCCCTGGCCGTTGGTCAGGTCCCACGACGCCTGGCCCCGGGACGTCCTCAGGGACCTCACCTTTTCGCCGCCGATCGAATAAACCCTCACGAAACTCCGCTCATCCACCGGGCTCGAGCCCAGCCAAGCGGAAAAGAGGATGGTATCCCCCGGCCTGGCGAGATTGGGCTGGGCCCTCAATTGAACCGATGTGGTTTGCCCCTCGGGCCCGATGTAAATATCCTTTTCCCTTCGGGCGGAGGTTCCATCGGTAAAAACCTGGGTCAGCACCAAATGATAAAAACCATTGGGCACGATTTTTCCGGCCCCGTTGGTGGCGTCCCAAACCACGGCGGCTTGGCCATTCACATAGAGGGTGAGGCTCCCCCCGATCCCCGTCTGGGCTTGGAGGAAGGAGGAGGCCGTGAAATCGATGGATTGGGGCGGCAAGACCGGCAGCAGGCCGCAGAGGCTCCGGACCAACTCACCGCGGGAATCAAAAATGGCCAGCGTTTCCCCTCCGCAACCGGAAATCCCGGTCGGGGAAACCGTCGGCGTATCGGTGGGTGTCTCGGTCGCTCCGTTTAAACCGGTGGAAGTCGGGGTGACCGAGGGTGTATTCGTCGGCGTCAGGGTGGGACTCCGGCTGGCGGTCAAGGACGGGGTCGCGGAAGCCGTGGACGTCAGGCTCTCGCTGGGCGTGTTCGTCGGACTGGGAGAGGGCGTGGCGGAGGGCGACAAGGTGGGCGTTTGGCTGGGGCTGTTGGTGACGGTCAAGGTTGGCGTGTTGCTGGCCGTGGCGGTTTCCGTTGAAAGCAAGGTATCCGTTGGCGTCGAAGAAGGCGTCGCCGAGGGAGTCGTCGTCATCGAATCCGTGGGCGTGGAAGTATGGCTGAGGGTTGGAGTCGGTGTATAGGAAGGCGTCGGTGTCAAGGTCGGGGTCCAGCTGTAAGTCGGCGTGAAGCTGTGGGTCGGGGCGGGAGTATAAGTGCCGGTTCCCGGCGGCAGGGTCTCGGTCATCGTCGGAGTTTGGGTGGCGGTCAAGGTGGGCGTGTAGGAATAGGTTGGGGTGAAGCTCAGGGTGGGCGTAAAAGAAGGGGTCAAGGTATCCGTCAATCCCGGAGTCGAGGTGAAGGTGCCGGGGGGCAAGGTTGACGTCGGCGTCGGGGTGATCGTTGGCGTGTAGGAAGGGGTGGGACTATAGGTAAAGGTATCCGTGTAAGAGGGCGTGAAGCTATAGGTCAAAGTTGGGGAGAGGGTCGGCGTAAAAGTATCCGTAAGAACCGGCGTCTCCGTCGGGGAGTTGGAGGCGGTGGGGGTTGCTGTTTCGGTCCCAGTGGCGGTCAAGGTGGCCGAGGGAGTCTCGGTCGCCGAATCGGTCGAGGTATTGGTGGACGTCACCGTAGGGCTCAGGGTTGCCGTATCGGTCGCCGTTGAGGTGGGGGTTTTGCTGGAAGTGTCGGTTGGGCTTGGGCTGGGTGTGTCCGTAGGACTGGACGTAGCCGTTTCCGTCGGCGTCATGGTCGGCGTCCGGCTGGGCGT
>CAZUXW010000034.1:26921-29043 GCA_964624625.1 uncultured bacterium
TTGCTGGCGGTATTGGTCGGCGTCGCGGTGGGGCTCGGCGTGGGGCTATCGGTCAAGGTCGGGGACGGAGTCCTGCTGGGAGTGGGACTCGGCGTATTCGTCGGGGTAGTTGTCGGCGAATTGGTCCCGGTATGGGTCAAGGAAGGGGTTGGGGTCGGAGTCCTTGTCGGTGAATTCGTCGCCGTATTACTGGGAGTGGGCGTACAGGCCAGGATGACCGTCGTGACGGCGTTGGAAGCCGCGCTGTTTTTGGGTGTCCCGCTATCCACCGCCGCGCTATTGACCAGGGTGATGCCGCAATTACCCACCGTGCCGGTCACCGTCAAGACCGCGCTGGCGCCGGCGGCCAGGTTGCCCAAGGTCCAAACCACGTTTTGCCCAACCACCGCCGGCGAGCCGCTGGAAGAGGTGTAAGTCAATCCCGCCGGCAGGACGTCGGTCACCGTGACGCCGTAAGCCTGAGGGTACTCCACGATGGAAACGTTGTCGAAACGGACCGTGCTCCCGTCGTTGGATTGGAGGCCAGCCTGTCCCGTGGGAATGGAAAAGGCCGTGGTGCCGGAAACAACTTGGGTCCCATTGACGGAAAGTTTCAAGGTCACGGGCCCCGTTCCCGTCACCTCGAATTTTACCGTGTTCCAGGCGTTGGCGTTGATCACCGCGCTGCCATTGGCCACGTTGTGGAAAGTGGCGGTGCCGTTATCCCAATAGTCCACCGACACGTTGTTGGCGGTCCCGGCGCTGATGATGGTTTGATAGTTGGACCCGTTGACCGTGGCGGTCCCGTTGAACCGAAAAAGCAGGACGCCGTCCTGGGCCCCGCCTGCCCCGATTTTCATGTCCGCCTGGATGTAGCCGTCCCCGGTTTGTCCGGAGCAATTGTTGAGCAAATAGGGGTAGTTTCCCGCGACCGCCACTCCCTGGGCCGCCTGGCTTCCCGCCGCCGTGGGCCCATTGTCGGAAATTAAAGTCCAGGTCCCTCCCGAACTCACCCAACCCGTGGGAAAGGAGCCAAGGGCTCCGCTCTCGAAAGTTTCAGAGCAGGTGGAATTAACCGACGCGTTGGAGTAGGTAAGATTGTAGGTGACGGCGTTTCCCGGGGAGGCGGCGCCGCTGTTGACGGTTTTGGAAAGGGAGATTTGGGCAGACGCGCCAAGGGGCAGGAGTAAAAAACCCGAGGCCGATACCCAAAAGGTGAAATAAACGGAAATAAGTTTGAAAGTTTTACGCCTCATCACGTGACGACATCCCCGATAGTGTTGAAAAGGTGTGGTAAAAAAATAGGGGGATACTTCTTATAAAATTCCCCTGCGGTAAAGTCCGATAATTATACCTTGCCGGGTTTTTTACACCACAGAGGGACGTTGAAATTAAAGAAAATAAATGCCGGTGGTAGGGGCAAAAAAAACGATCCACAAGATATAGTGAAGACTCATTCCTGAAGGCAAGCTGCCAAGAAAGGTTCAACCACCAAGGCGCCCAGGGCTTGGTGGTGAAAAGTTTTTCACTTTGCCTTATGCGCGTCCTCGACCATCATCTGGATCGTTTCCAACTCTCCCCCGTCGCACCAGACGGCTCCGCATTCCAGGTTGGAGCAATGGTCGACCACCACCTGCGTGAGCATGGAATGGATTCCCTTGGCCATCAGGCTCTGGCACAAGGGACACTTTATCTCCGGATAGGAGTCCCTTTCCTTCAAGGTTCCCCTCTGGGAATCGCGCCACACCCTGGCTTTATGAATTTCCTCCGCCGTGAAGGTTTTTTCCTCGCGGGTGATGATCCGCTCCAGCACTCCCGCCCCCAATAGGTAGCCTTTACAGAAGGAACATTGCACCGCTTCGCTTCCCTCATAATTAACCGGCAGCAGGGAAACCTTGCACCTGGGGCAGGCGCTGGCCGGAACCCCTCCCTGGACCCTCGATTGGAACAAGGGCGTTAATAGGGAAGCTTCGGAGGCCTTCATCACATTCTGGCTCCCGGCGGGACAAACCCAGGTCGCTGGTTCGAGCAACCCCATGGCCAACAGCTGGTCCGGCTGGTAGGGACCCACCCATTGGTTCCCCTGGTAGGCTAAAAAACCCTGGCTTGGGGCGGTCGGTCCCGGGCTTTGCGCGGCCGGCGC
>CAZUXW010000034.1:29143-31131 GCA_964624625.1 uncultured bacterium
CCGGCGCCTCCGCTTCCTTCACGGCCCCGGGCTTATCCGCCGCTTCCTCTTTCCGGTCCAAATCCTGGAGAACCCCGATATCCGCCTTGGCCCAGCCCAGGAGCTTGGAAATTCTTCGGGAAACCGGGGGATGGTCGCTGAATAAATCCGGGAAAAAACCCTCGGACTCATCCCATTCCGAATCCTGGGGGTTCATGATAAACAGCGAGGCGTAGGTGTTCGGCAGGCCGCCCCGGAATCGCCGGGATATTTTGTACAGGCTTTCCGCCAGGGAGAGGGGGTCCTTGCACATGGCCACACCGTCCGCGTCGGCCAGATATTCCCTTTCCCGCGAAATGGCCATGAAGACCAGCTTGGTGATGAAATATCCGATCCCCGAGATGATCCAGAGGATCAAGACCGCCGCCCAGAGGGTTCCGCTGCTGGTGGAAGATTTCCCGTCGCTCCCCAAATCCGCTTTCATGCCCTGGCTCAAGGCCTCGTTGGTGGAGCCGAAAAACCCGAAAAGGAAACAGGCCGTGGTCACCAGCTTGGAATCCTCATGCACCAGGTGGGCGGCCTCATGGGCCACCACCGCCGAGAGTTCCGGACGGGTCAACTTGGAAAGGAGGCCGTCGGTGACGCCGATCGCGGACTGGCCCTGGCCGTCCTGGAGGGAAAAGGCGTTGCAGCCGGGAGAGGAAAGGACGACCGGACGGATTCCGTGGATTCCCGTTGCGGCCTCCGCTTCCCCCACCAGGTTGATGAATTGGAGGTGGTAGCTGTCATGCGGGTCCGCCGGTTTGGCCCCCAGGGAGCTCAACAAATCTTCCAGCCTTTTATTCCGGGCCGAGAAAAAGTGGAAGACCGCCAACAACACGGCCAAGGGGGTTCCCCACTCCACCGGCAGCAGGAGGCTGGGGGGACCGGGCTTCCCGAATTCGGGAAACTGGGCCTGAAGCCAGAGGGCGAAGAAAAGGTGGACCGCGACGGCCAGCAGGTCCAGGAAGACCACGTAGAGGAATACCAGCAGGATGAAAAAATAAAAAGTCGCCCGGCGGGTGCGCCGCTTGGCCTCGAAAACCGTTTCCTCAGGAAGGGAATAGAACAAGGCTAAACCTCAATAACCTATTTGCCACAGATGAACAGGGATGAACACAGATAAACCTAAATATTTTCCGTTCGAAGCCTTAAAGCCAACCCTGTTAATCCCTGTTCATCCGTGGCGATATTTTTATAGTTTAACTTGCGGGACTTCCTTGTCGGTCTCGGCGGCTTTCAGGAATTCCCTGGGCTGGACGCCGAAGGCGCCTGCCACCAGGTTCGAGGGAAACTGCTGGACCTGGGCGTTGAGGTTGGCCACCACGTCGTTGTAATGGCCCCTTACATAGGCGATCTTGTTTTCCGTGGAGGTCAATTCCTCCTGGAGCTGGGAGGCGTTCACGTTGGATTTCAGGGTCGGGTAATTTTCCCAAACCGCCATCAGGCGGCCCAGTCCCGAGGTAATGTCGTTCTCGGCCTTGATCCGGTCCGAGGGATTGGCGGCTCCCATGGCGGCGGAGCGGGCCTGCATCACTTGGGTGAGGGTGTCCTTCTCGAATTGCATCACGCCCTTGACCGTTTCCACCAGGTTCGGGATCAAGTCGTGGCGCCGCTTCAATTGAACGTCGATCTGACTCCAGGAGTTGTCCACCTCGACCCGGTAGCTCACCAGGGAATTGTAGATGGAAATGAAATACAAGGCCAACAAGACGGCAATCCCCAATAGGATCCACAAGGCCATGGTCCGCCCCTTTGGAAAACAGGATTAAAATCGAGTTCAGTATAGGATTATATCCCCGCCCCTCCCAGGGGGACACGGGGAAAAAGAGCCTCCCCTTTCAACCCTTTTCGTCCCCTTTCCCATTTTGGGAGGGGACCGGTCCCCCCGCTTGGCCCTTTACCCTTTATTCTTGACAGTTTTTCAGCCCTTCGTTAATCTTCTATCCTTTTCAACGCCCTGTCACTTG
>CAZUXW010000035.1:0-29855 GCA_964624625.1 uncultured bacterium
AACCCAACCTCCGGGAAGGTCCCACACTGAATCCCATGGAACCAATTCAATTCACCAACTTGGAAACAGGACTCACCTCCGCGGAAGCCCGCGCGAGGCTGGAACTTTTCGGCCCCAACCGCTTGATGGCTCAGCCTCCTTTCGCCCGGATCAAAATTTTGCTTAAAACAATGGCCGATCCCATGGCCCTCATGCTTTTGGCGGCTTCCCTTCTTTATTTTTTTTTAGGGGATCCCAGGGACGCCCTCATCCTTTTGGCGGCTGTTTTTCCCGTATTGTTCGTGGACGTCGCTTTGGAATTTCGGTCACGGGAAGCTTTAAAAAAACTTGCCGAAGCCGTAGCCCCCCAATCCCGTGTTTTGCGGGATGGGCTGGAATTATCCATTCCCACCGATCAGTTGGTTCCGGGAGATATTCTTTTACTCCAAGAGGGGAGCGGAATACACGCGGATGGGGTGTTGCGGCGCTGCGCCAATTTATCCGTGGATGAATCCCAGTTAACCGGTGAATCGGAACCGGTCGTTAAAGGGCCGGTGAAGGATGGGTCTGAACCGGCTGGGAACGAGGCCCGCACTTTTTCGGCCGGTTCAACCGTTTTGACCGGGCATGGATTGGGCCAGATTCTTGAAACAGGCCGCCGCACCCGTTATGGAAAAATCTCCGTACTGGTGGATGAGGAGAGCGGCGAACAGGCACCCCTGCAAAAAAAAACGGGAGCGATCGTCAGGCGCTTGGCCCTGGCCGCGGGGATCGTGATTGTCTCCATCTTTTCGATCATGTATTGGAGGGGTTCAAGTTTTTCCGCCGCGATCCTCGCGGCCATTAGTTTGGGGATCGCGGTTATTCCGGAAGAGTTTCCGTTAGTCCTGACCGTTTTCCTGAGCCTGGGGGCTTGGCGGCTTTCCAAACAAGGCGTACTCATCAAAAATTTAGGCAGTGTGGAAACCTTAGGCGCCACCACGGTCATCTGCGTGGATAAAACGGGGACCTTGACCCAGGCGCAATTTGCCCTGGAATCCTGTCGTCCCATGGCGAAAGGAATCCTGGAAGGCGCCGTCTTAGAGGCGGCCGTCATGGCTTGCGAGTTTTCCCCGGCGGATCCCATGGAAAAAGCCCTATTGGCCCAGGCCCTCCGGCAGGGGGTGGATGTTTCCTTGATTCACCATCAATGGTCCTTGGTTTACGATTACGATTTTGACCCGGTGGGAAAACACATGTCCCACGTTTGGAAAAAAAAGGAAAGCGAAAATCTTTGGCTGGTGGTGGCCAAAGGCGCTCTGGAAGGCGTCCTGGACCATTGTGAAATCTCGATCGAGGACAAACGAAAAATCGAAAGGGAAAACGAGCGGTTGGCCGCCCACGGCTCCCGGGTTCTCGCGGTCGCGGCCAGGGAAGGCGGTAAAATGACGGGTGAAAGGGAAAGCGATGAAACAAGGCTGAAGTTTTTGGGATTCCTTTCATTCCGGGATCCCTTAAGGCCCGATGTTCCGGGCGCCGTGGCTCAGTGCCAGGAAGCCGGCATCCGGATCAAGATCATCACGGGTGATCACTTGTTAACCGCCCACGCGGTAGCGGACGCCGCTGGAATCATCCACGAGCCGGACGATGTGATCAACGTTCCCGGATTGGGAAAACTGACCCCCGTGGAATTCGCCCAAAAGGCGAGGAAGGGAGTTGTCTTCGCCCGGGTACAGCCGGAACAAAAATACGCCATTGTGGATGCCTTGGAAAAATCCGGGGAAGTGGTCGCGATGACGGGCGACGGTATCAATGACGCTCCCGCCTTGAAACGGGCCCATATCGGCATCGCCATGGGGCGGAAAGGTACGGAAGTCGCGAAAGCCGCGGCGGACATGATCCTGTTGGAAGATAGTTTTACCTCCATCGTCGCTACGGTCAGGGAAGGGAGGCGGATTTTCGCCAACATCCAGAAATCTTTTTCGTACCTCATTTCGTTTAAATTGCCGTCGGTCGGAATAGCGCTGGCCTGCCCCCTCCTAGGGGTGCCTCTTTTACTATTACCCGTTCATTTGGTCTGGCTCGAACTGATCCAGCACCCCGTCTCCGCGTTGGTTTTTGAGGAAGAACCCCTGGACGAGAATGAGATGAAGCGGCCTCCCCGTGATCCCCGGGCCCCGCTGTTGGGGATCGTCCCCGTGATGTTGTCGGTCTTTTCGGGTCTTTTTTTGATGACGGCCGTATTGTGGACCTATTTAGCCCGTTTGCCGGAGGGGGTGGTTCACGCCCGAAGCATGGCCTTCTGTGTCTATATCCTGGGAAGCTTGGTTCATATTTGGGATGCCCGCGCCATGGAGCGGCCCTGGTGGAAGGCGGCTTTCCCTAGGACGAAAAGATTTTGGTGGGTTTGCGGGTTCGCGGCATTTTCACTTCCCATCCTGTTTCAAATCCCCTGGCTTGCCTCCGTTTTTCAAGTAGAGCCCCTCAGCCTCAAGGACTGGGGTATCGCGTTGGGATCCGCTTTGGCCGCCACGATTTGGCGGGCCTGGGGGTGGCCTTTTGGCATCAAAAATCATGGTGATCCTCGTCATACGAGCGAAATTCCCCCCGAGGTATAAAGAAGAAAGAAATAACGACCCAGGAGGTTTCCCATGAACGCCTTGGATTACAACAAACCCCTATCCGATTTGATCGAGGAAAATCCGAAATACCTGCTTGCGCTCCAACAAATGGGACTGAATTCGGAAGTCACCTTAGGGCTCTCCCTCGCCGATATTTGTTCCCTCAGGGGGCTTTCGACCAACGACCTTGAAGCCCAGTTGGACATCTGTTCCAGCCAGTCCAAGCTTTTGGACGAGAAAGTATTGGCCGGCTACGGCATTCCCGAATTGATCGGCTATATCCTCTTCACGCACCATGACTATATGTCCAAGGAACTGCCGAGGCTGGAACGCATCCTTGCCGCCGCCGTCCAGAGCGACGGGGAGAACCATCCGGAGTTATTCGAGTTGAAAAGGCTTTTCAACCGGTTTAAGGAAACCTTTTTGCAGCACATGGGGGAAGAGGAACGGCTGCTATTCCCCTTTTATCTTTTAGTGTCGAGCGTCGAGAAGGCTCCGTTGTTGGACGAGGAGGGCATCGAGATGCTGATCGGGGTGGTGCAGCACGAGGACGAGGAAATTCACCGTGTTCTGAACCGCATCAAGGAAAAGACCCGTGAGTACCACATTCCCGCCGACGCGGGGGAGGAATACCGGAAATGGATGGGGGATATGAGGCTTCTGGAAATCGACCTTCATCGGCATATCCGCGTTGAAAACCGGATCCTATTCCCTAAAGTGATCGCCGCGGAAGCCAAGCTCCTCAACCAAAGGTCCAGGGAAGCAGCGAATTTAGGTTAAGAATTAAACCGCAGCGAGGAGAAGCCCATGAAAATCGAATTGACCAGCCCGGTAGGGGAAATCGCGTCGCGGTTGCGGGAAGCGATACCCCTTTTTGAGGACATGAGGATCGATTATTGCTGCGGGGGAAAGCGCCCTTTGGAGGATGCCTGCCGGCAGGCCGGCGTCCCGGCGGAGCAGGTCCTGTCCTCCCTTCGCAACATTCGGGGGGAAGGACCCGTCACCCCGGAAGAGGTCGTGGACTGGCGGGACAGGAGCATGTCCGAGATCATCGACCATATCGTTGAACAACACCATGCCTTTACCCGGATCCAGCTGGCCCGCCTCAAGAATCTTTCCGCCAAGGTGGCCCAAATCCACGGGATCCGCCACACCGAGCTGTTCCAACTGGAAAATATCCTCCGGGACATGGCCTCGGAAATGGAAGGCCACTTGGCGATGGAGGAAGGGGTGGTCTTTTCCTATCTCAAACTCATGGAGAGGATAATGGCGGAGGGCAAAAAATCGGCCAATCCTTTCAACTTTCTTTCCCAAAACAGCCATCCCCTGAGCGTCCTGGCCTGGGAGCATGATATGACCGGAGACGAATGGAACGAGATCCGACGCTTAACCAGGGATTACACCACGCCGGTGGACGCCTGCGAGTCCTTGAAGGAGCTGTACCGCGGGTTGAGGGCCCTGGAATTGGACATCCACCGTCATGTGCACCTGGAAAACAACATCCTTTTTCCCAGGGCCATCAAGATGGGCATACTGGACTAAAAAAATTATTTGGAATGAGGAATGAGTAGTTAGGAAATAAAAACCACCCATTGAGAATGACGGATTGATTTTGGGAGGATATTTTGAGAAACGTCGGGGATAGGGAATGCCAAGTCCGCTGGGTAGCGGGGTTCGCCCTTTTTGTTTATTCTTTTTTCGTGGCTGGTCCGCTCCATTGGTTTTTTTTAACATCGGGGGCGGCCCTTGTGGCGACCGCTTATTTTCATTTTTGCCCCATTTGGTTTGGGTTCCGGCTTAACACCCACTCCAACGTCAAAAAAAAACCGAGGTAAACCCCATGGCGGTGCGGATCAAGAAAAATCCAATCTTCAAAAACCGGCAGGAAGCCGCCAAGTTCCTTTGTCCCAAGCTTTACGCTTATAAGGGGAAGAACCCCTTGGTATTGGCGATCCCCCGGGGAGCCGTGCCCATGGGAAAAATCATCGCTGCGGAATTGGGAGGCGAACTGGACGTAGTCTTGGTCCATAAATTGGGGTCTCCCGGTAATCCCGAATATGCCATGGGAGCCGTCAGTGAAAGAGGCGCCTTAACCACCGCCGCCTATGCCCAGCACCTCGCGGTCACGCCGGGCTACCTGCAGGAAGAGGTCCGGCATCAAACCAGGCTCTTAGAACACCGGCGGAAGCTCTATACCCCCCATCGGGAACCCTTGAGCGCGACCAACCGGCTGGTGATCCTGGTAGATGACGGCATCGCCACCGGCTCGACCTTGCAGGCGGCTATCCGGGAAGTGGATTCCCAAAAGCCGGCCCAGGTCGTGGTCGCGGCGGCGGTGGCTCCGCCGGAGGCGGTTGAAATCCTCAAGGCGGAAGCCGATGAGGTGGTGGTCCTGGCGGTTCGTCCGGACTTCAAAGCGATCGGGGATTTCTTCCAGGATTTTACCCAGGTCACGGATGAGGAAGTCGTTGAAATATTGAAAAAAAGCCGGTCCACGGATTAAAGCTGTTCAAAGGGATGATGGTTGGGCCTGGACAATTTGAATTATTTCCAGCCAACCAGGGCCAAAACTAAAAAAACAATGGATTGACCTGCCTCCCGGAGACCCAACCGCATCATGGGAAGATCCGTACGACCTGTGAGGGCCCCCGCCAAGATCCGGCCCAGGGCGGCCAGGGGAGCTGCGGCCTGCCAAGGCCCAGCTCCGGGAAAATTGAAAACGACGATGACCCACAGGGCGCCCGCCGCCAAGACCCACTTGAGATCTCCCATCCTTTGAAATGAAGTCCGGTTTTCCCCTGCCCGATACCCATGCCACCAAGCCAAACGGATCCGGACGTAAAATATGGAAATAATAAAATAACCAGCCAGCATTATATAAAGAAGGCAAGCCGCTTCGAAGGATGCACTGGGGCCGGTTAAATAGAGGACCGGGGCGCCGAGCGTGAGAAAAGCGAATCCAAGCAACTCCGCCCATAAAATCCGAAGGGAGCGCCGGACAAGGGCCAGGACGAATAACAAGCTGCCCAGGGGGGCCGCCGCTAAAAGGAAAAGTTGTTGCGACTCCCGGGGCGCTTGGTTCCAAAAAAACCAGACGGACCCTGTGAAAATAACGGCGAGTAAGAGGGAAAAAACCAGGGCTCGCTTGGCTTTGGGAGGGTCCGCGATCCGGTATTGGCGGGCGGTGGAAAGGGGGGCCCTCAGGATGAAAGCGGAAAACCAAATGAGCGTCGCGGCGAAGGCCGGCCCCGTCCAGTGGCCTAGGGTCAACCAGCCGGCGGCCAATGAAACCAACAAGACATTCCAAGCTCCATGTTCTTTGGGAAACATCCTCGACTCCGTCTCAGGAATTAGTTATGAGGAACCAGGAATTTTAAAGCAAAGCTAAACACTGGGATCTTACCGAAGAACCCTTCGAGAGCCTCAGGGTAATAGGCGGAGACCGCAAAGAAAAGAACGGAGTGGTTGTGTTGGGGTGGATGATAACGCCGTTAAATTCCTAGCTCCTAATTCCTCAATCCTGATTTTTTTAGGAGGGTTGGTAGGAACAAAAGGGGTCGGCGGCCATGACATCCCCGGCCAGGGCGAAAGCGCGGGCCCTGGATCCTCCGCAAAGGGCCCGGTACTCGCAGCGCCCGCATTTACCCTGGAGGGCGTCCGCGTTCCGGAGGGTCTGGAATAGTTCGTTTTTTTGGTAGATCTCGGCCAGGGGTTGGTTTTTCACGCTTCCCCCCGGTATCGGCAGGAATCCGCTGGGACAAACATCCCCCGTGTGGGAAATGAAAACAAATCCCCGCCCGTCTCCGACCCCGCGGGAAGTTCTCAGGAGGACCGGGTCCGGTTGTTTTTGGATCACTTCCGGAAGCTCCGAGGGTTTGACGCCATACCGCTGCAGGATGACCCGCCGGAAGTGGTGGGCCTCGGTGGTTTTGATGTCAAACCAGCCTTGCTTGAGGATGTCGAACAGCTGGTTCAAAACCTTCTCCGTTTCCGTGGCGTTCAAGGCCTGGTCTTTTTGGGCCCTTCCGGTGGGAACCAGGAAAAAAACAGACCAAAGATCGATTGAGAAACGCCGGATGGCCTGGGCCATCTCCCAAACCTGGGATTTATTGTGCCGGCTGATGGTGGTGTTGATTTGGAGATGGATCCCCAAATCCCGGATGTTTTGGGAAGCTTCCAAAAACCGGTCGTAGGTTCCGGGAATGCCGCGAAAATTGTCGTGGGTGACCGCGTCCGCCCCATCCAGCGACAGGGAGATCCGGTTGACGCCGGATTCCCGCAATTGGCGGAGCTTCGACCTTGTCAAGAGCGGGGTCACCGAGGGAGCCAGGGCGAAATTCATCCCCCGTTTGGCGCATTCGCCCACGAGGATCATTAAGTCCTCTCTTTTCAAGGGATCTCCCCCGGTCATCACGAAAAGCGGGACTTTCCATTCGGCGACTTGGCGGATGAGGTTCAGGGCCTGCCGGGTATTGAGCTCACCGGGGTAGCTTTTGGACTCGGCCGTCGCCCGGCAATGGACGCAGGCCAAATCGCAGGCGCGCGTCACTTCCCAAATGGCGATATAGGGACGGTCGCTATACCGGCTGTCGAAGAGGGCGGGGGGCTGGATCGATTGGGAGTTTGGTGTCATGGCGGTTCCTTGGGGGTCGGGCTGTTCAATGCCCCCCAACTTTATCCAAAGCCGACAAGCCGCTTTATGACGCCTGTCATAGATCCCCGCCCCATTTGAATCCCGCATTATGAGGAAGGTCATAAAGGGGGAAGGGCTTCCTGGTGTTTAATCAGCCTGCAGTCAAGGCGTTTTTGAAGGATGGCTTCTGAATGCACTTATTTTTCCCAGGCTTCCGGCCTGAAAAGAAACACGGGGATTTTAAAAGGAGTCTTGATGAAGGAACCATTGATCATTCAAGGGGGGATGGGCGTGGCGGTTTCCAATTGGAAATTAGCCAGGGCCGTTTCCCAGGCGGGACAACTAGGGGTGGTATCGGGCACGGCCCTGGAAAACGTCATGGCCCGGAGGCTGCAGAAAGGCGATCCGGACGGCGCCATGAGGAGGGCCCTGAGCCATTTTCCCGACCCGATTATCGCCGGGAAGATTTTGGACCGTTATTTCATTTCGGGTGGTAAAGCGGAACGGGAACCCTTCAAGAGTCCCCCCATGTTTTCGTTGAACCCCCCCAAGGAACTGGTGGAATTGACCGTCGCCGCCAACTTCGCCGAGGTTTACCTGGCCAAGGAAGGCCATGGCGGGCTGGTGGGGGTAAATTTTCTTGAGAAAATACAACTGCCGACCCTTCCCTCCATTTATGGCGCCCTCCTCGCCGGGGTGGATTATGTCCTGATGGGCGCGGGGATCCCCCGTTCGATCCCGGCCATCCTCGACCAGCTTTCAGCCCACGAGAAAGTCACTCTGAAACTCAACGTCCATGGAGCCGCCCCGGAGGATGATTACCGAACGGTCTTCGATCCGGCGGAATTATGGACATCCCCCCCGGCGCCGCTCAAACGCCCGAAGTTCATCGCCATCGTCGCCTCGGAGGTGCTGGGAATCACCCTGGCGAAAAAATCAACGGGTAAAGTCGATGGTTTCGTCATCGAAGGCCCTACCGCCGGCGGCCATAACGCCCCTCCCCGGGGGCCTCTCCAGTTGAACTCCCAGGGGGAACCCGTTTACGGGCCCAAGGACGAGGTGGACAGGGCCGCATTCCGCAAACTGGGCCTGCCCTTCTGGGTGGCCGGTTCCTGCGCCGATCCCCAAAAATTAAAAGAGGCGCTGGCGGAGGGCGCCGCGGGCATCCAAGCCGGGACGATTTTCGCTTATTGCGAGGAATCGGGGTTAATGGAAAGCCTCAAACAGAAGGTGTTTGAAAAGGTCCTTCGGGGCAGGGGCGAGGTTTTTACCGATCCAGTGGCGTCTCCCACGGGATTTCCCTTCAAGGTCGTCCGTTTGGAGGGGACCCTCTCCGAGCCGGAGGAAAACCAGGCTAGGACCAGGGTTTGTGATTTGGGTTATCTTCGCACCGCCTACAAAAGGGAAGACGGATCCCTGGGCCTGCGCTGTCCGGGGGAGCCGGTCAAGTCCTATCTCCAGAAGGACGGAAAAAGGGAGGAGACCGAGGGGAAGAAGTGCATTTGCAACGGATTGATGGCCACCATCGGCCTGGGCCAGACCCCAAAAAACGGCGCGCAGGAAAGGCCCTTGGTGACGAGCGGCGACGACCTGTCCCGGGTTGGGTTGTTCTTGAAAGGGGAAAAACGTTCTTACAGCGCCGCGGATGTGATTCGATACCTCCTGTCGGTGATCCAGGCCCCTGTTCTTCCGTTTCCGGTTTGATTTTTTTGAAACCAGGGACGGAACCGGTCCTTGCCGGTTCCCGCCCCCCCATGACTGGTCCCGGGAAATTTTTCACCCCAACCCATTTGGAAAGGATTTCGCATGAATGAGCAGGGAACTTTCGCCAGGAGTTGGGGTTTAAGTTTGGTGATGTTGATCCTGGGCTTGACCGGCTGCGCCAAGGAACCCCCGCGTTCCTGCGACTGGATCGCCAGCATCCCGGACAGCGAGATGAAGCGGAAGGTGGTGGTCGGCTGCACACCCTGCCATCCGATGGGGCTGCCGGTGGCTTTCCGGTACAGCGCCGACCAATGGAACGAGCAGTATTTGAAGATGAAAAAGATGGACGAGGAACTGGAACTGCGGCTCATCCCCTTCCATTACGACATGGAACTGCCGAACTGGCTGGCGGAACACTCGGTGTTTCCGAGCAAGGGTTTCGAAATTAAAACGGCGAAAGCCGACATCAGGGAATTCCCCCTGGGCGACGCCAAGGGTTTTTACCATGACATGGCCCTGGCGGGCGGAAGGGCCTGGATCGCCGATTATTTTGGGAATGTCCTATACGGCATCGACACGGAGACGGGGGCGGTGGAGCAATATCCCATCCCGGCGGAGGTGGCCAAGGGAAAACCGGCCGGGGCCCACGCCATTGACGCCGATGAAAAGGGGATCCTGTGGATTTGCCTGACCAAAGCCGAGCAGGTCGCCCGATTCGACCCCCAGGCGAAAACCTGGAAGATTTTTTCAGGGTACCCGAAAGGGGGGAATGTCCAATATTTCGTCCTGGACAAGGACAGGTTCATTTACCACGACAAGGACGGCTGCTTTTGGACCACGCATTTTTCCAAGGAAATTCTCTGCCGGACCAATCCCAAAACCGGAAAGATCACGGTCTTCCGGGTGAAGCACCGGGAGGGAATGGAGGAGGCGACGATCCATCTTTACGCCGCCGTGGCGGACTCGAAGGGCAAGCTTTGGTTCACGGAAACCCACGGCAACCGTTTGGGATGGCTGGATCCCGCCACGGGAAAATCGGAACTGTTGGACCTGTTTGAGTCCTGGGCCGGGCCCAAGCGCCTGGCCATCGACGACCAGGACCGCCTTTGGATCCCCCAGCTGGCTTCGGGCCATATCACGCTGTTTGACACGAAAAAAGGCTCCGTGATCCAGGACCTCAACCTGCCCATTCCCGGGGATTATGTTTACTGCGTCCGAAGGGACCGGTTCACGGGGAATCTCTGGGCCACCGGTTGCGGATCGGACAGCCTTTACCGGATCGATCCCAAGACCTTCCAATTCACCGTCTTCCGCCTGCCCCGGAGGGGGGCTTATACCAGAACCATCGCTTTCGACGGAAAGGGAAATGCCTGGACCAATTACGCTTCGATTCCCAATTCCCAGACCCTTACCCCTTACCAAGCGGGCGTCATCGTGAGGGTCTCGCCGAGGGAATAAACCGATGTTTCAAGAAGGAGAAGAACTTGGCGGTTGAGGCGGCAATTTTAAGGCAGCCCTACTACACGCCGGGGCAGGAAAAGGCGAACCATTGGACGGCTCTGGCGGGAACAGTCCTCATGGGAGCCGGAGCCGCGTTTCTGATCGTCCTGGCCTGCCTAAGGGGTAATGCCTGGCATATCGTGAGCTTCAGCTTGTTCGGCGGAGCGCTCTTCCTTCTTTACCTTACCGCCACGATCTATCACGGATTGCGTCCGTCAAGGGCCAAGCGGGTTTTTGAGATATTGGATCATTCGGCGATTTTCCTCCTCATCGCCGGAACCTATTGTCCCTTCACCCTGGTGATCCTCCGGGGACCTTGGGGCTGGTCCCTTTTCGGGGTGGTGTGGGGGCTGGGAATCCTCGGAATCGTCTACAAGCTTTTTGACAAAGGCCGGCGCGGTTTTATTTCGACTTCCCTTTATATCGGATTGGGTTGGACCGCCTTGGCGGCCTTGAAACCCTTGATGGTTGGCTTGGCGCCGGGCGGCATAGCCCTTCTGGTCCTGGGGGGATTGAGCTACAGCCTGGGGACGGTTTTTTACCACCGGAAAAATTTTTATTACAGCCATGCCATCTGGCATTTGTTTGTCCTGGTTGGGAGCCTTTCCCATTATTTCGCCGTTTTGTTTTATGTCCTGCCCGCGAGGGTTTAATTGAAAGGAAGTTTCCATGATCGCCGTCTCAGGTTCCGCGCCCCGTTGTTTATTCGTGTATCCCCGGTTTACTTCCCAATCCTTTTGGAATTACCGGGCCACCTGCGAGGTGGTCGGGGCCAAATATCCCGCCGCGCCCCTGGGGCTCATCACGGTCGCCGCCATGCTGCCGAAAGAATGGGAGGTGAGGCTGGTGGACCTGAACGCGGAAGAATTGGACGGCAGGGACGTGGAATGGGCCGACCTGGTTTTCCTCGGGGGAATGATTTCCCAACAGCCGGACCACTTAAGACTTATCCATTATTTCAGGTCCCAGGGAAAAATCGTGGTGGTGGGAGGGCCCGACGCCACTTCCAGTCCACACCTCTACGCCGAAGCGGATCACCTGGTGCTGGGCGAGGCGGAGGTCACCCTGCCTTCCTTCCTGGCGGATTTCAAAAAAGGAAGAGCCAAGCATGAATATCTCACGGAGGGAATCCGGGCGGAAATGTCGGAAAGCCCCGCGCCCCGATTTAACCTGTTGAAATTCGCCCATTACCTGCATGTGGGCATCCAGTGGAACAGGGGATGTCCCTTCATGTGCGAGTTTTGCGACATCATCGAGCTTTTCGGCCGGGTTCCCAGGGGCAAGAAGACCGCCCAGGTTTTGGGGGAGCTTCAAAGCCTTTACGACTTGGGCTACCGGGGCCATATCGACATTGTGGACGATAATTTCATCGGCAATAAAAAGGACGTCAAGATTCTCCTTCCCCATATCATCCAATGGCTGAGGGAACATGATTGGCCGTTCGAGTTCAGCACGGAAGCTTCCATGAACCTGGCCGATGACGAAGAATTGATGGCCTTGATGCAGGAGGCGGGCTTCAATTGGCTTTTTGTGGGGATCGAGAATCCCAATGAGGAAACGCTCAAATCCACCCAGAAGCGGCAGAACACCCACCGTTCCATCGCGGAAAGCATCCACAAGATCATGCGCCACGGCATGATCGTGAACGCCGGCTACATCATGGGTTTTGACGGGGAGAAGGGGGACGTGGCCCAGGCCATCCTGGACAACATTGAGGCCACCTCGGTTCCGGTGAATATGGTGGGGCTTCTTTTCGCCTTGCCGAATACCCAATTAACCCGCCGCCTCCAAAGGGAAGGGAGGCTGGACAAGGATTTCGAGGTTCCCCCGGATAAAACGGCCTGCCAATGCGTGGCGGGGCTCAATTACACGACCCTCCGGCCGCGGCAAAATATCCTGGTGGATTTCCGCAGGGTCGTCCAAGAAGCCCTTCTTCCCGGGAAATATTTCGGAAGGGTCCTGCGGCTGGTCTTGATGCAGGACTGTTCCAAGAAAAGGCTTCGTCTTCCCTGGAGGCATCATCTGCGCGACCTCCGCTCCCTATTTCGGTTGACCCTTAAGATGGGTTTCGCGAAAAATACCCGGCTCCACTATTGGAAAGTTTTATCGAGTTGCCTGGTCCGCAATCCCGGGGCTTTGCGGAACGCCCTGTCCCTGATGGCTCTCTACCTGCATTTCGGGCCCTTCCGGGATTTTGTGGTGGGACGGCTGGACGAGGAGTTGAAAGTCCTGGAAAAGGAGGGGGATCCCCGCAAAATGAACCAGGGCCGGGAATTGGGGTTGGCGCAGGCTGGCTTGCCGGTTCCGGGATAAAGCCAAGAAGGGCGGATGGAAAACCGGAAATAAAAAAGGCCGGACCCCCATGGGGTCCGGCCTTGAATCAGCGGTTTTTAATACATCAACCAGGCCATGGCCATCAGCGTGTTGTTGTCCGAGGCGTTGCGTCCGGACCCGTCATAGTCGGAGGCGGCGCCGTCGAATTTGTCATAAGCCGTGTATTGGAGCGAGAATTTGGTGTTGTCCCAGGGCAGGTAATTGAGCTCCAGGATCCAGCCGGCGCTGTCGGGGATATTGTTGGACATCGCTGAGTAAAGCAATGGATCGTTGGACCCGGTGGTGGTGAAGTAACCCACGGTGGCTCCGATTTTTCCCTGGTAGTAATAGGTCAAGTCGCCCTTGAGGGATTGGAAAGTGTCGGTCGCGTTGGTGGTCCTGCCGGCCAAGAAGGCGTTTGACCAATCCTGGTTTTCCCAGATACAGCTTCCCTTCAAGGTGATGGAGTGTTCCTTGCCCACATATTGGTATTGGGCATCCACCCCCGTGTCGGTGATGGAATCGAGGGGAGCGGCTGGATCGGTGATGGGATCAGCGTTGGGATAGGTGTTGGTCCGGATGCCGAAGGCTCCCGCCTCAATGGAATGCTCGTCAAAATCCTGGGTCAAGGCCACCCGCCAATAGGGAGCGTAACCTTGGATGTCGGGATCGCCTGCGGTTTCGCCGCCCTGGGGCGCGTTCCGGTAAGCGCAAACCTCGGCGTACAACAGATGGTTCCAAAAAGCGTAGAGGCCCAAACCACCCACGCCGCCGCCTAATCCCTCGATCAGGGTTCCGGTGGAAGGCGTCATGGCCGTGTTGCCGCCCGAGTAGGGGAATCCCCAAGCGGGGAGGGTGTTGAAAGGATCCTGAACCGTGGGATTGTTGTTCAAAGTGAGTCCCACCACCAGGTCGGTGCTTCCCAATTTGTATTTGTCCGCGATGCGGATATCGGTGTTGTCAAAACCGAAGGAACCCGAGGCTGAATCGTAGGTGACCTGCACGAAGGCCCCCATCTTGGGGGATAAGGCGCCGGCGTAAAAAAGGCTGAACTGGCTGGGAAACTCCAATTGACCGTTTTTATCCGAGCCGTTGGCCACGGTTCCCGGCGGGGGAGTCTGGGTGAAGGTATCGGCCACCTGCATCATGGCCGCGATGGGAGGGTTTTTCGCGATCGAGAGGCGGTAGCCTGACTCGTCGGTCCCATCCTTCAACTGTTCAGTGTTTTGATCCACGTAGCCGGTCATCTTGAAATCCCTCCCGAAACTGGTCAACTCCGGAAAGGCCGTGTGGCAGGCGGTGCAGGACATCCCGGTTTGCCGGGCGAAAGTGGGCAGGGCTTGAACCGGATGGGTGCCGGCTAAAAACCATAAACAGCTCAAACTCACGAGCAGGATCGATCTAAAAGAATAAACGCTCATTTTTTAACCCCCGATTTTTGAAAAAATGACAGAGTTGATGGACGCGCCACCCGCGACCGGTTCCCGAACCAATCCGCTTTATCCGCCACATCATCGATTCAAGACAATGTTTCCAATATGACGGGGATCATATGGCTGTAATATGAGGCCCGCGGCGATTGGGAGCGAAAGGGAATCTTATTTCGTCCCGGCTTTCCCGTTTTGCAGCGACCTTAGGTATTTGATCGTATCTTGTATCTGCTCGTCCGTGAGTTTTCCCTTGAATTTAGGCATCTTTTTATTGCCCTCGGTTACCGTCTTGGCAACTTCCGAGTCAGTCATCTTGACGACCTCGGCCCTGGTTAAATCAATCTTGTCCTGGTCCACCTTCAGGACCTTCGCCATCTTGGCCAATCCCTTGGCGTCCTTGCCGTGGCATTGGGCGCATTTACCCTCAAAAACCTTCTGGCCCGGGGGAAGGATCGCGTCTCCGGCCAAGGCATAGGAAGCCAGGAACAAGGCCAAGGCCCCTCCGATGACAGCCTCCCCCAGAAAAACCCGGAGGTTATTTTTCTTCACGGCTTCGAGTGAATTATTTTGGCTCGTCATGTTGTTTCTCCTTGGGATTGATCTTGGGGCGGTTGAGCCCCAAGGGATAGGTTGGGTTAAAGCAAAGAGGGTGCCAATAAAACACCTCGAAAACATTGGCTTTAATAGGCGGGGATAGCCGGTGGGTGAAAATCCAGGCCGAGGTGCTATGGCGCCGACGCCATAATCCCCTTGGAAGATCATCGATGGGAGGATGCCCTTTCCCACAATTGGGTGATCGCGGCATAAAGGCTCGGACGCGTGGCTTTCGGATAGGGATTTCCCGCCGGAAGATTTTCCATCAAACGGCGGTGGGCCTCGCCTAGGGAATGGTAGGGCATGCCGGGAAACAAGTGGTGCGTGGCGTGGTAGCGCAATCCCACCGGCGCCCAGAGGGGAGTCACCAGCGGATTTCCCGGGATATCGATGGAGTCTAAAAATTGCTCCGCGAAGGTCATCTCGTGGGCGGGGGGATTTTGGTAGCAGTGGGCCGCCAGGGTCCTGATGCCGTTGGTGAAAAGAATGAAAACCGCCGTGGCGTACCAAAGCACCAGAACCTTCCAGGGAAGAATTCCCGAAATCATCAAGGCCATTCCGATTCCAGCGTAAGCGAAGGTTAAAAATTCCTGCGCCCACCATATTCTTTTTTCGTGATCGTCCGGCAGGGGGCGTTTGAATCCACCGCCCACCGCCAGGGAAGAGGCCATTTCCCAAAGGGGTTTCCGAAGCGGCTGGATGATATAGGAAAGGGGCGTCGCCATGAGGAAACGGACGAGGAAGAGCAGTGGAGCGACCAGCATGGAGGCCAGGAAAGTCACGATCCGGAAGGGCTTTTCCAAGGCGAAATCGAAATACTCATGGTCGTCCTTGGTGCCGTAAAGTTTTTGCTTGTGATGGTCGATGTGGACTCCCATATAAAGCATGGACGGCACCATCAGGGGAAAACCGCAGAGCAGGTTCCAGGCCCCGTGGAAGATTTGAAAGGTGCCTTTCCTCAAATGGGTGAGTTCGTGGACGAAGATGACGGCCCGGTAGAGGGCCAGGGCGCCGGCTATCAAGAGGAGAATTTGGCGCGAGGAGAAGTCGGGGGAACGGACCGCCAGGACAAAGGCGGTCCAACCGAGGAGATCGAAGAACAAAAAATCAGCCCAATAGACCCAGGGCTTTGGTTCGAAAAGATCTTGGACAATTTTTTTGGCTTCCGCCATGGGAAAGGTGAAATCAACCTGGTTCATTGGGACCCTCGCCGGAAAGGAATCATAGGGAAAAGGGAAGGGGGGAACTATGATTGTTGTCATATTAACAACCGGGGACGGGGAACAGTCGAGCTATTTCTTGAAAATGGCAGTACGGATTCAACCGGCCAATCAAATGCGTTTTGAGGGGTTGGTCCCAATGTGCTTTCACGTTGAGGTTTTGTACAATTTTATTTGACGCAAAATGGGCCAAGGGGGTTCAATTGAAAAAAGCCGCCTTCTTCTCGTCGACGCTGTGTATTTTTGCTTTTGCTTCTTCCTTAATGGGTCAAACCCTACCGACTAAACAAATGAACCGGCTTTTTGAGGAGGGACGATCAACCCTCCAATTGGAAGTTCTCGAACGGCTTCGGTCTGCCCTGGAGCCCTGTGCCAATACCTTAAACGCTGATTTCGCCTGCCGAATTCGCCTGGCGCGAACTTGTTACTATTTGTCCTTTGCCTACGAACTTCAAAAGCAGCGGGGTCCCGGGGAGAAGGCCCTGGAGCAGGGACTAAAATCGGCTCTCCTGGCCGCGAAAGATAAAGGGGATTCGGCGGAAGTCCACAGCCTTTTGGCGGACATCTACAACCGGAAGATCGTCCCCTACGGGGATATGTTCACTGGTATGGATTGCGGACCCAAAGTTGGGGCTGAGAATAAAAAAGCGCTGGCATTGGATCCCAACAATGCCAGGGTTCAGGCAAGCCTGGGGAGACAATACTTGATGGCGCCTGCGGCCTTCGGCGGTGACGTGAAAAAAGCCATGGAATGTTTTAAGAAGTCGCTTGAGTTAAATCCAAAATCCGATGAGACCCTTTTCTGGTTAGCCCAAGCCTATGAAAAATTAAAAGATCCGGCGAATGAGGAAAAGACCCTAAAGAAAGCCCTCAAACTAAACCCCGGGAATGTGCTGGTTCAAAATAAGCTCCGCCTCCCGCCAAAATAAAACGAGGGTTTTATGGGTTCAATTTGGCGTAGGTGTAATTCAATATACTTGCGAAGGAAACCCAGGCCAGATAGGGGGCCAGAAGCCAGGTTGTGACCGGGTCCAGCGAATTAAATTGGAACAACGTCAAGGCGATGGCGGCCCACATGAATAGAATTTCCGCGAAGGCCAACCACAAGGCGTGAAGACCGAAGAAAAGCGGGGTCCAAAGGGCATTCAAAGCCAGTTGAATGAAAAAGAGGGTTAGCCCCATAGTCCGTCCCGAAGTGGCGGGGTCCAATTTCCAAACGCGGTAAAGGGCGATGCCCATGAGCGTATAGAGGATGGTCCAGACGGGGCCGAAGATCCAATTGGGCGGGTTAAAACTGGGCCTGCGCAGGGTCATGTACCAGGAGGGAATGGCCTTGGCCGTGAAGATGGCCCCCAGGGCCCCGGCGATCTGGCAAATTAAAATCGCCGCAATCAATTGTACAAAATTCGAGTTCATGTTTTTCCTGTCCTGTCGTGGGATTAAAGAAACATCGGGATTGATTCTGGAGAACGACAACAGGGATAGAATCCACCTTTTTGGACAGTGTATTCAAGACTTGTCCCTCTTTTAGTTCCTAACTCCCATGAAAAGACAAAGATATTAGTCGAGACTGGAGGCTTTTTAACCAAACAGCTCCCCATAGTGGACAAGTTTAGAACTTCTATCCTTAGCGGGAATTCCCACTTTCCCAGTTAGTTCCCGCTTGTTTCCAACATTTCGATATTTGAAGTACCACCCAATTTCGAATTATTTGGGAACCATTAAATTCAAAATAAGGCGAAAAAGAACAATTTGTAAAGGTTGAGAGTTCTTTCTGCGCAATGCTAATGTTTATTGATTTTTTTATTAAATAATTTATGGATTTTATCTTTCAGTTGGATCGCTCTAGTACTTACATAATCGTTCTTTCGGCAATCAATAAGAGGCTGAAGCTTTTCATCTGCCAATCTCAAAAAGTCTTGTGTCCCCTCGTTGCCACCCCTCTGCGTTAGATAAGAATAAATGCGAGAGCAATAGACAAGTGGGTCTCTTTGATTTTTTTTAGAATATTGCCACGCCTTCAATTTTGATATATCAGTTTCAATTTTTTTGTTCCAAAAGGCGGGAAAGTACTTTTCGCCATTTTCAAATTTGAATATTTTTTCATTCCATCTATAAATTTGAGGAGGATTTCCATATTTACTGTCTTTGTTTTCGAAAACGATTTCATTTGTGCCGGAATTATCTAAGTCCGTAAAAAGAGGCTTGGAATCGACCGTACCGGAACTGACGTCAGCGATTTTTTGATATTTTTTACCGTTCCACATATAAAATTTCCAGGATCGAAAATCTGCTGAAGCGGCGCCATCGTAAGTGTATCCAAAGACTGGTGGAAATATTTTATTTATCAGTCCAGAGACCAATTCTCCTTCCCAATTAACCAGGTCTAGTTCCACTTTTTCTTTGGTGCTATCGTCAATCAGATAGATTTTAGTCTGACGTTCTCCGTCAAATTCAGAATAAAGGGTCTCTAATTTTCCATCGTTTCTAAAATCAGCCTTTATCCCATTTTCTGAATCGGCACACAATCGAGGAATAAACGAGAAAAAAAACAGTATTGAAATTAATAAGGCAAATTTAGAAAATTTCAAATTCCCTCCCGTAGTGGACAACCCGCTCACATTTCATCCGAAATGGCTGGGTTGAGAGTTTGTGACCTTTTCAGAGGCCTAAGCAGAACCCGCCAGATGGCCTTCCAGCTAGACCAGGATAGACTTCGTAAATAAATCGACAACAACACCAAATTGATATAGGCCTAGGTCCAGTTCATGTTTTCTTCGTTTGACTTTCAAGAAGCCTATCATTCCACCACCCATGCCAAGGAGCTGGAAACATTTGATTTGGATAATTTTAACCTTGCGCCGCCGTAGCAATTCAGCTCCTGAAGTTCGCTCAGGGAAGTTAGACAATAGATAACAATACCCCTTTGGTAGCGTTCTATCAGAAGAGGAGCTCCGTGGTTAAAAGGATCGCTGTAATCGGTGGGATTTCCCGACAAATCCCCCATGGTAGTGGGCCAGCGTTTATTTTGTATATGGAACCGTCTAGCTGCGAAAGCGGCTTGGGCCAGATGAGCATAGGCGGTCATTTCGGTGACTCTTGAGAAATATTGGATTTCGTCATTGGGTGGATATTGATAATCGAGCAACCATTTTTGGGATTCAAATTGGGCGGTTTCTGCCCGACAAGCTTGAACCATCTCCCCAAAGGTTAGTTGGTAGGCCTTTAACATACGAAGATCGTGTTCATGTTGGGACGTTTCGTCAAAAGGGAAAAAAGGCCAATAAAACAAGGCGCCCAAATACCGGGTTAAGGGACCATTTCCATTGATGTAATAACCATAGGGGGCATGGTTTTGAAATTGGATAAACTCGACCCATCCCTTAAAGTCCAATGACATTTTGCCGTTGAAAAGAACACCCGGTGGCTCTTTTCGATAATCGATGGTCCTTTCTTTCACTTTAAAAAAAGGGAAAAAACCTTTTTCAGCTAGGTTTAAATTCACGCCGGGGGAAATAAGCTTAAAAATATTGAGGGCGCTCAAAAAAAGCTCGTGATCCACCCATGCGCCGTTCTCCAACCGGGCGACATCCCCCAGAAAAAGCAATTCCGCCAAACGATGAACGGCCTTTGGGGCGAACCCCTCCTTTGACTCAAGGTAAGCCTGGATTCCCAGGAGTCGTTCAAAAGTCCTTACATCCACTTTTATGGCACCGGTCTTAGAAGTAGGTGGCCGGGTCTCGATGTTCCAATCCACTTTTTTTCCAAAAGCCTTATCCACCCAACGAAAAGTTTCTTGGTGTCCCTTCAGAAGGTTTTTCATTCGGGTCATTTGTTCCGGAGTAATTTTTCCACCCATAAGATCATTTTGAAAATTGTTGATGTTCTGGTTTTCGGCCAAATTGTGAGTGATAAATGGTGAATTGGCAGGCACGGCTTCTTGGGCCTTTTGAAGGTAATAGAGGGCGTTTTCTGAATCGGGGACGTAAGGCCATGGAGGCAATGGGTTCGGCCAAAGTTCCGAGGCTTCCACATCCTTCCAGGCTTGGGAAAGGGGGTAAAGCCCTAAGGTATGCCATCCGTAGCCCGCCAGGATGAAGCCCGCGAAAAAACAAAGAAGGGTCAAAAGAACAACAAGGCCCAAAGGCCGCCGGTCCCTCAAAAGATCGACGGGTGGAAGCTTTAGGCTTTTTCGGTAGAGCCAAATCTTAAGAACCAAAAAAATCACAGCTAAAACCGTAGTGACGATCCAGAAAATAGGGGGAATCATATTCCACCAACATTGCGCCATTGACAAAACCCTACCTAGATATAGCCCCGCAGTGGTTATGAATAACATTCCGGCGAAAAGGGAAAAAAAGGTGTGTTTGATTGTTTTTTTAACGAGAAATTTGGACCTATGGCCTTTGGAACTTTGGAAGGTTTGACTACCTAAAAGGTAAAAAAGGAACGTGGGTATCCGTTTGAAATGGAACCGAATCCCTTCACAGGATGACTTGGGGAGGGTCCACATCAAAAGGATCATTAAAGCGAGGCTAAATACACCTATCGCCCAATTCATGTCTATCCTTAACAACATTTTAGGCGGCCCTTCAACTGTAAACGCTTATCCTGACTACTGAACATTATACAACTTGGAACTGACCTTTTTTTCCAATCCGCTGTCCAATAAATCTCTCCATGGTGGACAAGTTTAGAACTCTTGGAATACCTCAAGTTGTGTAGTTCGAAAGTGAAATTTAGTACCCAAACTTGATAGCAGGTTTAGACCCATGTTTTTAAAAGGAATTTCGTTCAAGGTTTAATTTAAAATGGAGAATCTGAAAAAATAAATAAATATTTTCAATGCACAGCATATTCAGGCATATTATTCCAATGTGACCTTCCAACCGACGACCCGAATGGTAAAGGGTCAGGATGGACTTCCCCTGAATTAATGGACACTCCAGAAAAGGGTAATAATATATTACCTGGGGTGCCTAGTGATGACTCGAAAAGATCGGAAGCGGTTCAGTAAAGAGTTCAAATTAGAGGCAGTCCGGAGGTCGTATGAGTCCGGAAAGCCTGTTACTGAAGTAGCCCGCGAGCTGGATATCAGCGTTCACCACCTCTACCGCTGGCGAGACCAAGTTCACCGGGAAGGCGACAAGGTATTCCCTGGACACCACGGCCACCAATCCCCCCACACTGACAAAAACGAGCTGAATCGCCTGCGAAAAGAGAACGCCCTCCTGCGGGAGGAGCGGGACGTTTTAAAAAAAAGCCTAATCTTCTTCGCCAAGGAAGAAGCTCAAAATTCCGTTTCATCCGCGAAGAAGGAGGAGGAACCCGGGTAAACCGGTGGTGTCGGTTCTTGGGGGTTTCCCGAAGCGGCTATTACGCGTGGCTGAACCGGAAGCCTTCCCGCCGGGCCAAAGAAGACCAGCGAATCCTGGGGAAAATCCAGGAAGTTTACGTCGAAAATCGGAAGGCCTGGTTCGCCAAGGATTCATCTGGCCTTGAGGAAGAAGGGGTTTGGTTGGGGCAGGAATCGAATCGCCAAGCTGATGCAGCATGCGGGTCTGAGAGCCTACCGTCAGTATTTGAAGTACCGCCGCTACACCAAGAGCAAGCACGGGCGGCTGGAAGCTTCGAACTTGGTGAAGCAAAATTTCAAGGTGCCGGTACCCAATCGGGTCTGGGCATCGGACATCACGCAGTTTTGGACGGGCGGAGGCTGGCTCTACCTGGCAGTAGTGATGGATCTTTTTTCAAGGCGGATCATCGGCTGGTCGATGCAGAGGACGCTTCGGGAAGGACTGGTGGTGGACGAGTTGGAGATGGCGATCCAGCAAAGAGGTGACGAGGCTCCAAAGATTTTCCATTCAGATCAAGGGAGCCAGTACTCCTCGTTCGCCGTTCGGGACAAGCTGGATGAATACGGAATCCAGCCCTCGATGAGCCATCGGGGAAGCTGCTACGACAATGCGGTGGTGGAGAGCTTCTTCAAGACGGTGAAGGCGGAGTTGATCCGGTTGGTGAGGTTCACTGATCGGGAAGATGCTAGAACCAAGCTGTTTGAATATATCGAGGTTTTTTACAACCGAACCAGGCTGCATTCGAGCCTGGGGTATAAAAGTCCGGTTGAGTTTGAGAAGCAAGTTACTCTAAGCTGAGGTGTCCATTTTTATGGGGCAAGTCCAGCCTGACACCTTCACAAGGTGAGACTTTTCCGAATCTGTACCGTTACACAAATTCCACTTTTAAGATCTCTGTGTGGTTGAATCGTGAAGGGCAAAAACTTCTTTTTTCCAAACCGCCAGCTTTTTACTATTTTCTTCTTTTTCTTTTTTTTCTTGTTGGTATTTTTGTGACCATTTTTGAAACCATGCTTTAGTTTTTTCTTGATCCTCGCCACTTCTTGCAGTGACAATTTCGCCCATGTTTTCTAGGAGGTAAATAGTGTTTAAAAACTTGGCCTTAGCCATTTTGAGTTCTCGATCTGTGACTTCACGACGAATTGCTACGGTCACATCGTCACACATCATGGACCATGCTTTATGGGAGAAGTTATTTTTGATGTGAAGCAGAGTTTCTTGTTTCATTCCCAAAAGAGCCAGTGCGAAATCTCTCGCATCTATCTCACGGAAGATTTGTTGAAGGGTCCGGTTATCTAAGGAATTGAGAACGTCTTCTAGATTTTTTGGGTAGTCCATATCAATATTCAGTTTGAATTCGATTTTTTCAATGCGACTTAGAAGATTGGGAGTGTATGAGTCTTGAGCAGGAAGACCAGTTCGGTCTATACCCAGGCGGTGTTCGACAACTTGGATACGGTATTCCAACTCCTGGACGTCTATTTCTTTGAACATGAAACCTCCTAATACACCAGCCTCTGATCGAATTTGTGACCTTTTAATATTACACCCGTTATTCCTATCCCGCAAAACTCATCATAAACCTATTAATATAGGTCCCCGTAGTGGACTCGAACTGAAGAAAAATGCCAGAGGAAAAAGAACCCGGGACCCTTTTTCCTTTGAAGTGTTTAAAAGCCAACCCCTGCATTGCCCGACAATGGAGCATAAGAAAACCGGGGAGCAGTTGCACCAATTGAGGAAACTGACGAAAGGTTTTAAGCCCCGGCCGGCGCCTGCGTGAGCTACTGCACCTTGAAGGAGCTGGAGGAGGTTATTCACCGGCAGCTTCGCCTGGTAAACAACGTTCTATTTCCCGGGCCGAAAGATCAGCCGTTGTGGGAGCGGCCCGCTAGTCTTTTGTCATAATCCCTCTATGAGCTGGATCATAAAGGGCCGTCCTCCCTCTTTTTATACTGGCCAAGCAGTCGATCCTACCGGTTTTAAAAAGGGGGCATATCATGGAATCCAAATCCAGCTCGATGAATCACGGTTTAATCTTTGGCATGCTGGTCATCCTGGTCCTGGGATCGGTGGGGGTGAGCCTGCTGCGGCTCCCTGGGCTTACCAACAACCTGGTTGTTTTCGGCATCGCTATCGTGATGGCGGGCTTGGTGGTATTCCAGTACATGAACCTCAAACTGGAGGGGCCCTTGGTGGTTTGGCTCGCCATCATCCCCCTGATCATGTTCGCGATCCTGGTGCTGGTCCTCCTGTCCGACAGCTCCCAGCCCATTTTTTCGCTGCTCGAAAGAGGCCTCAAAAGAGAATGGAAATGATTTCCCGGTTCTTTCGGGGTATTGCCTACCGTTTGGTTTCAAAGATCCTTCATTGTGAATTTCCAGCCTATTAAAATTTAAAGGAGTTGTTATGCCGCCGATGAAAAGTTCCGCCGTGTCCGCCCCGGTTGATTTCAATGAGGGATTGGACCGGCCCAGCGCGAAAACCTGGGACGGGCTGTCCCGCATGGCCTTCGCGGCCAATTGGGACCCGGAAGAGGCCATCAATTGGAACCAGCCCATTGAGTTGGGAAAGGTGCAGGAAGGCTGGATCAATATCCTCCATTATTTTTACGAGGGGGAATGGCAGGGACTGGAAATCATCCAACGGCTGATGAACAAGGCCGCCCACCTGTTCAACAACCCCGACATGGTGACCTATTATTCCACCCAATGCAGCGATGAGGCCAAGCACCTGTTCGTCTTCCGCCGCTATTTAAACAAGCTTGACTCTCCCCCGGCGAAGGAAAAGGTCTTCGACCCCCTGGTTTGGCTTGCCACCAGCGGGCCCATGCCGGTGGAACGGTGGATCCTGGGAACCTTTTTCACGGAAACCATGGCCGGCGCCATTTTCCAAAAAACCCTGGAACTGCCCGCCATTGATCCCCTGGGCAAGGAGATGATCCGCTGGCAGTTGAAGGACGAGTCCCGCCATATCGCCGGGACGAAGCTGGGAATCCAAACCTTGATGGACCATTGCGGGCCGGTGAAGACCTGGTTTTTGAGGATGTGGTGGAAGGTGTTCGTGAAGCTGGCGGTCAAGGAAATCCGAAACCTAAAACCCTATGGGGACCAGGTCGGAATGGACCCGGAATATATCCTGGGGAAGTTTTACTCGAAAATGGCCGAGATGGAGGAATTCCGCTTGAAGTTCCTCAATGATGACTTTTCCCGGCAATTCCTCAAAGCCAGATAGGCGGGCCGATGTCTCAAGTCCTGGATAAAACCTTTATGCCCCCAGCCCCCCGGCCCATTACCGGGGCCAGGCCCGATGAGAAGGTGGATTTGACGGGAAGCATCGGATTTTTACTGGTGCATCTGGCGGGTTTGTCGGCTTTCTTGACCGGGGTCAGCCCCGTCGCCATCGCCATGTGCCTGTTCATGTATTTCCTGCGCATGTTCGCCGTGACAGGAGGCTATCACCGTTATTTTTCCCACCGCAGTTTCAAGACCAGCCGTTTTTTCCAATTCGTCCTGGCTTTTTTAGCTTCCTCCAGCGGACAAAAGGGCGTGCTTTGGTGGGCGGCCCATCACCGCCACCACCATAAATATTCCGATACCAAGGAGGATATTCACTCGCCCATCCTCAGGGGTTTTTGGTGGGCCCACGTGGGGTGGATCCTCTGCGAAAAGTACAAGCCGACCCGCGAGGAAGCCGTGAAGGATTTGACGCCCTTCCCGGAATTGGTTTGGCTCAATAAAAACCATGGGATCGCGCCGTTTCTTCTGGCCGCGTCGCTTTTTGGCTTTGGCGAAGCCCTGAAAATTACCGCGCCGGGCCTCCATACGGATGGACTCCAAATGATCGCCTGGGGATTTTTCACCAGCACCATGCTTCTTTACCATGGAACTTTTTTCATTAACTCCTTGACCCACATGGTGGGCCGGCAAAAATTCCGGACCAACGATTACAGCAAGAACAGCTTCGTTTTGGCCCTGATCACCATGGGGGAGGGTTGGCATAATAACCATCACCGTTTTCCCTACGCCGAGTCCCAGGGCATTGAATGGTGGCAGGTGGACATGACCCACTATGCACTGAAGGGATTGTCCTTCCTGGGCCTTATCTGGGACCTGCAGCCCCATCCCGAGGAAGCCTGGGACAAAGCCAACCGCGGGAAAAAGTAATGGAATCAAGCCCCTTTCGGGATGGTTTGGTGAAGGCCGCCAATGGGGTGACCAGCCTCTTTCCCCAAGGGGGAGCGGGGGTCCTGGACCGGATATTTTACCCCCTCCTGGGGAACCGGTTCCTGGTCGATTATTTCCGGAAGCGGAACCAGCGGAAGGTAACGCGTCTTCCGGTTCCTGGGCGAATCCTGGTGGTTTCGGATATCCACATCGGGGACGCGGTGCTGTTACAGACAGCCGTTTCCGCGCTCCGGGATTTTTTCCCGGACGCCAAGATTGATTACATGGTGAAGCATTCCGTGGCCTGTCTTTTGGAAGGCCATCCGGATATTTCCACCCTCAGGCCCCTTTTCACGGGGGGGCAGTTTCCCAACGACCAGGACCTCCAAAATGTCCGGAAGATTGCCGCCGAATATGACTTGGTCTTCAACTTTTGCCCCTTCATCAATAGCGGCCAGTTCCCCGAGCCCCAAAAGGTTTTTAATGTTGTGACCCAGGCGCCGGCCTTTGCCCGGAACGAGTGGAAGGGAAGGGGGATCAACCATATTTCCTACCAGGCCCACCGGTTTATCTACGAGATTTTCCATCCCCTTTACCCCCTCCGCCGGGCCAGGGCCTTTGAGGGCCCGGCTTTATTCCTTTCCCAAGGGGCCGCGGAGGCCGCCGGCCGTTTTGAGAAGGAATCCGCGGGAGGGGAGGGGCCTATGGTTTTCCTCAATCCGGAAACCGCCTCGCCCTTCACCCAAATTCCGGTCCGCCATCAAGCGGAAATCCTGAGCCGGCTGGCGGAACTGCCCTGCCGGATCCTGATGGGGGAGGGCCACTCGGATAAGGGTTTGGCCGAAAAGATCCTATGGAGCCTTCCGATTTGGAAAAGAGGAAAGGTTGCCCTGGTTCCGTCCAGGTTACCCCTGGATGTTTACGCGGCCCTCCAGGACCGGAGTGATGTTTTCATCTCGGGCGACACGGGGCCGCTCCACCTGGCGGCGGCCTTGAAAAAAAGCCGGGAAAGGACCCATGCCTTCCGAAACCGGACCTCCGTCATCAGCGTGTTTGGCGCCACTCCTCCGAGGCTTTCCGGATATGACTCCTTCCGTGAGGATTATCTGGAGGCGGGGCAGGAAGCCCCCTCCCGCGTGGTTCAATCGGAAAGCTCCTGCCGAAATTTTTCCTGTATGCACAAGATGGGAAAGGCCTGCGATTCGCGGGGATGCTTCCGCGCCTTGGATGTGGACGCCGTCCTTTCCGGCGTCCGGGACCGTTTCCTATCCCCGGCCTGACTGGGGCGGCCGGGTGAATTTCTTGTTCATCCTTAAAGTGGTTTGGACCACCTGGTTGCGCCCCTTGTGTTTGGCTTCGTAAAGGGCCTGGTCGGACAGGGCGATGAGCTGGCGGTAATTAAGCCCCGAACTTTCGTAGCTGGTCACGGCTCCCAAGCTGACCGTCACCTTGACGACCTTATTTTTATGGGAAAAAACATGGCGCTCGGTTTCCCAACGGATGCGTTCGGCCACGATCTTGGCCTGGTCCTTGTCGCAATTGGGAAGGATGCAAAGGAATTCCTCCCCCCCATAACGGGCCGCCACGTCGCCTTTCCGGATGGATCTTTTGATCAGGCCGGCGAAATGTTTCAGGACGTAATCCCCGAAGGGATGGCCGTAGGTGTCGTTGATTCTCTTGAAAAAATCCAAATCCAGCATCAGGCAGGAAATGGGCTGGCGGCTGGTCATGTGGCGACGGAACTCGATTTTGAAGGTGTCATGGAGGAACCGGTGGTTGCCCAGGCCGGTCAAGGGGTCCGTCAGGACTTCCTTGGAAAGGATCACTTCCTTGCGGATGAGGAGGTCCTCGGTGCGGCCGACGAAATAACCGAAGGTGGCGAAAGCCAGGCTGGTGCCCACCAGCATGTAATCATAAAAAAAAGCGTGGAGAAGAAGATCCTGCCGCAGGAAGGAAAAGAACGGGAGCGGCGACCGGATCGAGGCGAATAATAAAGCCCCGATAGGAGCGCAAATCCCCAGCAAGAAGCCGATGAGTGAGAAATAGTAGGATTTTTTCATGAGGCCTCCCCCCTCCAGTATAACCAGGCCAACGAATCCGGAGTGGCGGCTTGGAAATCGTCCCCTTTATGGGTTCGTCGTCGTTTTTTCCTCCGGCGAGAACGTTAAAAGACGAAGAAGATCGTCCTTTTCCTTTTCATCCAGCACCCGGTCCATTTCCGGGTAAAAAATACGGTCCTCCCGGAGGGAATGGTGCCCGGTGTAAAGCTTGAAATGGGCCTCATCGTCGAGGAGGGCCAGGAGATCCTTCGTGTCGATCTTGGGAGGGTTCAGGCGGGATAGCCTCAGTTTCAGCCGGTTCAACCATTCCATGATTTTCTTATGTTCCAACGCGAAGATTTCCCAATCCCCGCCCCGGATTTGCCCCGCCCTCTCCCGGTACAGGGGAAGAAGAATTTCCTCTTCCTCCTTCATGTGATTGAGGACGATGTCCTCGTAATCCTCCAGGAGGGTCTTCGCGGAGGCGAAATCGGATTTCAACAGGGCCGATTGGTGCCAAAAGAAAATATCCTCAATCTCCCTGTGGATCTGGTTGAGCTCCGAAATGTTTTCCGGCGTAAGGTGCCTCATGTGTCGTCCTTTGTGCTTTTTTGGTTAAACCAGCCGAGCGGCCCAGGCCAATCCCCCATCCGCCCGGTTATCATTATCCTAAGGCCTTCCTCCTCCGTTATTTATGACTCAACTCATAATCGGGAGGGCCGATTCAATGGATAATTGGCTGAGAAAGTGAAGCAGCCAGGGAGGCGCGCCGTGGAAAACATCGAAAAACGCTTGGCCCAACATCCCTTTTTGAGGGGGGTCTCAGGACCCAATATCCAGTTGTTGGCGGAAGACGCGGTCCCCATGGTGTTCAAGCCGGGGGAGATAATATTCCGCAGGGGGAAAAAAGCGGAGTTCCTTTACCTGGTGGAGAAGGGGACGGTCGCGGTGGGATTGCTCAAGGAGAAAAAGGGCCCCGTTACCATCCTCCATGCCGGGAAGGGGGAAAACCTGGGTTGGTCCTGGGCCTTCGCCCCCTATCAATGGAAATTCGACGCGAGGGCCAAGACCAGGGTGGAAGTGATCGCCCTGGAGGGGCGGCCCCTCCTGGACAAGATGGGCAGGTATCCCCTGTTGGGTTACGAAGTGATGAGGCACCTGGCCTCCTCCCTCTCCAAAGGATTGGAAGCCACCCGGCACCAGATGGTCAGGGCCTACCACCGAAAACCGGAAAAAGACTGGATCTATTGGCCTCAACCGATGTTTTGAGGGAGGGTTCCATGAAAACCAGGACCCCGAAAAGATACAGGGCCAAACAACACCGCATGGCGGGGCATGTTGAAAAAACTTACGAGAAAAAAGGAATCCCCCGGGCGAAGACCTGGTCCATCGCCTGGTCGACGATCCGAAAGTTCCTGGGGGAAGGGCCTGACTCGAAAAGGATCTGCCGGATCTTTTTGTGAGTTAGACCGGAATTGGTTCGGTTCGCGGGGGCAAGAAAAAAGGGAGTGAAAGAAGGTTCGCGGCGCGGAGGGGATGGCGGGGTTTGGTTTTATAAACCAAACCGGTTTAGAAAAACCTTTAACCGGTCGCAGACAATTTTATTTTCATATTCAAGAAGAGGTCTTTCTAAAAGGGCGGAGATCATCTGGGTCATTTTTTCCAATTGGTCCACGTAAACGTAATTGAACCGCCGCTCGAGTTCCAGGGGCGTCTGGGGGTTTCTCAAATCGGCGGGAAGGTGGATATCCAGGATATTGACTTGGGCGAGGTAATAGTCCAAGAAGCCGGTTATTTTTTCCTTGGTTTCGGCTTCCATCATTTGAGGCTCTTAAAAAAATCCAGAAAGTCATGGTTCAAATACTCGGCGATTTTTTCCAGCGTGGGAATCGTGGGTTTTCGTTTTTTCCAGAGATAGTTGTGGATGGTGGCTTTGCTGACGCCCGAGCCGAAGGCGATTTTTTCGACGCTCTTGCCGCTTCGCGCGATCATTTTTCTTAAATTTTTAGCCGCGAGATCGGTGTAGGTGGACATGGGAAAATGATAGGGGCTTTTGACGGGGCAGGCGTTTACATTTGTACACAACGGTGGAATGGGGGAAGAGGGAGGGCTAGTTTTTCGGCCAAAACCGCAAGATCGGTAATTTTTTGTGCAAATTATTTTTAGGGCAAAGTGGGCCTTTTAAGGAGGGGAAGGAAGGGGCTGCCGGAATAAAACCCTGATAAAAATTTTTGAAAAGGAGGTTTATTTTTTGGGGGAACCCACGAAAAATAAAAGCACCGCCGCGATTCCGGCGAAGGCGGCGCCCATCAAGAAGGCG
>CAZUXW010000036.1:0-28174 GCA_964624625.1 uncultured bacterium
CCATCGTTTCTAAAATCAGCCTTTATCCCATTTTCTGAATCGGCACACAATCGAGTAATAAACGAGAAAAAAAACAGTATTGAAATTAATAAGGCAAATTTAGAATATTTCAAATTCCCTCCCCATTCTGAACGATTTGCGAACCGTTAAATTCGTTGTATTTCGTTGAAAACCTTAGCCGTTTAATAATTTTGGTGTTCTTTTGGCTTTGTCCAAACTTTACTATTTCCCGATTTGATCCACTTTTTGTTCCAAAACAATTTTGGGATTAAACCAAAGCTGAAGAGGGACAACATTGCACCCAATGCATTTTCTGCAGGATGTTTCGGCCATTCATATTCATAATTCGAATGAAGAAAAAGAATGCACCTTGAGACAATCGCTTTACCTTCTTTGTTCAATGCCCATTTACCAGTAAGTTTGTGTTCATGTAAATCATCATAGGCCGTCCAAACCCTTTGCTGGATAGCCCAAATGGCTCTATCAAGCGATCGTCTTGGGGTCATATCTTCATATTGATAATTCGTAAACCCACCACTTACGAATTGTCTTAGTTTTTCTGCCAATTTCTTTCTGACAGGTTTATCAATCATCTTTTCATCGCTTCCCATTCCGAACGATTTGCGAACCATCAAATTCCAAGTAATTCGTACATTTGGCTAATTGCCAACAACTATAGTTAATCAGTCGTTGATTTAATTTTGTGAAAAAGCCGATTTGATGAAAAACCAAATTTTTTCAATAACTAATAAAACCATTTCTTTTCGATTTTTGACAAAAATCAACTTAATTAGTAGCCAAATAACGCCAACAAATAAAATACTTGCGAGAAAAATGAGGCCTAATTCGGTAAAACCACCAGCGTTTGAGGTGCCTCGTCCTCCAGGTAATCTGCCAAATTTTTGATAAAAGAGGTAAGAGCCGAAAATCCAAACTAAAACACATATGGATAAAAACAAGTTAACCCCTGTGAATGATTTCTCAGAACTTTCAATACCTTGTTCTGCGTCATTTTTCGATTTTTTCAGACTGGAGGAACCACAATTTTCGCAGTAATGATTTAGGTTCGAATTGTTCTTGCCACACTTTGGACACCGCCATATTTTTCCTTCCTCTCCATGTTTAATATTGGTTTGTATCATAAAAACGACTCCCCGAGTTGGACTCGAACCAACGCGTTATTTCCTTTATTTCACCCTAAATTCCAAATCCTTGATGAGCATCCTCCCCGTGGCTTGGTTGCCGGGGAGGTAGAATTGAACGGAATGCAGGGCCTGCAGATCCAGGATATTATTCCCTTTTTGGTTGCCCCAAACCGTGCGGCGTTCCAAATCCGATAAATCGACCTTGTAAGTCTCCCAATGACCCGTGCCCTCGAGAGAAGGGAAGGTATAGGATTCGCCGTCGGCGCCGTTGAGGCCAGTATAAGTCGCCAAGTTGGGCGCGGCCTCGCCGGACTCGGACATCATGACGTTAAAATTGATACCCTTCGGGATGAAGGCTTGAAATGTGAAGAGGTTGTAACCCCGCAAGTCCGCCGTTCCCCAATCAATCAAGGGCTTCACATTGCAGAAGATGGATTCGCCGCAGCCCCAGCCGGTCCCCGTCTCGTAATCCGTGACGATGACTCCCGTCGTGGTATTGGCGCCGGCTTTCCCGCCGCTGCCGTTATCTCCCCAAGTGTCAATGTGGGCCGTATTGTCGATTTTCAAGAAGCTCCGCACGGGATCCACCTTCATCCCTGGCTCCGCCTTGCGGTAATCCGCTTCTCCCGGGGATTTAAATTCCGCCGGCAAGGCGGTTGTGGAATCGCCGTGGAGCTTGTTGGCGGAAAGGTTCAGTTGGGCATGTTCCTTGGTCACCAGCCTGTATTCCTTGTCCTGGATGTCCACCAAGCCGTAATTCTGGGCCTCGCCGTCAAAGCGGCCCTCGGGCGACTCATCGGACCACTCGAACCAGTGGAGCCCTACGATATAGGGAAGGGACAAGAGCTGTTTCGCGAATTGGTCCAAATGGTCCGCGCGGTCTTTTTGCGTGGGGACGCTCACATCCGCGCCCTTGAGGTTGGGATCCCCGCTTTGGTTTTCCATGGCGCTGTAGGAATATTCGCTGATGAGGATGGGCTTGGCGGATTTGGCGTAAAAATTATTGAGGAAGGTTTCGTCGGCGCTCCCGCTTTTGGCGTAGACATTCACCGAGACCACATCGCAATAATGCCCGCAGGCTTCCACGACTTCCCAAGGGGTTTCCCCCGCGAAGCGGACGCCTAGGATCAAATGGTTGGGGTCGACCTCATGGATGGCCTTGGTCGTCACGGAAAAATACCGCTCGGCGACAACCCCCGCCCAGGCGTTGGCGTCGGATTTTTGTTTTTTGGTTTTGACCGTTAGCGTGATGGGCCCGTCGAATTCCTCGAAGGAATGGAACTTGGTGCCCCAAATCTTGTTGAAATCCTCGACATTTTTACTGTAACGCGACTCGAAGAACTTCCCTAAAGCCCTCTTATTGGCGTCCTCCACCGGAATGGCGGCGTATTTTTCCAATAAAGTCCTCTGTCCCTCGGTTTTCCAGCCGAACTCGCCCCACCAGGGCATTTCGTTGTCGAGGAAATAGCCGATCAAGTCCTGGTCGTCCTTGAACTTGGCGGCCTTCTGGGCATTCTCCGTAACCGCCTTCTCAAACTCCTCGCCAAAAACCCCGTCCAATACCTTATCCCATGGATTGCTTCGGGCAATATAAAGCATGTAAGTGAAAGGGAACTTTTGTCCCAAGAGATCCTCGTCGGCCCAACAGCCGATGCTGTTGAACTTCCATTTTTTCAGCCGGTTGAAGACCTCGCTTATCCAAGCTTTCTTATTTCCGTTGAACTGATTTTTAACCGGATTGTAATAGTGGTCGTTGGGGGCCCGGTAGGACTGGTCGCCGATGGCGTTGACGCCCATGGACAAAAATTGATTTCCGGTTGGGGATAAGAGCCAGGCTTTGCCGTCCTTCCACTTGACCGTGAAAAAAGATGAGGTTGTCGATGAGAATCCCGCGGAACAAAAGGTGAAAAATAAAAGGCCCGCAAGGATTAAATGTTTTCTCATGGAATTCTCCCGATTCGAGTTTGTCCTAGGAGTATATCTTTCCCGGGATTGGGGGGAAAGGCCACGGGGAATGATTGACGGTTTTTGGGCGGGGATAGATAATAACGCCTTCTTCCGGACGGTCGCGCGATGGGAAAAGTCTTTGACGACGCCGGAAATTCAAGGAGATCAAAAATGTTGAAAAAGCTTATGGCTGGGTTAGGAATGTTGATGTTGTCCGTTGCTCCGCTTTTCGCCGCTGACGCGGCCGCTCCCGCCACGGGCCCGGCGCCGGCCGCCGAGGAAGCCGCCGCTCCCGCCGCGAAACCGGCGGTTAAGTCGGCCAAGAAAGCCGCCGCCGGCGACGAGGAAGGCGTGAAGGCCGCCTTCGGAAACTTTTCCAAGGCTTGGGCCGACGGGGACGCCAAGGCCCGCGCCGCGATGTTCACCTATGACGCCACCTTGATCAATCCCTTCGGAGTGGTCGCCAACGGCCGTGAGGAGATCCAGAAGGTTTTCGAGGCGGAAAACGCCACGATCGCCAAGGGAACCACCCACACCTTCGATAACTTCAAGATCCATTTCGTGATGAACAATTTCGCGCTGGTGGATTGCGACGGGACCATCTCGGGGATCAAGACCCCCGCCGGCACCGACGCTCCGGACGTGAAGCTTCACGTCTATGGAGTGGTGGTCAACCGCGGCAAAGGCTGGCTGTTGTACGCCGCCCGCCCGACGATTTACGCGCCGGCTCCCGGCTCCGCCCCGGCGGCGGATATGGCGGCTCCTCCCGCAGCCGCTGATCCGGCCTTGCCCAAAGACAAGAAGTAACAGCGCCGCACCCTCTTAGCAGTCGAAATCAAAAGCCCCTCGGCGAGCGCCGAGGGGCTTTTTTTGTTGATGACCAGGTCTCTTGACCTGCGGGGAAACAAGGTTTGTAATGGAATCACTTTAAGACCGGCTCATTCAACCACGGAGGCCGCGGAGTTCTCGGAGAAAGCTTCAAGAAATTTGAATTTTGACACCCTATTTCTCCGTGATCTCCGTGGTGACAAATGTTTCATTGATTCTTGAAAAGGACATTCGTTGAAAAATCCTAAAATCATCATCGTGGGCGGCGGCATCATCGGATTGGCCGTGGCCGAACAGCTTCTGCGCCGGGGAATAAAAGCCCTGGTTTTGGAAAGGGGCTCCTTTGCCAAGGAAGCGTCCTGGGCCGGGGCAGGCTACCTGGACTTGCGCGACGCTTCCCATACGGGCGGGCCATTCCTGGATCTCTGCCGTTATTCCTATAATCTTTTTCCCGAGTGGACGGAAAGGGTCAAGCAGGACAGCGCTATTGATCCCGAGTTTCTCCTCTGCGGAAGCTTAGGGCTGGTGTTCAACGGCGAGGAGGAGAAGGTCATTAAGGGCATCGAGTCCATCACCTCCTTCAACGGCCTCAAGAGCGAGTGGCTGACGCCCCAAGCCGCCTTGAAAAAAGAAAGCCATCTTTCGGACAAGCTCCGGGCCGCCTGGTATTTGCCCCAAACCTGCCAGCTCCGCCCACCCCGCTTTACCCAGGGCCTCTTGAAAGTATTGGAGAAGGGAAAGGCCTTTCTGCGGGAAGGGGAGGAGGTCCGGGGATTCCTCAAGCAGGGCAAGCGCGTGATCGGCGTGGAAACGAATATCGGAAAGTACGAGGCGGACCAGGTTCTGCTGGCCGGCGGCGCCTGGACCGGGGGCCTGTTGGACATCCTGGGAATTTCCCTTCCCATGAAACCGATCCGGGGCCAAGTCGTGTTGTTCAAGGCGGAGCCAGGCCTCTTGCGCCATGTTCTTTTTTCTTCCACGGCTTATCTGGTTCCCCGTTTGGACGGGCATATTTACGTTGGCAGCACCCAGGAAGACGCCGGGTTCGACAAGTCCGTCACGAAGGAAGCCGTCCACAACCTGACCCAAGGCGCTTACCGGGCCCTTCCCCCGCTGGAAAAGGCCAAGGTGGAGATGACCTGGTCGGGGTTAAGGCCCAAGGCGGCGGATGATTATCCATATTTAGGCCTGGTTCCCGGTGTCGAGAATCTTTGGGTGGCCGCGGGACATTACACCCACGGGATCCTGCTTTCCGCCGCCACCGGCAAGTTGATGGCCCAGGCCCTGACAGGCGAAAAAATGGAACAGGACCTGGCGCCTTTTGCCTTGGACCGGAAGCCGGAAGTTTCAAGGTAAATTGGGAAGACCGGTTAAATTTCCCCGATATATAATGCCTCCGGCTGAAATCCCCGATTAAGGAACCCTGTGAGTCTCATCATTACCGGCGCCTACGGCTTTATCGCCAGCCGTTTAGTCCAAACCCTCTTGAAGAACGGCCGGAAGGACCTGATCCTCGTCGACAGTCCGGAATACCGCTCCACCCGGAACTGCGTCAAGGGATTGGAAGACCTTCCCTTGATCAACCGGGAAAATTTTTTGGAGGACTTGGCCAAACTCAAGGCTGTTTCCGCCATCCTCCACTTGGGCGCCTGCACGGACACGGGGAACCACGATGAAGATTACATGTGGAGGATGAATACCGATTACACCAAGAGGATCTGGACCTGGTGCTCGGAAAATAAAATACCCCTCCTCTACGCTTCCAGCGGCGCCACCTACGGCAAGGGGGAGGAAGGCTACTCCGACGACCACCGGGAGACAGCCCGTTACCAACCCCTGAATGTCTACGGCCGCAGCAAACACGAGTTTGACCTTTGGGCCCTCGGCCAAAAAACCGCGCCGCCCCATTGGTGGGGCCTGAAGTTCTTCAATGTTTACGGTCCGGACGAGAGCCACAAGGGCCGCATGGCCTCGCCGGTCTTCCACGGCTTCAACGAGATCCAAAAAACAGGGCGGATGTCCCTCTTCAAATCCCACAAGGACGGCGTCGCCGACGGGGAGCAAAAACGGGATTTTATTTTCGTGGATGATATCGTGAAGCTCTGCCTTTTTTGCCTGGAAAAAAATCCCCCCTCGGGCCTCTATAATTGCGGCACGGGCCAAGCCAGGACCTTCCTGGACTTGTCCAAGGCCCTCTTTAAATCCATGGGCAGGGAAAGTAAGATCAACTGGATCGAAACCCCCGAGAAATTCAGGGCCGCCTACCAATATTTCACCCAGGCCGAGATGGGCAAGATCCGCGCGGCCGGATATTCGGAACCCTTCCTATCCATTGAGGAAGGCGTGCAAAAATACGTCGAATGGCTGGACCAAAAAAAATAAAGGAGAGGCTTATGGCACCGTCCCAATCCCCGGTTGTCCTGCAAACCAACATTCCCGGAGTCCCCGAACCCAAAAGGGGAAAGGTCCGGGACATCTACGACTTGGGCGACAAGCTCCTGATCGTGGTGACGGACCGCATTTCCGCCTTTGACGTCATCATGCCCAACGGCATTCCTGACAAGGGCGTGGTCCTGAACCAGATCTCACTCTATTGGTTCAAGCAAATGGACGTCATCATTTCCAACCATATTATCTCAACCGACATTTCCACCCTGCCGGAGCCCTTTCGGAAGGCCAAGGACCAGCTCGAGAACCGGTCCATGATCGTCAAAAAGGCGAAACCCCTTCCCGCCGAATGCATCGTCCGGGGCTATTTGACGGGCTCGGGCCTGAAGGAGTACCAGAAGACGGGCAAGGTCTGCGGCATCGAGCTGCCCAAGGGAATGGTGGAATCCTCCCGCATCGCCGAGCCGATCTTCACCCCTTCCACCAAGGCGGAAGAGGGCCACGACCTGAATATTTCCTTCGAGGAAATGAAAAAATTATTGAAGGACGACGGCCTGGCGGAGAAGGTGAAGGAAGTGAGTTTGGCGATCTATAAAAGGGGCAGGGAGGTCGCCGATACCAAGGGCATCATCATCGCCGATACCAAGTTTGAGTTCGGCTTGTTCAACGGAAACCTGATCCTCATTGACGAGGTCATGACCCCGGATTCCTCGAGGTTCTGGCCCAAGGCGGATTACCGGGAAGGGGTTTCCCAAAAGAGCTTTGATAAGCAATTCCTGAGGGATTACCTGGAAACCCTGAAAGACTGGGATAAAACCCCGCCAGGGCCCCAGTTACCCGGGGAAATCATCGCGAAAACCCGTGAAAAATATGTGGAGGCCTTTGAGAGGATTACAGGCAAGAAATTCGGGGATTTCACTTTTTAAAATCCCTGTACAATAGACGGCGATTTCTATTAAGGAGGAAGCGTTGAACCCACCGCATGAGCCTTTTCAATTAAAGCCTTTCTTGGACAATCTTTGGCAATTACTGATCGCCTACCCTTGGCCCTGGTGGTCGGCTGGCATCGGGATCGGGTTGACCGCCTTGGGACTGGCTTGGTTTACCGGCAGGCGCTTGGGCGTCACGGGCGGGTTTGAGGACGCTTGCCAAGTCCTAACGAAGGATGAAACCACTTACAACGGATCCCCGTCCCATTGGAAGCTCTGGTTCATCTTAGGGCTCCCCCTGGGCGGGTTTTTGTCCAATATCGGCCATTGGGGCTGGACCTTCCTCTTCGGCCGGCTGGACGCCATCACTTTTGGGAGTTTTATTTTTAAAGTGCTTTGGCTTCTCATCGGCGGATTTCTCGTGGGATTCGGCGCCCGCTGGGCGGGGGGATGCACCAGCGGCAACAGCATCATGGGCATCAGCCTCGGCAGCAAGATGTCCATCCTGGCGACCCTGGCTTTCTTGGCGGCGGGGATACTGTTGACGAATATCCTGTTTAAGGCCCTGTGATGGCCCTGAAAAAAGCCGCGAAGAAAAAAACCATTCGTAAAATTTCAATCAAGACGGGGAGGGTGAAAAAAATGGCTCAAAATTCTTCCAAGGACGGGGTATTCGCTTACCTGGGATTCGGGACTTTGTTCGGTTATTTCCTCTCGAAGGCCCGCGCCACGGATTTTGATTCCATCGTGGATATGTTCCTCTGCCGGGAGTTCCAGCTTTACGGGGTGATCCTCACCGCCATCGCCGTGATCTCGCTGGGCCTTTGGTTCATGCGCAAAAAAAATATCCCGACCAAGTCCGGGGAGGCGTTCGACGGGGAGCCGCTGGAATGGGATCCCAACCGCTTGATCGGGGCCTTTGTCTTCGGGGCCGGCTGGGCCTTGACGGGAACCTGTCCGGGAACTTCCCTGGCCCAAATCGGCGAGGGGAAAATCATGGCGGTTTTTACCGTCCTCGGAATCCTGGCGGGAGTCTGGGCCTATAAGAAATACAAACCCGGATCGTCCAAAGAACAAGTTTGCTGAAAAGCTTAAAAACCTTTTCACCACCAAGACACCAAGACACCAAGATTTTAAAATCATTATTTGTGGGGGCAAGGCATGCCTTGCCCTTGCGAAAACCGTTAATCACCATTCTTATTTTATTATTCGCGGCAAGGGCTGGAGCGGGCGATTCCTGGAGGCCGGTCGATCCGGACGCCTCTTTGGCGCATTTTCCCGCCAAGATCGTTTCCGACCTATCCCATGTTTTTTCCATGGAAAGCTTGCCGCCCTTATTGATTGGTACCTTGGGCGCGGCCTTTGATTGGGGGGCCTACGACGGCCAAAACACCATCGCTTCCCGCCTGGCGGGCTTGAACCTCCAGCCTGTCTTTGACTTTGGGAATTTCTACGGCGAGGGATGGGTGGAGGGCGGGGCGGCATTGGGAAGCTGGACCCTGGGAGCCTTGACCCAGGACCCTAAACTACAGCAGTTCGGCCGGGACGCTTCCGAGTCCCTTCTCCTGGCGACGGTCTTGGTCACGGGAACGAAGGTGGCGGTCAACCGGACCAGGCCGGACGGGAGCGCCTATTCCTTCCCCTCGGGCCATTCCATCACGGCCTTTTGTTTCGCGCCCGTGGTCCAAAAATATGGGGGATGGGAGTTGGGGATTCCCGCCTACGCACTGGCCACGGTCACCGCCTTCGCCAGGGTGGAGGGCTACCACCATTACCTGTCCGACGTGATCGCCGGGGCGGCCTTAGGGGTGATCGTGGGAAACGCGGTGGTTTACGCCCCGAAGGACGTCACTGTTTCGGCGGGGCTGGGTGAAATCAGCGCGAAATGGACCTTTAACTAATTTTCTCCAGCTGCTCCATCTCTTTTTCCACGGCTTCCATCAAAGGCTCGATCATTTTCAGGCTGAAATCAAAACGGATGCCGGCGGACTTGAATATTTCCGGCAAGGTCTTTGTACCGCCCACGGCCAGCCCCTGCTTATAAAGCCGGACTCCTTCCTTTCGATCCTTCCGGAAGTTATTCCATACTTGTAAGGCGCCTAACTGGGCAATGCCGTATTCAATGTAATAAAAGGGAACCTCGAAGATATGGAGCTGGCGGTGCCATAGGGAAGCCTGGATTTCTTCCAGTCCCGTCCAATCCACGACTCCCCCGAAACGGTTCCGGAGGGAAACCCAAAAAGCGGACCTTTCTTCCCGGCTATGACCGGGATGCGTGTAGATCCAATGCTGAAAAGCGTCCACTGTGGCGATCCAAGGCAGGAGGGTGATCACGTCCTCCAGGTGCCGGACGGCGGAGCGGGCCACCTCCTTGGGGTCGGCATAAAACTCCCCGAGGAAGGGGTCGGCCATCAATTCCATGCTCATGGAGGCTACCTCGCAAAATTCCATGGGGGAGTGGCGGTAGGGGGAAAAGGGGATGGACCGGGAAATAAAGCCGTGCATGGCGTGGCCGCTTTCGTGTAAAAGCGTCCTCACGTCATGGTCCAGTCCCACGGAATTCATGAAGATAAAAGGAAGCCGGGTTTCCGAAAGGGTGGTGTTGTAGCCTCCGGGAGCCTTGCCCACGCGGCTTTCCAAGTCCAAGAGGCCCAGTTTTTTCATGTTGTTGAAGATATCCCCGAATTGGGGGTCCACTTTCCGGAGGATGTTCTCGCAGCCCAAGACCAGCTTCTCGGTTTTCTCGAAGGGTTTTAAGGGCGGCAGGCCGTCCGGATCGACGGACAGGTCCCAGGGTTTGAGGGCCGAGAGCCCCATTTTTTTCATCCGCCGCTTCAGGAATTTCTCGACCAGGGGTTTAATGGTTTTCTCGGCGCTTTCATGGAAGGCCTCGCAATCCTGGGGGCCGTAATCAAAGCGTTCCTTCCGCCGGAACATGTAGTCCCGGTAGTTATCGAAACCGGCGTTTTTGGCGACCTGGACCCGGAGCTTGATCATCTTCTCGAACAATTCCTCGAAGGCGTCTTTTTCCTGCAGGCGGCGCTCGGCGGTCAGGCTCCAGGCCTCTTCCCGGGTCTTGCGGTCGGTGGATTCCAGGTAGCGGCCCATTTGCTGAAGGGTCTGCTCCCGCCCATCGTAATGGACGGTTAAGGCGCCGTTGAGCTTTTGGTATTGCTGGGAAAGTTTTTCCAACTCGGTTTCCAACGGGATATTTTCCTCCCGATAGAGGGCCAGTTGGTTTTCCACCGACCGGTTGAAGAGGGCATAGTCTTTTTCCGGGAGGGAGGTGCGGAAGGGGCAATTCCAATATTTTTTGAGGAGGGCGAAGGATTTGGGCTTGCTGGGTTCGGAAATTTTCTCCAGGAACTCCAGAAAAGCCTTCTCGATTTCAGGGTCATCGGTTTTGCAGGTCATGCGCACGTAGCGGAGGGAGCCCTCCTCGTCCAATACGTCTTCCAGCTCCCCCAGGTCCCTCAGCCATTTCTCCAGGCCGGCTTGGGAGGAAATGGAGCGGGTTTGAAGCTCGTTAAAAAGCGGTTCCACCGAAGCCCAATCCCCTAAATTGGAGGACGCGGGAACGAAGGCGCGGGGAAACTCGTGGGGCAGGGATTTGGGGTCTAAGAGGGCCATGATTATTTTTTTCCTTTTGGGTTTAACGATCCGACAAGTACTTGGGTCGAGGTCTTTGACTTTATCAAAAGCCACCCGGGAAAAAAAGCTGTATGATTAAGAGCAGGATTTAGTTTTTAAATTTTTGGGTGTCATTGCGAGGTTCAGCCCCAATCGGGGTGATTGGGGCCAAGCTTGTCCTAGTTGCCCCTTTCAAGGGCCCATTACAATCTTTGTTCGTATTTTTGAAATACCGGCAAAACCTGAGATTCCGACGTCGCAAACCGAGCCTATCGGCTCTGGTCCTCGGAATGACAACCCACAAACTAAGGCAGTCACACATGCGCTGGGTAACTTATCTATTTCTAACCCTCTTCCTCGCCGGCTGCGGCTTCAGCGACCGGGGCATGGCCAAGCTTCAAGTGGTGGAGGACCTGAAGCTGGGGACCTTGATGGATGACGTCAAGCAGCAGTGGTTCCTCTACTCCTCCAAGCCCCTCCAGGTGGACCAGGCGGTCAGCAGCGAGAAGGATATCGTGTACCGGGGCGTCAGCCGGGACCCTGGCGTCATCAGCTTTTACCTTTATTTCAACTCGAAGACCAAGAAGCTGGAGCAGGCCGAGTGGCGCTACCATTCCAGCATGACCGAGTCCAAGGAAAAGGAACTGAGGGATTATTGGGCGAAGAAGCTTTGGGAGCCGTCCTACCACCAGCGCTGGGACGGAAAAGTCTACGTCTGGAGCGACCGAAAAGCGCGGTTGGAGCTCTACCTGGCCGACGGCATCTGCCACCTGATCCATAGGCTCAACTGACAACGTAAATCAAAATAATATTTACCACCAAGACACCAAGGGCACCAAGAAAGAATAAGTCAGGATTTTTTAAACTTTATTAAAATATATATTTTTTTGAAGTTCTTGGTGCCCTTGGTGTCTTGGTGGTGAAATGATTTTTTTATTTAAAACAGCGGACGGATAGCCATTGGGGATGACGGGATGGGTCCACCGCCACTTGTTTTTCCTCAACGACCGCGCCATTGGCGTCGAGAAACCTGACCGTTAGGGCTGTGGCCCCCGCGGGAAGGGACAGCTTGACCAGGTCAATGCGCTCGGGCAGTAAAAGCCAGCTTCGGGTATCGGCCTGCTCGGTGGCGACGTTGAAGATATTCACCAAGGCTCCCAACCCCGAGCTTTCGCCTTGGGCCGCCTTCAAGGTCCCCTGTTTGGCCAAGGTCCTCAAGATCGTCCGCAGTAAAATATCCCCCGTGTCCTGTTTGAATTGTAAATCCGTCACGCTGGCCAGGTTCAACGCCTTTTCGGAGGCGATGGATTCCCCGGTTGAGTTCAGGACTTGGCAGGAGGCCACGGCGCCGGGGAAGGGCGTCAATTTAGGGAAGGAAATGCGGAGGAACTGGTCCAACTTTTCCGGCTTCGCCGTGTAGGCGTATATATTCCCGCCGTAGGTCGAGACGTAATGGGTGGCCGCCTGTTTGCTGTCGTCGGCCTTGAAGATCGGCAGGAAGATATCCACACCTTCCCGGTAGGGAACGAAACCCGACTCCAGGAAAAGAACGACATTGTTGCGGTGGTTGCGCTCGGCCTGGGCGACGATGTTGGGATAGGCGCCGGACAGGGGCCGGACCTCGTCCTTGAGCCCCACTTGGATGGCGGCGTCGTAATAGTCAGCCGGCAGCCAGCGGGGAACCGGCAGTCCGAACTTGGAGTTCCCCAGCTTGTAAAGCTTGAAGGCGTTCCTCAGGGAAATGATGGCGTCGTTGCCCTCGCCCTGGGAGGCGTAAAGAAGTCCGGTGTAGTAATTGAGGAAGGCCTTGAACCTCAGGTCCTTTTCGCTCATTTTCGCCGATTCGGCCAGGTCCACCTTGTGGGCGTCGTTGGCCTTGCGGGCCTCCACCACCGCGTCCTCGGGTTTTCCCATCCCCAGGTAATTGAAGATGCGGTAATAGGGGATCAGGGCCATTTCCTGCTCGTTGCTCCGGTAAGGACGGCTGTTGTCGGAGGTCACCAGGGAAAAGGCCTCATTGGTGATACTGACAGTGTAAAGCTCCTGGTAGCGTTTTTCCGCCGCGTCGAAGGCGCTGTTGCTGTCCGTGAAGTCCCCGGAAAGGTGGGAGAGAGTGCCCTGTTGGAGCATATGGAGGAGGTCGTCCTTGCCCGCGGGAAGCTTTTTAAAATCCGCGACCGCCTTGGCGATGTCGCCGGCGAGCAGCGAGTCCCGTACCGGAACCATGTTTTGGGAGTAAGTGGCGCAGCCCTGAAGCGTGATAATAAAAAGGGCGCCTAAGATCAGGCGCCCCGGTTTGGAAAAAAAGTCCATTCAATATTCTTTCGTTCGCCCGGTCAGGGCGCGAATTTCCCCTGGCCGATGTACTTCTTGATCTTCTTCTGGCCCACCCAGACCTTGACGTTGGTTTCGACGTTCACCAGGGTCAGGTCCGTCTGATAATATTTGAGCTGCTTTCCTTCTTCCGCGTCGTTGATCTGGTTGATTTCGCCAATGAGCATGAAATCCGCTCCCTGCTCCATGCCCATTTTCTTCAAGGACTCGGGGGAGGCGTTGACCTGCTGGTCGGCCTTTTCCTGCCGGACTTCGCCGCGCTCCACGTTGGAGGCCACGACCTCGACCGAACCGGAATTGATCATGGCCCGCTCGATATCCATCAGGAAGACATCGGTGGCGATGTGTTCCATGGACTTGTTCAGGATGGAGCCGGCGATGATGGTGGGGTTCTTATCGCCCTTTTTGGCGAACTTCACAAGCCAGCCGGACTTCAGGCAGTCGCTGATCATTTCTTCGGAGACAAGTTTGGAGTCGGTGTCGTTCCAATTACCGGACAAGTCGACTTGGGTTCCGGGATCAATCCGGGAAATGGTGCGGGAAGCGCAGCCCGACAAACCCGCCAGCGCAAGTACCGCCAGCAGCGAGAACATCCGTGTCGTCATTGGGTATTTCATGACTTCTCCTTGAGGTTTAGAATGTGGGAGGATTATACCAACCTAAAAGGATACCTTGCCGCACTTTTTTGACAGGCAGAAAAGGCTGTCCCTTGGAAGCGACCTCACCCGGAAATGGTGAGGCCCGGGAGCTCCCCTTCCCTTGAAAACTTCGACATTTGGGGACGGCCCCGTTATAATCCATCCCATGAGCCGTCCCCTTGACCCAACGATGAATGGAACATCGGCATGTACCGATTCAGCTTTTCAAAAAAGTTCAAAGAAATTGGCACAATACCGACATTTTTTTGAGTTATTTTGGAATGGAAAGTCGGCATGACAATCTATTCATATTCCCGCGTGAATACTTATTACACCTGTCCCGCCCAGTTTCAATTCCGCTACATCGAGAAACGCCCCTCGCCGGTCGCGGAAGGGGTTGAGCTGTTCCTGGGCTCCCGCTTTCACGAGACCATGGAGCATCTTTACCATCAAGTTCCCCAAAGGATCCCCACGGTCAATGAGTTGATGGATTTCTTCAAAAAACACTGGGAAAACCACTGGCAACAATCCCTTCAAAAGCAAAAAGACAGGAATTTCACGGACACCTTAAGGGTCGTGAATGCCAGCCAAACCATCGAGGATTATTACCAAAAAGGACAGCTTTTCCTGGAAAACTATTACCACCAATACCATCCCTTTGACCAGGATAAGACCGAGGGAATCGAGACCAGGGTGGCTTTTAATTTAGACCCCAAGGGTGAGTATAAAATGCAGGGATTCATCGACCGCCTGGGGCGGGATGACGAGGGCGTCCTTTGGATCCACGACTATAAGACCAGCTCCCGCAAGTTAAGCCAGGAGGACGTGAAAAACGAGGACCAGCTGGCCCTTTACCAGATCGGCCTGGCGCAGAACCCCCAATATGGTCCAAAGGAAAAGATCAAGCTCATTTGGCATTTCGTGGCATTCGAAAAGGACCAGGTGGTGAGTGAGCGAAATCCCAAGGAAATCGAATGGCTCAAGGAAAAATACATTTCCAAGATCCAAACCATCGAAAAAGCCAAAACCTTCCCCACCAAACCAGGGGTCCTCTGTTCCTGGTGCGAATTCCTAACGGTCTGTAACGAGGGCAGGGCCTGGGTGGATAATAAGAAAAAGCGGTCCGAATCCAAGGAAACGCCGTCACCCGCCAAGCCCCTGGCGGCGCCGGCCGCGGTGGCCCAGGCGTCTGGTTCCATGGCCGCGGCCCTTCCGAAGGAACCCATTGTCATGGGGCAAACCAACGGTACCGGCTTGAAACCAAAAAAGAAGAAATCCTCTTGGACCGGCGTGTCCCAGGACCAATTGCCCCTATTTTAAAGCAAGCCATATAATCAACAAAAAATATTTTAAATATCTTTTTTTATGGATCATTTTCCATAGGCGGTCAGAAATGTTTCTATTTTTGAGCCCAAGAGGTTAATTATCAAAATTGATAGGAATAAAGTTGGGGATCGAATATTCTTTAAAGGATTAACCCAAGCAAAAACGCGTGAATAACGTTTTCGGTCCTTTAAAAGGCACTTTTGTTTTAAGGTTAATACCCCTTAAAAAATAAAATCGAGTTAAAGCTAAAAGGCCGCCATGTCCATCTCCACAGGTAAAGATACCTTCATCGTTTGCCGCAACAGCCAGGGAACCGAGTTCCGTGCCACCCTCCTCCGGTTGACCCGCTACATGGTTGTTTTTGAGGTTTACAACCCCTACAGCATCCTTCAATTGTCCGAGGTCTTGACGGATTTCAAGATGATCATGAACGACCGGATGATTTATTCGGGCCGCGCGGTGGTGAGCAATTTAGTTAATACCGGCATTCTATTGGTCTGTGAAGCGACCCTGGAGGATTCCTGGCTGGACGTGGATATCTTCTCCAGCCTTTCCCAAAAAAACCGCCTTCAATCAGAATTCAGCGAGTTTCTCCAGGAATGGGAAAAAATTTACCGCGTGGTCCCCGAATTTAAGGTCGTCGTTGCGGATATCCAAACCTTGTTAAGCGACTTGAGGCGCTGGCTGGAGCAGGTGGAATTGGGAATTCGGTCGGAGCCGACCGGCGACCGGGTCGCCATCGAAAAAGGCGTTATCTTGGAGCTCCAAAAGCCCATTCTCCAGACCACCACGTCCCTTTTCCAGCGTTTCGAGGAAACCGCCGGGAAAATCGAGGAAGAACTCCAGCCCATTCACCGGGCTTATGTGAAGCGGCAAATCCATCCTTTGGTTTTGTGCTCACCCTTTATTTACCGCACCTTCCAAAAACCACTGGGTTACGCCGGTGATTACGAGATGGTCAACATGATCCTGCGCAACCCCCATGAGGGGAGCTCCCTTTTCGCCAAGATCCTCAATCTTTATATCTTGAGCCAGGCGCCAGCGGAGGCCCATCGAAACCGGGTGAAGTACCTCAATGAGCGTTTAAGGGAAGAAACCCTCCGAATGGTCCGCCAAGGAAAGACGGCGAAAATATTCAATTTGGGCTGCGGGCCCGCGGGGGAAATCCAGCAGTTCCTCAGCGAGGACGATCTTTGTGAAAAAGCCGAACTCACGCTGTTGGACTTCAATGACGAGACCCTGGCCCATACGGGTAAAATCATGGAGGATTTAAAGATGAAGAACCGGCGCACCACCAGGGTGGAGCTGGTGAAAAGGTCCGTCAACCAGGTGCTCAAGGAAACCTTGAAGGGGCCCAGCGATACGGAAACCAAAAAATACGATTTGATTTATTGCGCCGGATTGTTCGACTACCTGTCGGACCGGGTCTGCAAGCGGTTGATGAATATTTTTTATGAAGTGCTGGCCCCCGGGGGTTTGTTGATCGCCACCAATGTGGACGCTTCCAATCCGATCCGCCACCTGATGGAATATGTTTTGGAATGGCATTTGGTTTACCGCGACAGCGGTCAATTAAAGCAACTTAATCCGGACGAGGCAACGCCCGGAAACTTCACCGTGAAATCCGACACCACGGGAGTGAATATTTATATTGAAGTAAGGAAGCCCGCCTGATGAGAATTGAAGAACTGTCGCCGGAAATTCAAAAGGCCTTCCGCGAGGACGACCGGAAGGTCCGGATCAACAATTCCATCGGCGGGTGCTGGCTGGCCATTACCCTGATGCCGGCCGGATTCACCCTGGATTATTTCGTTTATCCACAGCATCTATGGTTTTTCCTTAAATTGCGCCTGCTTTGCTCCCTGGTGGTGGGCGTGGTTCTCGTTCTTTTCCATACGTCCCTGGGTAAAAAATATTATTTACTCCTGGGGCAGATTTGGTATCTCTTGCCGGCTTTTTTTATTTCCTGGATGATCTACGCCAGCGAAGGCACGGCCTCTTCCTATTACGCGGGCCTGAATATCGTCCTCGTCGCGGTCGGCCTCATGCTTCCCTGGACTTATCAGGAAAATCTCATGGGGGGCCTTCTCGTCATGGCCATGTACCTGGGAGCCTGCTCCCTGCATGGACCCCTGGTGATCAAGGGCGATTTTTTCAATAATCTTTATTTTCTCGTATTGACCGACCTCATTGTGGTCACGGGAAGCTATTTTCAAGGGCAGCTCAGGCTCAGGGAATATGTCCTCCGATTTGAACTCGACCAAAACAAGCGCATGTTGGAGGAATCCAACCGCAAGTTAGTGGAGTTGGACCAGATGAAAAGCAGGTTTTTCGCCAATATCAGCCATGAATTACGCACTCCCCTCACCCTCCTAATCGCCCCCTTGGAATCGCTCCAACAGCAAAAGGCGGCGTGGATGGACGAGGAAACCCAAAATTTGTTCCATACCATGTACGGCAACGGGATGCGCCTATTGAAATTAATCAACGACCTTTTGGATTTGGTGAAATTGGAGTCGGGCCGCTCGGAGTTGAAAAAAGAGGCCCTGTCGCTGGAGGGCTTCATCAAGGGATTGAGCCAGGCGGTTTCCAACACGGCAAAAGATAAAAGGGTGAAATTGTCAACCCAAGTGGAGGGTTCCTTGGGACCGGTGGCGGCGGACAGGGACAAGTTGGAAAAAATTATCCTGAATCTCCTATTTAACGCCTTGAAGTTCACCCCCGCGGGGGGCCAAATCACCTTGACGGCCTTGAAAGAAGGTCCTTGGCTGGTGTTTCAAGTGAAGGACACGGGTGTGGGAATCTCGGAGGAAAATTTACCTTATATATTCGACCGCTTTTGGCAGGCGGATTCCGCCTCCAACCGCAAATATCAGGGGACAGGAATCGGGTTGGCCCTGGTCAAGGAACTCACGGAAGCCCAGAAGGGTTCGGTGACGGTGGAGAGCCGGATGGGACAGGGAACGACCATGACCGTCCGGATTCCTTTCGAGGAATCAAAAGACCTTCCCCTCCCGTCGCCAGGGCCCGATGGGGCCCGGACGAAAGAGCCCGACGAATGGCTGGCGAAACTTTACCGAAGGGCTGAGTTTTTTCCGACGATGACCTCCCTGGAAGGAACCCTCAAACCCGACAGCTATGGAAAAAGCCAGAAACCAAAAATTCTAATCGCCGACGACGAACCCGATATGCTGCATTATCTAAAGTCCCAGTTGGAAAAATTTTACCAGGTCTATGAGGCTGTCGACGGGATTCAGGCGGTTGAAAAGGCCAAACAGTTTCTCCCGGATCTAATCTTGTTGGACATGATGATGCCGGAAAAAGACGGGATCGAGGCCTGCCGGGAATTGAAAGGCCAAACCTCCACCCAAAGCATCCCGGTGATCCTCTTGACCGCGAGGGCGGACGATGAGACCAAACTTTCCGCCTTGGGGGCGGGAGCGAATGATTTCTTGACAAAACCATTTTCCACGACCGAAGTTCACGTCCGGATAAAAAATTTGGTGGAATCCCACCGTATTCAACTGGATTTAGCCCGTCAAAAAAATGCACTAGAATCGGCACTTGAGCAGTTGAAAGAAACGGAGGGACAACTGGTCCAAAATGAAAAGATGGCTTCCCTTGGACGCCTGAGCGCGGGTATTATCCACGAGATCAACAACCCGCTGAATTACGCCACCACGGCGCTTCATCTTTTGAAAACCAGAAAAGACCGCCTCCCCGAGGCGGAGAGGGAAAAGTACGTTGAAATTGTTTCCGACATCGAGGAGGGGGTGGGCCGGGTTCAACGGATCGTTTCCGACCTTCGCACCTTCACCCATCCCCATACCGCGGGGAAGGATTGGGTGAATTTAAGGGAGCTGCTCTCCCAGTCCCTGCGATTCTTAAGCCAAGAGCTAAAGGACGCGGTTCAAGTTGAGATTCAAGTGCCGGAGGATCTAAAGGTCCTGGCGGACCGCAATAAGCTGATCCAGGTTTTTGTCAATTTAATCCAAAATTCGTCCGATGCCTTGAAGGAAAAAATATTCACGGAGGAGTCCCCGCGGATTTTAATCCATGGTTCTGTGGATCAGGGGTTGGTTTGGATCCGGATTAGGGACAACGGCGCGGGCATCGCCCCGGGGGACTTGGATAAGATTTTTGACCCTTTCTTCACCACGAAGGAAGTCGGCCGGGGAATGGGGTTGGGGTTGAGTATTTGCTATAAAATATTGAGGGAGCAGGGCGGCAACATTTCGGTGAAAAGCGAGAAAAACAAGTTTACTGAGTTTATTTTGGAGCTTCCGGCCCAAGGGTAAAGAAGGAGGAGTTTATGGATTCTTACTACGATTACAAGAAATTTTACGTCCTTTATGTGGACGATGAGGAAAAATCCCTCAAGTACTTCAAGGAAACCTTCGGGGAAAAATTCTCCATATTGACCGCCCCCAACGCCGAGGAGGGCTACCGGATCCTCAGCGAGAACCGGGACCGGATCGGGATTTTGATCACCGACCAGCGCATGCCGGGTGAGAAGGGCATTCAACTGCTGGAAAAGGCCAGGCAGCTCCGGCCCCGGGCCCTGCGCATCCTCGTCACCGCCTACTCGGACCTGGAAACCGCCATTGAGGCGGTGAACACGGGCGCCATCTATAAATATGTCACCAAGCCATGGGACATCCCTCTGTTGGAAGTGACCCTCAAGAGGGGATTGGAATTCTTTATGGTCCAGTCGGAAAGGGACCAGCTTCTCCGTGAAAAAATGTCCACTCTTTATAACATCATGATGACGGACCGGATCTTGAGCTTGGGGGTGCTCGCCACGGGCCTCAGCCACCATATCCGAAACTCCATGGTGGCCGTTAAGACTTTCCTGGACCTGGCGCCGAAGAAATTGAAGGAAGAGAACCTGAACCTGGAACAATTGCGGAACCCGGATTTTTGGAAGGATTATTACCAAAAAGTTCAGGGCCAAATGGATAAGGTCGTCCTATTGCTGAGCGACCTCTGGGAATCCTCGGAAAAACCTTCCGGAAACTTTGAGGATAGGGTGAGCCTTTCCCAAGTCCTGGTGGAGTCGTTGGCCAAGGCCAAGGGGGATTTGGACAAAAAAGGGATCCGGGTGGAAAACGCTTTGCCCGCCGGGCTTCCGCCCCTTATGGTGGATGGCAAAAAATTTAACCGCTTATTCGAGATGTTTTTGAAGGAAGAGGCTGCCAGCCTCCCTTCCGGCTCCCAAGTGAAGTTCACAGCCAGGGCGATCGGTAATCCCGAGGGCCCGGGGGAGATTCAAATGGAAATTGAGGACGATGGTGTCCGATTGTCCCAGGACGGGCTCCGGTCCATATTCGATCCCTTTTTCGTGCGGAACGGAAATCCCCAGGAATTCGGGATTTACCTGATCACCTGTTTTTTTATCATTTACCACCATGGGGGTAGAATTTCGGTCAAAAACCTGGAAGGTAAGGGAAATGTTTTCACGGTGACTTTCCCCTTAGTTCCTCCGGCAAAAGCGTCCTTGATGGAGGAGAAGGATTTCATCAGCAAAGTATTGATGAACGAATCGATGTGGGAAAAACTTCTGTCGGAAAGTTAACCTGTTTTTCAAGGCGTTCCTTGCCGGCGGGATCCAGGATCCAAATATCATGAAGCGTGGAAGGGGCCAATCCAATGGTTCCGGACTAAATTGGATTTGATCATGGCGGCAATAAAAAACCCCCCCCTTCCGGAAGAAGAGGAGGGCTGATCCCGACGGGAAGGGCATTGGAGCTCCCCGGCGGTTGGTAAAAGGATCAGGAGTGGCTGTCGGATTTTTCCTCGATGATTTTTTCCAAAGCCCTCTGCAGGGCCGGGTTCTTCTCTTCCATCAAGGATTCCACGAAATGCCAAACCTCGGGCTGGTTGATCCGGGTGATGGCCCGGATGGCCTCCAGCCTCACGGGCAGCGAGAAATTTTTTCCCCGCAATAGCGGCTTCTTTCGAGCCAGGTCTTGGAGAAAGGGAAAAGCCTCTTCCTTGCCCAAATCCCCCAGGGCCTGGCAAACGGAGGTCAAGTAGAGGTCATTGTTGGGAAAACGGCTTTCCCGAATCTTGGCCGCCTTGAGCAAGACCGGAATCCCCGCGGCGAATTGGATTTTGCCGATGACCCTCGCGGCCATGGCGGCGATCTCCTCGGAGTCATCGAACAACGCCAGCCTTAAAGCCGGGCCTCCCGCCTTGTCGTTGACCTCCTCGATCAGACCGATCAAATTCATCTTCAGCTCAGGAGTTCCCCGGGAGATCCAGGAGGAGAGCAGCAGGGAAAGGGCCGCGTCCATTCCGCAAACCCGCAGGATGGGGATCCCCTGAAGGACTTCCGACTCCTCCTGGACATCCGCCAGCCACTCGGCGAGGGCCGAGCGCATGGGCTCCTTGATTTCGGCGAACAGGAGGAAGAAGCCGCTTTTCTCGGCGGGAGCCGCTTTCAGGAAATTTTTTAATAAGGTCGGCGCTGCCATTTCGCCCAGCAGGGGGAAATGTTCCAACTGACCCGCCTTAAAGGCCAAGGATACGAAGAGCCGGATCAACTCCGGCGTGGAGCGCTCAAAAAGCCAATGACGGGCGATGTGGGCCCTCTCGGGAAAAGACTCGTTGTCTTCATCGGCGTGGAAGTGAAGGGTGGACAACAGGGTCAGGACCGGCAGTTCTTTTCCCTTCTCAATCGCTGGCTCAATGAGGTCCCAGGCCGAAAGCAGCCCCGATTGGTAAAGGGCGGGGAAGGTCTCATTGGCCAATAATAAATTCAGCTGATCGAGGACTTTTTCCAGCAGTTCGGGATTTCTCACCCAGGGCCGGGCGTCCATCAAGTGGGTCAGGGCCACCTGCCGCTCCAGGATACCGCCGTTGAGACCCTCGGCCAGGCAAGCCACGGTTTTCTCCACCAACTCATGTTTTCCATTCGCGCCCCAATGGGCCAGGCAGTCATTCACCAGCCCTTCGGTGGCCGGGTCAAAGAGGATGGAGGTCCAGTCATTTTGGACCGCCACCTCGATCAGGGGGAACATGGCCGAGACGACCTCGCTCTCCATCAATTCCCCCGGGGGGGATTTGAACCATTGATAGATGTTGCGGAATTCCGGCGAGGTCTTTTCCATCCGGTCCAAGAGCCGGTCAAAAAGCTTCTCGAAGGATTGGGTAAGTCCGACCATCTCGGGAGCCGCCCCGATATTTTTCTTTTGCAGCTGGGAATGCTGCCAGGCCTCGGCGACGAATCCCAAAAGCGCCTCGTTGGTTTTGCGGGATGACTCCCGGACCGGGACCGAAAGCTCCAGTACGGGGGTCTTCTCGGAGATTCCCAGTTCCTTTAGGGAAAAGGGAGGGACTTCGGTGAAGTCCAGGGAGGCAGCGTCTTCCAGGGAGGGATCCTGGGAAGGCTGGAGGTCCTCGGTGACGGGAATTTCCTCGATGCTGAGCGCCGGGTCCATTTCACAGGCGATAATCTCAACCTCATCCTCGCCGGACAAAAAAGCGATATGAGAATGGGTTTCGTCATTCCCGCCCTCAGGTTCGATAATGGGGGTGGTAATCCTCCGGACGAAGCGGGATAACTCGGCCTGGGCCACTCCCGCCCTGATGACAAAGCCCGGGATATTTTTTTCATAGAGGAGTTTGAAAAGATCCGTGAACTCGGAACCGTCAAAATCGTTCACCATGAGTTTTCCGTCCACCAGGTGGAATACGGTTTGGTCCACCGCCTGCAGCACGCGCTTGAAACCACGGTGCAATTTTTCGATGGATTGGACGACGAAGGGGCTGTCCGCGGAATAAAAAGAAACATAACTTAACGCCGCTCGAAAATCACGGTTGAGCTGGGTTAATAGGGATCGGTGGGACTCGGGAATCGCTGCCGCTTGAATCTTGGACATGTTCTCCTCCGGGGGATTTGGATTCGAACCGTATTTCATGCGGTGGTTAGGTTGTGGGGTGCTACTTTTTCTTCAACTCAAAATTAACACTTGGCTGGGGTGCTCAAAAGACTAATTCACTTGAAAAAGGGCGGGACGTTTTCCCCCCGGGGGGGAAGTTGAACGATTTCCGGAAAACGGCAAGGGGCGAGATAAAAACCGATTTTCTGGAACTAAAAGGGCTCCCTGGTGTCTAAAAAGGAGGACGGATCATCCTTTTTCCCCAATTATTGCTCGAATAACGAGGGAAAGGCTTGAATCCGCCGGAGGCCGGGAGGAAAATAAGAACCGGCGAAAAAAGACTCAAGGAGAGCTTGCGATGGTCCAACGACACTTTATCCTGGCATTAACCCTGATTCTGGCCGGCACCCTCGCCGCCAGCTGCGGCAACACGAAGCGCATTGAAAGCACCGAAGTTCCCAAGGCTGCGCCGGTGAATGAACCGGTCGCGGTCGCCCCCACGGCGACGCCGATCCCCTCCGAACACTATACCGTGGCCAGCCGGGATACCCTTTGGGGCATCGCCGGAAAAAACGAAATCTATGACGATTCCTTCCAATGGCCTCTTATCTATAAGGCTAACCGAGACACCATCAAGGATCCGGATTTGATTTACCCGAAGCAGGATTTCACCATCCGCAAGGGCCAGACGCCTGAGGAGATCGCCCACGCCAAGGATTTGGCGATGAAGACGCCCAAGTACGTGCCCCATACGCAGCCACGGGAGACCCTGCCGTTGGATTATTTCTGATAACGATAGCTTGAAAGCCCGTTCCCGTTTCGGGGGCGGGCTTTTTTTTTAAAAGGTTAGGAGTTTTGCATGAGGGCCATTCGGGTTAAAAATTTTGGCGGGCCGGAAACGATGCGGTTGGAAGAAACGCCGGATTTAAAACCGGGGCCCGGCCAGGTTTTGGTGCGCGTGAAAGCGGCCGGGGTCAATCCCGTGGACGTCTATATGCGGGCCGGTACCTACGGCCGCAAGCCGCCCCTTCCTTATACTCCCGGCATGGACGGCGCCGGCCTGGTTGAGGCGGTCGGAAAAAAAACGAGGGGCCTGAAGCCGGGCTCCCGGGTTTATGTGGAGTCCTCCCTGACCGGTACTTACGCTGAATTTTGCCTGGCCGATTCAATCAATGTTCATCCCCTGCCCCCCAAGACAACTTTTTCCCAGGGAGCCGCCCTGGGGGTTCCCTATGCCACTGCGCACCGGGCTTTGTTTGGAAAAGCGAAAGCGAAAAAGGGAGAGACGATCCTGGTGCATGGCGCTTCCGGCGGGGTGGGAGTGGCCGCGGTCCAACTGGCGGTGGCGGCGAAGATGAGGGTGATCGGAACGGCCGGAAGCGATTCGGGACTCCAATTGGTCAAGGAGCAGGGCGCGGACGCGGTCTTCAACCACCAAGCGCCGGATTATTTGGCGCGCTTGATGGATTTCACGGAAGGCCGGGGCTTGGACATCATCCTGGAGATGGCGGCCCACCTCAATTTGGGAAAGGACCTGCCGCTCCTGGCTCCCCAGGGCCGGGTTGTCGTCATTGGTTCGCGGGGCCCGGTGGAAGTGAATCCCCGGGATCTCATGGGGCGGGACGCTTCCATCACTGGGATGACCCTTTTCAACGTTTCTCCCGCGGACAAGCTGAAGATTCACAGGGCCTTGGTTAAGGGACTTCAAAACGGAAAACTGAAACCGGTGATCGCCAAGGAAATGCCCCTGGCAGAAGCTCCCCAAGCCCACGAGGCCGTCCTTCAATCCGGGGCTTTGGGCAAGATCGTTCTTATTCCGTGATGGGAAAAAGCGGCGGAGATAAAAAGTGGAGGAAAAATTGAACCCACCCGAGGGCGGGAGCTTTCGGGACAAGCTCCAAAAAGACGCCCTGGCGGCGACGGTGAAGGCCCTGGAAGAAAAAATTTCAGGACTTTCCTGTCCCGACCACGGCCAAAATCCCCGGTTGAAATTTTCCGAGGACTCGGGGCCGGGCCGGCAGAAAATGTCCTTTGATTGCTGCTGCGACAAGCTGGCGGCTCAATTACAAGAGGCCCTGAAGAGCTGATTATTTTTCCACCTGGGTGCCCCAACCGTCGCATTTTCCCCCGTAGGGCTTGGCCAAATCGTCAAATTTTTGTTGGTAGGTTTTGATGGTTTCCAGGTCCGGGATGAATTCCTTCAGTGCCAGGCATAGCCAGCGGTTGCCGGAGGGATCAGCCAAGAGGTGGATTCGGAATCCCTCTTGGGTGATCCCGTGGGAAGCCGTCTGGGCGGCTTGCTCCGAGGGGAAATAAACGTAAAACTCAATTTCATGCGGCAGGGTGAGATCCGAACCCCTTTCCTTCAAGTGTTCCAATATTTCCTGGTCTTGGTCCATCAATGTTTTTCCGAGGAAAGGGGCCGTTGGCTGAAGGTTTGGAAATACCGGATGCTTTTTTCCCGCCATTGGGCCGCGTCATTGACCTGGATTCGTAATTTTGCCTCCACTATCGCGAATCTTTCCCCATCCACCAGACTCCTGAGGCTGTCCCATTGCTTTTCCATTTGCCTGGCTTCCTGGACACCTCTGTCATAACGCAGGACCAATTCGTCCCAAAATAAGTTTCCCGAAGGCATGGATTGGTTCCAACCCACATGGTGGAACCAAAGCAGGTATTTTTCCGGGCAGGTGGTCAGGCGGTTGAAGCGCTGGTTCAAGGGAGGGTGGTATTGATCCACGTTCCCGCTGCCCTTTCGGGTCCGGTCAAAGCCCAGGCCCTTGGCATCCGCGCGCACATAATAGGCGGCGGACCAATCCTCACGCCGAGGGTCCACCATCCCCGGATCGGGGGCGTAATGAAGGTCCTTCTCGAAAACACCGGACAAGCCCCAAGGCACCGCATAGTCCACGAAGGCCTCCCGGGAAGCCATCATGATGGCCACAATGGTTTCGACCGCCTGGGGTTGGTGGCTCCAGGTCATGCGGACCCAATCCTCCGCCAGATCCTTTGAGGATTGCTCCGGATTCCAGGCGAACCTGCCAAAGGCGTACCAATTGGCCTGGGCGAAGGGATGCCCGCACCAATCCTGGTCGCCCCCCGTATTGGCCACGCCCGCGATGCCGGTGAGGGGATAGGCAAAGACCTTGCCTTCAACCACCTTCGCGACGGTGGATCCCGGCCCCTTGGCGAAAGTGTCGCTCTTGAAAAACTCCTCCCACATCGGCCCCAAATAAACCAAATGGTTGGATTGGCCCAGGTATTCCTGGGTCACCTGGAGTTCAGCCATCAGGGATGTTTTTTTCAGGGCTCCGAAGAGGGGACAAAAGGGTTCCCGGGGCTGGAAATCAAGGGCGCCGTTCTTGGATTGAACCAATACGTTTTCCATGAACTTGCCGTCCAGCGGCTTGAATTCCTTGTAGGCCCGGTTGATGCGGTCCTTGTCCACTTCCTGGTTGTAAACAAAGGACCGCCACATCACCATCCCGCCGTGGGGTTTCAAGGATTGGGCTAATAGATTGGCGCCCTCAGCGTGGGTCCGGCCGTAATCCTGGGGGCCGGATTGATTCTCGCTGTTGGCCTTGACGAGAAAGCCGCCGAAGTCCGGGATGATCCGGTAGATCTCGTCGCATTTTTCCTTCCACCAACGGATGACGGCCGGGTCCAGGGGGTCGGAGGTTGGAAGCCCCCCGATTTTCTTGGGCGCGGCGAAGTTGGCGGAAAGATAGACACGGATGCCGTAAGGACGAAAGACGGAAGCGATAGCGGCGGCCTTGCGGAGGTATTCTCCCGTCAGGAAGATGGGGTTGGAATTGACGTTATTTAATACTGAACCGTTGATCCCAATGGATGCGTTGGCCCTGGCATAGTCGGTCAGGCGTTGGCCCGGATTCCCCGGCAGCTCTCCCCAATGCCAAAGGGATTTTCCCGCATAGCCCCTTTCAATCGAGCCGTCCAGGTTGTCCCAATGGTCAAGGACCCGAAGTTGTACCTGGGGCCTCTCGGCGACCTGGAGGTCCTCGAGGGGTTGGCCGGTCTGAAGCAGTTTTAAAAAATGGAAAACGCCATAGAGGGCGCCGCGGGGCGAGGCGGAAGAGATAACCGTGATCTTGTCGCCGTTCACGGACAGGGAACGGATGAAATAACCTTCCGGCCCTTGGTCTTTCAATTTGTCCGGCCAATCCAGGAGGTTGGGGAGGGGGAAGTCCAGTGTTGCCACGACCACCGACCCCTTTTGAAGGTGGTCGGTGAGGGGGATATCCCGTCCCAAGAGCCCGCTCAGGCCTTTCTTCAGTTCTTGGACGATGATTTTTTCCGTGTCGGATCGGCCTGGGACATAAAGCGAGGAGATGGCCTGGCGGTAGGTTTCCAAAAGGACGGGATCGTCAACTTTGTCGTAGCGCAGCCAAAGACGATAACCGTCCTCCGCAAATGCGCTGGTACAGACCAGAAAAAGTAATAAAAAAATAAATTGCACTCTCCGCTTGCGGGAGAGGTCAGGGTGAGGAGTGCCGTTAAAGATGGGCTTCGAAATCAAACCAGAACGGGAGAATCGTAGGTTCTTATTTTGGCGATGACTTCCTCAATGAGGTAGTCGGGGGTGGAGGCGCCGGCGGTAATGCCGACCTTTTGCTTGCCCTCAAACCACTTGGGATCCAATTCCTGGGCCGTTTCAACGTGGTAAGTGTCATTAGGAAGGTTCATCCTGCAGGTGTCGGCCAGCTTATGGGTGTTGGAAGAATTGCGGCCTCCGATGACGATCATCACTTCCATCAGTTTGGAAAGCGAAGCGGCGGCGGACTGGCGGTCCTTGGTGGGTTTGCAGATGGTATTCACCGGAACCACCTCGGAACAGCGGGTCTTCAACAACGCCACGAACATATCGAATTTTTCCATGAGCAGCGTGCTTTGGCAGACGACACCCACGCGGGAGCCTTGGGGCACCTTTTCGATGTCCTCCTCGTGGTAAATGATGATGGGGTCCTTCATCCGGCTGGCGATGCCCTTGACTTCCACGTGCTTGGGATCGCCGATAATGACGATCTGGAGGCCCTGGTTCTGGAGCTTCTGTCCCTCGTTGTAGATCTTGGTGACCAGGGGGCAGGTGGTGTCGATGATTTCCAGCT
>CAZUXW010000037.1:0-28093 GCA_964624625.1 uncultured bacterium
CATTGACGGCCGATATGAAACTCCTGGTAACTGTGCCATAGCCATCAATCCTCCTCGTTTATTTTTCACAATCTCCTTTCACTGAATTTAAAAAAGTTCGCGGATTCTAACCGCGCCTCTATTTATCGTCAACTAAATAGTAATACTTTTAGTAACCCCAATCCAGAGAACAAGGGTTAAATCCTGTAAAAATCGCAGTCGACAAGAGAATCCCCACCAGCAAAAGCGCAGTCGGGATTACAGCCCCAAGCGCTAGAGGAAAAGGTCGTGGATATACAGGATGTGTTTATGGGGAAGTTCTTGTCCAATGCCTGAAAAGGTGATGGTCCGGGCGCGATCGGCGACAAACTTTCGGAAACCATCCTTATCGGCGGGATAAATATACGCGCAAACCGAATCAGGATATTCGTCACTAAATTTCCTTAACTCGCGTTTAACAAATTCGAAATGATGTTTATCGGTTTTTTCCAGCAACCCCATCTTCTTTTCAGCACTCGCCGAAAATCTCACCTCTACCGGCTTCTTTGATGTCTCCATCGTTCATCCTTGTACCTCCCAAGGTCAAATCGGCCTGGTGGCATAAAATTTTGGTCATAGTACGGTATCTCTCTGTTGACGCCGAATCGACCGGCGTTTCGGAACCATTTGATTAGGGTTATTGACCCACCGGGTTTTGTCATCCGGGGTGCTTTTAGGGGAAAGCACCAAACAAAGGGATTGTATTACTATTAGTAATGCTTTGTCAAGTGCGCCCTGGGCCTAGACCCAAAACAATGGGGCGCAAACAGACAAGCCGGCTTCCGCAAAAGAGTAACCAAAATCAACCAAAACCATTGAAACACAAGCCCATTCACGCCCGACACATATAAGGCCGATTCTACGTCTAATGATTGTTACGAATAAAATCCGGGATTCTACTCCGGGAAAGAGTTGGAAATTCATGAAAAAATTGATCGCGATTAGTTTGGTTTTGGCCTTCACCTCGGCGGCCGGTTTTGCACTGGCTGACGGCTCCGGTGAGGCTTGCGGCGGTAAGAAATGCGCCATGGGGAAACACTCAAAGAGGCACGGCAAGCACCAAAAACAGGTATCGGGTACCAGGGACCAGGTTCAAGATAAGGCCGATTCCAAATAATCTAGAAAATCCTCCAACACACTTCAACGCCTAGAGGTCAACGGATGGGAGCCCAATGCCCCATCCGTTTTTTTTGCTTTATCCGAAACCATCCCATCAAAACCTTAGATTGCCACGTCGGAAATCGCCCCGATTGGGGCACCTCCTCGCAATGACATCGAACTGAATTTCAACTTTTTAAAAGTGAGTTAACGATATAAAACGCTTAATTCCCTTTCCCTCTGTTGCAATTCAACGGGCTTTGGGCGTTCAATAACGGTTGAAAGAGCCTCACTATAAAACCAAGGAGCCGTCCATGTTAGCCACCAAAGGTTATGCCGCCCAGTCCGCCACGACGCCTGTCGCGCCTTTCAGCTTTGAGCGCCGGGAGCCTGGCCCCCATGACGTTCTCATCGCCATCGACTTTTGCGGCATCTGCCATACCGACATCCACCAGGTCCGCAACGAATGGGGCTGGGCCATGTACCCGATGGTGCCGGGCCACGAGATCGTGGGCCATGTGACCAAGGTGGGCGACAAGGTCACCCGTTTCAAAGCCGGCGAGGCGGTGGGCGTTGGGTGTTTTGTGGATTCCTGCCGGGAATGCCACAACTGCAAGGATCATCAAGAACAATTTTGCGAGAAGGGCTGTCTCTTCACCTACAACGGCACAGACAAGGACGGCCACCTGACCTTCGGCGGCTACTCGTCCCAGATCACGGTGGATGAAAACTACGTCTTGAAAGTTTCCTCGAAGCTACCCCTGGAGCGCATCGCCCCGCTCCTTTGCGCCGGCATCACCACCTATTCCCCCTTGAAGCATTTCGGCGTCACCAACGGATCCAAAGTGGCCATTGTGGGCCTGGGAGGCTTGGGCCACATGGGCGTGAAGATCGCCGTGGGGCTTGGAGCGGAAGTGACGGTCCTCAGCACCAGCAAAAGCAAAGAAGCCGACGCCAAGAAATTAGGCGCCCACCATTTCGCCGTGACCACCGACCCCAAGAACCTGGAAAGCTTGACGGGCCATTTTGATTTTATCTTGGACACGGTCTCCGCCCCCCACGACTTGAACGCGGAGCTCAACCTCTTGAAGCGCGACGGAACCCTCTGTGTCGTCGGGGCCTCGCCGGTGCCCCATCCGGTCAGCGCTTTTGCGCTCATCATGGGCCGCAAGCGCTTGGTGGGGTCTTTGATCGGCGGGATCAAGGAGACCCAGGAGATGCTGGACTTCTGCTCGAAGATGAACATCGGCGCGGACGTGGAAGTGATCCCCATGAAAAGCGTGAACGAGGCCTATGAGCGGATGCTCAAGAGTGATGTGAGGTACCGGTTTGTGATCGACATTAAGACAATTGGGAATTAGGAGTTAGGAATTCGGAATTTAAAACCAACAACGAAAAATTTATTCACCACGAAGGCACCAAGGCACGAAGAAGGATAAAGACTCTGGGGATAAACCGGGAGGCAACAGCAGAGGCGACACCTGTTCACCACCCCCTGAATCATCATTCGATTCATCGGGGGTAGTACCGCCCTCATTGAAATATTTTAAAAGAGGGGCGGCACACAGGTCCTTCGGACCACAGAGACACGGGTAAGCAGATCTTAGTTTAAAAATTCCTAATTACGAATTACTAACTCCTAATTGCCTTTCCCCGAGTCCTTTTTAATAAGATTTATTTCTTTTCCCACCTGTGCCTCTGTGGCCCGCGTTAGGGGCCTGTGTGCCGCCCATCGTTTTGAAATTTTAAATGAGGGCGGTACTACCCCCGATGAATCGAATTATGATTCAGGGGGTGGTGAATAGGTTTTTTGACTTGGCCTTCCCGGTTCGTCCTTGGGTGGATATTCGTAGTTGGTCACGGTTAATTGCATTGGGTTAAGACAGCGGGGACATTGCACGATTCCAACACTATTACCACGAATGGTCATGGTTCCGCCGCATTTTGAATCCCTGCATTGATAATGTTGATTAATTATTTTAATCAAGCGATCTAACCCTCAAGATGATGCGGCTCTCGAACCACCCCGGACCCATTGAAAACTTTAAAAACCGCCTAAGGCTTCAGGGGGCGCACAACGATTGATTTCCCCTTCTTCATTTCGGCGAAACGATGACGGATTTCCTTGTCTTCCTGAGCGTTGGTTTTTTTAAAACGAAGGGCGCCGCGGATAGCTTTGACCTTTCCCGATCGGTAATCCTCAAAATCCCTGAGCATTTCCTTCTCTTCCCTTGAGGTCGCGGGCCTGAAATGAAGGGGAGTGTATTTTTGAACGACCCCCTCAATTTCTTGGGTCATTTTTTTAGCCGGGGTATCAGCCCCCATCTCGTCTTGCAAAGTTTTCTCGACCGCGTGGTCGATAAAAGCGTTAACACTCCGGTATTTGAGTGTTTTAACGGCCAGCTTTTCGAGAAACTTCCTGTCCATTTTAGTTCGGTAAGATATGACGCTCATCTTTCTCTCCTCCCCTGTAGTTTTAATTGTAGTCTTATTGTAGTCTTTATTCAACCCCTTCGGAGGCTGAACTCCGTGACATAAAGATAGAGTTCACCGTCCCGCTCCTCCGCCACCACTTTAATGATAAACGGCATGTGGTTATCGGAAACAAAGGTGTTCTTTCCAAACTCGGTCCGAAGCCTTCCCCATTCGTCTGGGGGAAAATCAAACAATTCTTGATAAAACTTTCGCGCCAAACCGCCCAGCCTTTTATCAGCGGCTAACCGGGAAAAACTCTCATAAGCACCGGGCTTAAAATCGACAATGATTTTTTTCATGGTCTTTAGACTATTGGGGTTTGCGAAAAGTTGCCGGATTATTTAAGCGGGGTCAGGCCCTCAATCCCGGAGAGCGGAGGGCGGACATCTGTCGCGAGCCCTCAAGGCGAGTGACTTTCCTTGATTGTGCCAACGGTTGAATTACCGTTGGCGAAGCGTGGGGCGATTTAGCCGCGGAGGACGGCGTTAAGGCCCCGGGATTAAAACAGGACGGAAAAGGAGGTTGTGAAGCGGACGGCGCTGAGGTCCAGCACCATGGGCTGGAGGTCGAAGTTGGAAATGGAGGAGCCGTAAAAATGGTAGTTCAGGGAGGGGTCGTCGGGGCGGAACCAAATATAGCGCTCCCCGTTCGCCGGGTCCCGCACCATCACCGCCTGTCCCGGGATATTGTTGCGGCTGGGGAAGCTGTTGTCCTCAAAGCGGCCCTTGAGGTTGTTGAACCTGGCGTAGTTGTAGCCGCCCCCGAAGGCGAAAGAGAACCTTTTCCCGATCAGGAATTCCCAACCCATCCCCAGTCCCGCCGCGAGGCTGGTGCCGTCCGCCTCAAAACCATAGGAGGCGCCTGAGGGATTCCCGCTGGTGCCCTCGTAGTGGATATTGAAGATCATGTGAAGGGTTTGGACCCCCAGGCTCGGCTCCAGGTAATAGCGGGCGCCGGGGCCGATCTTGAAGGAGAGGCGGCCATAGGCGGAGCCGCCGAAGCTGTCAAAATCCACGCTATGGGTTTCGAAATAGGCCGGGTGGTAGGGATCGCTGGACTTGTAGAGATAGTGGTTGGTGAAGTAATAATCGAACTTGGCGCCGATCTCCCCATCCTCCAGCGCGCCGAAAAAGCCTCCCTCCATGAAGAGCCCGCCCAAGGGCGTGGTTTTGTCGTAGGTGATGCCGGAATGGGACGGTTTTTGGGATTGGACGAAATCGAAAAATTCCTTGTCCTCCGAGTCCAGGTCCGGCATGTTCCAAAAATCGAACCCCAAGTTGGCCCGGAAGCCGAAACGGCCGCTGAGAAATTCCACCGGGCCCAGGACCGGGGAAGCCTGGTAACCGGCGCCGGCGGACCCTGGCGGCGGGGCCGGCAGGGAAGGATCCAAGGCAGGCTGGACGGCGCCCGGCGTCGGCGTGGGACGCGGTTTGAACTGGTCTTCCACCCAGGCCTGGTCCTCCAGCGAGAGCTTATCCTTTTCCTTGTCCGCGTGGGAGCGGATGACGGGCGAGGCCTTCAGGGAGTCCACCCGGTAAAAATTCAGGACCGCGCCCTTGAGGTCCCCGGTTTTTTCCTGGCAATAGGCCAGGTAGTAAAGAAGGAGGGGCTTGTCCGGTTGGGAATAGGCGGCCTGTTGAAACAAGGGAAGGGCTTCGGCGTAGCGCTGTTGTTGGAAGAGGGCCATGGCGGCGGCCGAGGGGTCGGTTTGGGACGGGGCCGGGCTGGGCAAGAGCGCCAGGCAAAAGAAGATGATCCCCACCACAGGACGGCGGAACATAGGGAGCCTTTAAATAAGGTGAAAACAATATCGAGACAAATTATGACAAAAAGAGGCGACCTTGTCAGGCGAAAACGAACAGGGGTTTTCCGCAAAGACGAAAGGAAAGGCAAAAGGAAAGGCAATTAGGAGTTAGTAGTTAGGAATTAGGAGTTAGGAATTAAAAAAAGCCAACTACGAACTTCTAACTGATGTTTTTCCCTCGATGAGGATTTTGATTTAAAACTACCCCCCATTTCATCCATGGGAAATAAATATCTGAAAATGGGGACGTCCCCGCGACTTATTTTATTCTTAAGGGCGCGGGGGAAACTACTAACTCCTAACTACTAACTCCTAACTGATGTCTACGGGGTTTGTCCCTTGTTTTCGATGGAGGTGAGCCTCCAGCCGAAGAGGCCCTGGCGGTTGAAGAGGATGCCCGTCGTATTCTGCCTCCCCGTCCGGTCCTTCTGGACCAGGTCCACCACAAAACGGTTGAGGGATTCGTAATGCATATGGGCGGCGGGCCTGGGGGAAGGCGACTCCCCTTTTTTCGCGGGAGGGGGATCCAGCATTTCCCGGATGATCTTGGCCACATTCGAGGGGTTGATGGCGGAGTCGATGAGGGGGCCCGTCACGACCGTGGCCAAGCCGGCTCCCACGATTTCCAATAGGTCCCTGGACTTGCCGGGGCCTGCGTTTTTTTTGAGGCTGTCCTTCACGGCCGCCAGGTCCACCTTTTCGACGATGGCCGGAAGATCGTTACGTTTGGCGGCCCTTTCGAGGCTGTCCACGGCCCAGTAGGCCGAGGCGTAATAGCCCCCCGCGGCCAGAGCCACGATGGCTCCCAGCACCCACCCTTGGATTCTTTTCACGGCCAATCCTTTCAAAAAAAAAAAAAAACAGAAACGTCAAGTCGTGATGATTTGTTTGAAAAACGGGCCCAGTCTTCCACCTGCCCCTTTTGAGCTTCTGGAAGCCGGCCTGCCGGCCGGCCGGATTATATTTTAGGGTTTTTGATTCTTCATTTCCTTCAACCATTCCAAATCGGCTTTGTCCTTCAAACGGCCCGTTGCGGTTTTATTACGGATCAGGTCATCCAACGAAAGGACCGGCAGATTCAAACCTTCCAACTGTTTTGATTGACGGTGATTCCAGGCATCCGGAAAAGAAACCCCTGTGATGGAGGTCAACAGATCGATTCGGCTGGGGGCAACACCGATCTGATAAATGACACCGGACTGGGTGAAGGTTTCAGGCTGGATATCCGCGAGGGGCGCCCCAAATCGTTTCAGGGCTTGGTAAACTTTCCTGGAATTTTCGGGGTCGGTCCCAACGAACAAATCAATGTCCCCGGTGGCCCGGGGCAGGCCGTAAACCGCCAAAGCGTAGGCACCGACAATCAAAAACTCAGTTTTTTCCTCGGATAAGGCGGACAACATGTCTTTGTAATCCGGATTCAGCATGTGTCTCCTTCATGAAGGCCCATGCATCAAGGGCCAATTGCCACATCATTCCTAAACCCTCCTCGGCGGTCAAGGCTTCAGACTCCGTTTTTATTTCGGGATCCGACAAGCGTACGATCCTGGTGACCCATTGGGTTCTATTCCTCATCCTAGGCTCCTCTAAAATCAATGAGCCATTATAACAAAATGAAGGCCGGCATTGGGCCGTGAATTCCCGGGGAAAGAAGGGCTCTCGACCAAGGGGTCAGGTTTTGCCCCTTCGCCATTCATCCTCCTTGACGGGGGGCCAGGGAGGAGCCAGTGCGCGGAACAAGCCACTTTCGAAACAAAAGCAAAAAAATACCATTATTTACCCCTTCTCCTATTCTTTAGTTTCACCCATGAAGTAGACTGTTACATGACAACAACGGACCACCCAGACTTCCCCCTCCGCCCAACATTACCGCAGCCCGGCCCTGGAGGACAAATCGTTCTCCTCACCGGCGCCACCGGCTATGTGGGCGGCCGCCTGCTGAGGGAACTGCAAAAACTTCCCCTCCGCCTGCGCTGCCTCGCGCGCAAGCCGGCCTACTTGAAATCCAAGGCGGGGCCTTTGGTGGAAATCGCCGAGGGCGATGTGATGGATCCCGCTTCGTTAACGAGGGCCCTTCAAGGCGTCCGGACGGCCTACTATCTAGTCCATTCCATGGGAACCTCCCAGGCCTTCGAGGACCAGGACCGGACCGCGGCCTTGAACTTCGCCCAAGCCGCGAAGGAAGCCGGCGTCTCCAAGATCATCTACCTGGGAGGCCTCGGCCGGACCGGCCTCTCGGCCCACCTTTCCAGCCGCCAGGAAGTGGGGCAGATCCTGCGGGACTCGGGGGTTCCCACGGTGGAATTCCAGGCCTCCATCATCCTGGGCTCGGGAAGCTTGTCCTTCGAGCTGGTCCGCGCTCTCGTCGAACGCCTGCCGGTCATGATCGCCCCCAAATGGGTTTCCGTCCTCTGCCAGCCCATCGCCATTGAGGACGTGGTGCGCTACCTGGTGGAAGCCCTGGAAATGGATTTTTTCCGGAGCGAGGTTTTCCAGATCGGAAGCCGGGAGAGGGTTTCCTACGGCGGCCTCATGGCCCAATACGCGAAGCTCCGGGGCTTGAGGCGGCTCGTGATTCCCGTGCCGGTCCTGACCCCCCGCCTCTCCAGCCTTTGGCTTGGCCTGGTCACGCCCGTCTATGCCAGGGTCGGCCGGGCCCTCATTGAGGGAGTCCGGAACGCCACCATCGTGACCGATCCCAAGGCCCTGGGGGTTTTTGCCGTGAGGCCCATGGGGGTCGGCCAAGCCATGGAAAGGGCCCTGAACAATGAGGACGCCGAATTTTCCGCGACCCGCTGGTGCGATTCCCTCTCCTCCGGCGCCGAGGCCAGGCCCTTCGGCGGGACGATCGTGGGTTCGCGCTTCGTGGATTCCCGCGCCATGGAAAGCCTCCTGACGCCGGAAAAACTTTTCCAAAAATTGGAGTCCATCGGCGGTTCCAAGGGCTGGTACTACGGCAATTTTCTGTGGCAGCTCCGCGGCTGGCTGGACCTGTTGGTGGGGGGCGTGGGGCTGCGCCGGGGCCGCCGGGACCCCTTGAGGCTTTCGCCGGGGGACACGGTGGATTTTTGGCGGGTGGAGGCGGTGGAGAGGCCGCGCCTCTTGCGCCTCGCCGCGGAAATGAAACTGCCGGGCCGGGCCTGGCTCCAGTTCGAGGTGGAGGCCAAGGGAACGGGATCCTTGATCCGCCAGACAGCCCTCTTCGACGCCCAGGGCCTGGGGGGCAGGCTCTATTGGTGGGCCCTCTACCCCCTCCACCAGCTGGTGTTCCAGGGGATGCTGAGGAACCTGGTTAAAGGCGATTAGGAATTTGTAATGGGGAATTAGGAATTTTACGCAATGAGGCAGTTGCGGCCCGCCTTTTCACCCGCCCTTGCCCCCCGATCCATCAACAGGCCGTTCCAATTCAAATTGACTCCATAATCTTTTTCAGGGATATTGCCTCGTCCGCTGTTCGGACTTCTCAATACTTTTTTTAAAAAAGGAGACCTCCATGCAAGTCATCCCCTTCTTCGTCCTGCAATTTCTTCATATCTTTTTCGCGGCGATCCTCATGGGAACCACCCTGTATCTGGAATTCGTGCTGCTTCCCGTCATTTTGAAGAGGCCGGCGGACGAGTCCAAGGCCTTCTTCGAGGCCATGCAAAAACCCCTCAGCGTCATGATGGGGGTTTCCAGCGGCATCACCCTCCTCACCGGACTGCTCTGGGGCACCCTCTTCGGGTCCATCCATTCCCTCTCCGACCTGTCCACCCCCTACGGCCTCACCTACCTGACGGCCCTGGCGGTCATCCTGACCATGATGGTGAAGGGTCCCCGCATCGGCCCCCATCTTTTGAAAAACGCCTGGCAGGGTACGAAGTTCGCGCCCAACGCCGCCAAGATCGTGAGGGACGCCCACCGCCTTCCCTTCGCGGCGGTCTTTATCCTTTTGACCTGCATGATCCTGATGAGGTTCGGCCTCTAAGGGCTAGTTCGTTTAGGCTTAAAAATTCCAAATTGCCTTTTTCCCGGCATAGGCAGGCAAGACCCAGGATTTATGGGGTAAGGATAAAAACTGCCGACGGTCGACTGAGGACTGCCGGCTGAATCACGGCGTGAACTTTTGGATGAGGTTGTTCTGGTCCGTGACGTAAATATTTCCCGTGGGATCCACCAGGACGCCGGAAGGGGTCGTGAAGCTTCCGCTGCCGCCTCCCGAGCCTCCCCTTTGGCCCAGGTAGGTTCCCGTGGGGCTGAAGGATTGGACGCGGCTGTTGCCCTGGTCCACCACATAGACATTGGTTCCCGCCGCGTTCACCGCGATGCCCTGGGGATGATTGAATTGCCCGCTGCCGGACCCGGCCGAACCCCACTTGGCCAGGAAGGTTCCCGTGGGGCCCAGGGCCTGGACCCGGTTGTTGCCGCTGTCCGAGACATAGAGGGTCGTTCCCGCGCCGTTGACCGCGATGCCGGTTGGCGATTGGAACTGCCCGTCGCCGGTTCCCGCTCCCGCGATGGTCGCGACCGGGTTGCCGGCCGGATCAAAGGCATAGACCGAGTTGGCGGGGCCGTCGCAGACATAGATCGTGGTGCCGGCGCTGTTGACCGCGATGCCCTGGACGTTGTTGATATAGCCAAATCCCCATTTATTAAGGTAGGTTCCGGCGGGAGTAAAATTCTGCACCCAATGACTTTGGTAGTCGGTCACATAGACCGTCGTGCCGGCGCTGTTGACGGCGATATTTTGCGGTTGGCGCAACTGCCCGTCGGCGGATCCGAGGGTTCCCCACTTGCCCAAAAAGCTTCCCGAAGGGCTGAACATTTCCACCCGGTTATTACCTTGGTCCACCGCGAAGATCGTGGCCCCTGCCCCGTCCCTGGCGATCCCTGCCGTGCCGCAGAACTTCCCGTCGGGCGGCGCCGTAGCGCCAAGGGTATGGACATAAGTACCGTTGGCGTCGAAGACCTCGATCCGGTTGTTGTCATAGTCCGCCACATAGACCGCCGAGCCGGCGCCGTTGATCCCCAAGCCATAGGGAAAATAGAGCTGGCCGGTCCCGCTCCCCAGACCGCCAAAAGAGGAATCATAGGCGCCGGAAGGATCGTACATCCTAATCTTGCCCGAGTAGGCGTCAGCCACATAGAGGGTCGTCCCGGCGCTGTTGAAGGCCATCCCCTCGGGCTGGAGGAGCTGGGAAGGCAGGAGGGTGATGGCCCCCTGGGAAACCCCGGCGCTGGTGAAGATATCCACCTGTTGGAGGCCGGAATCCGAAACATAGATCGTCGTTCCCGCGGGATTAACCTCAATATAATCAGGGGTCGTAAAGACGCTGGAATTTCCCCATTGGGCCAGGTAGGTCCCGGCGGAATCGAAAGCCTGGATGCGGTGGTTGCCCGTGTCCGCCACATAAACGGTGGTGCCGGCGCTGTTCACCTTGACGCCGGTCGGGAGGCTGAATTGCCCGTTGCCGGACCCATTGGCCCCCCATTGGCCCAGATAGGTTCCCGTGGGGCCGAAATAATCGATGATATTCTTGGTGTAATCGGCCACATAGAGGGTGGTGCCGGCGCTGTTCAGGGACATTCCCGTGGGATAGTAGAACTGGCCCGTCCCGCTCCCCAGGCTCCCGATCTGTCCCAGGTAGGTTCCGATCCCGTCAAAATATTGGATCCTTTCGTTGTTGGAGTCGAGCACATAAAGGGTCGTCCCGGCGCTGTTGACTTCCACGTCCCTGGGCCCGGTGAAAAATCCGGAAGCGGATCCGCCCATGCAGCCGTTGCCGCCCCATTGCAGGAGGAAGGCCGGATTGCTGGGGCCCACCGTGGCGGTGATGGTCGGGGTGGCGGTCGGCCCCTGGTTGGAAGGGGCCGCGGGGGAACTGGGAGCGTTGGCCGAGGGACAGCCGGCGAGGAAAAGAAGTCCCAGGATAAAAAACGAAACCGGAAAAATTTGTCTCAAGAGGATCCTCATCGAGGGTTGAAATGAACCGGAGGCATCGGTGAAAGTGCGGCCAGTATAGCAACCGCTGGGCGGAGTCTCTAGGATCGATCCACCGCGGAAGGGAAAAGGAAAAACCCGCTGATCACTTGACCATGCCGGCGGTAATCAGTCCCCTCTGTTCATAGGCCTTGCGGAGCTTGTCGGCGATGGCGGGGTTTTTCATCAGCAGGTTGTCGAAGTTGTACTTTTCCAGGATAAAAAGTTCCGTGAGCATTTCCGCCACCACCGTGGCGTTGCGGGGCTCGTTGGAAATGAGCGCCATCTCCCCGAAATACTCGTCGGACCGGAGGCCCACCACCCTCACGCGCTCCTTCCCCTTGTTCACCCAGACCGAAACCCGGCCCGAGGCGATGAGGTAAAAGGCGTCGCCAGGATCGCCCTGGCGGATGATCTCATAGCCCTTGAAGACCCGGACCGCCCTCAGGCAATTCATCAGCTTGTCCAATTCCTTGGGGCTCATGGATTGTAGAAAATAGGCCTGCTGGAGGACCCGGCGCAGGTGCGCGAAAATGGCGGAAGTGGGCTGCAAAGGTCAAATCCTTCCCAATTGGCCAAGGATGGATTTGACCAATTAGTCATGAGGAATTAGTAGTTAGTAATTTTAAACCCCAAAAGATGAAAAGCAAACAGCAACTACAACAAATAGCCCCCCAAACCAAACCATGAAAGCCAAGGCAAGAACCGATTCACCACAGGTTGCCCTTGGCAACCACGGAGGCACAGGTAGGAGACATCGTTTTGAAAATTGTTTCGATAATGGAATAAGTTCGTAGTCCAGGGCCGGCAGCCGCAGATTTTTGCCTACCCAAAGAATCATGGGGTTGGCTGTGTCGACCTGTGCCTCGGTGGCCCCGAAAGGGGCCTGTGGTGAATAGGCTTTGCCTTGGCCTTCCCGGTTCAGCCTTGGTGGGCTTAAAATCCCCGTCTGATTTTCAGGCCTTATCCGTGGTTTTTATTTTAAAATACCCAAGGAGGCGCCATGGGACTATTGGATATCTTCGGGAAGGGCGGGGGCAAGGGACAGCCTCCGGAGGAAAAGAAACCGACGGACCTTCGGGAGATCGCCCATTACGGCGGTTTCCTCTCCCAAATGGTCGTGGAGGGCCTCACCCAGCCCAACGGAAAGGTGATCCCCCAGGACGCCATCGCCCTCATGGCCGCCATCGCGGCCGAGCGGGTCATCGACGCCTCGGGCGAAATTCCCTTGCGGGACCATGAGCTCATTCCCGGCTCCAGGTTTTCCTCGGACAAGGTCAACAGCCTGCTCTTCGGCGACAGCGGCGACGGCTCCTGGGAAGCCCTGCCGAAGGCTTCGGTCTTTGGATTCCTCCGGGCCCAGCTCCTGACCCAAAAATTCCAACCGGCGGACTTTCCCGACCTGCGCGGCATCCTCAAGGATTTCGCCGCCAGGGGGGAGAATCCCTCCTTCGCCGGCACCGTTCCCCTGACCATCCCGACGGAAAAGTTTCCCAACCTGTCGCCCTTGAAGATCGGCTTTGAGAGCCGCAGGGACGTGGATGAGAGGCTCCGGCCCCTTCCCGACCGGCTGGAAAAGTTGACCGCTTCCCTTTGGGCCCTGATGGAAATTTTGGTTTTCGCGCGCCAAGGCATGGACCCCCCGACGGCCCTGAGGCTGGCGGTGGAAATCCTCCACGGCATGGCCAAGACCGCGCCTATGACCCAGCGCCGCATGGACGAGTTGAACCGGAGGGGATAACCTCCGCGGCGCGGCCAGGCTGTTTTTGAAAGGAACCCACATGGCGCTTTTTGGTCTGTTTGGAAAGAAAGAGGAGGACGGCAGGCCCAAGCCTGTCCCTATCCGGGAACTGGGCTATTTCCGCCAGATCCTTACCACCATGGTCGTGAAGGGATTGACGGAAAAGGACGGCCGCATCCGTGCCGAGGACGCCGTTACCCTGATGGCGACGATCGCCGCCGAGCGCTGCATCGACGCGGCGGGGGATATTCCCCTGAGGGACCATGAGCTGGTTCCGGGGTCGCGCGTTTTTTCCGACAAGATCAACACCCTGCTCTTTGGCGCCTCGGGCGGCGGATCCTGGGAGGAATTGCCCCCCTTCTCCTGCTTCGGCTGCCTCCGGGACCAATGGCTGGCCCAGGGATTCCAAAAGGTGGACTTCCCCGACCTGAAGCAGGTGCTCGAGCATTTCGCCGCCAACACCGGGAAGCCGGAAGATGGGGGCTCGGTCCCCCTGACGGTGCCGAAGGAAAATCTTCCCCGCTTGTCCCCCTTGAAGATCGGCTTCGAGAGCCGCGCCAACGTGGACAAAGTCCTGCGCCAATTGCCGGACAAATTCTCCCGACTGACGGCTTCCCTCTGGGCCTTGGCGGAAATCGTAAACCAGACCAGGGCTTCCCTCTCTCCCCCGGTGGGGATCCGGCTGGCGGTGGAAATCCTCCACGGCATGGCCAAGACCGCGCCCATGACGAAAAGGCAATTAGAAAAAGGCAATTAGGAATTAGGAATTTAAAGCCAACAACCGAAAAATTTATTCACCACGAAGGCACCAAGGGCACGAAGAAGGATAAAGACTCTTGGGATAAACCGGAAGGCAAAGACGAAGGCGAAACCTGTTCACCACCCCCAGAATCATAATTCGATTCATCGGGGGTAGTACCGCCCTCATTAAAATATTTTAAAAGAGGGGCGGCACACAGGTCCTTCGGACCACAGAGGCACAGGCAGGAAAAGGACTTGGGTTGGGCTTGAAAATTCCTAACTCCTAATTCCTAACTCCTAATTGCCTTTCCCCAGGTCCTTCGAGCGGTCCTCGGGGATTTGGAGCTCGGCCATGATTTCCGCCGTGGCCTTCTTGGCCTTGGCCGCCTCGAAGACGATCTTCGACCCGAACCAGGCGTGCTCATCGATCTCGATCACCTGGTAGCGGCCGGCCGGCTTCCCCAAGGCCGTGATCAGGTCCTTCATGCGGGTGATGGGCATCCCATTGACCTTGTCCACGATCAGGTTGAACTGCTTGTCATAACCCACGTTGATGTCGTGGGGCAGGACATGGCTGATCAGCACCACTTCCTGGCGCTGGGGCGAGGGGAGGCCCTGCTGCATCAGCTTCTTGAACGAGGGCTTGTAGGCGGCCTTGGATTGGAAATAGCTGGTGGTCAGGGGCACGAACACGAATCCGGCGTAGAGGTAATAGGTGGGATGGGTGTCGTCGGACCGGTAGGAAACGAGCCGTGGCAGGGGCTTCAAGGGCACCATCAGGCTCTGGGCCTTGCCCTCCCGGAAAATATCCAGGCTCACGGACTGGCCCATCTGGTAGAAGGTGATCAGGTAGGAATAATCGATCCTCTGGTTCTTGACCAGGTTGATGTCGCCCTCGTTGTCGATGGGATGCCCGTCGATGGCGGTCAGGATATCCCCTTCCTTTAATAGGCCCTCGGCGGAGCCCTGGTACAGGACCTTCGTCACCACCACGCCGGTCTTGTCCGCCGGCAGGCCCTCGTAGGATTGGAGGGTCGGGTTTTCCAAAGTCTGGACCTCCACCCCCAGGTCCGGGAAGCCGTCGTAGGTCTTGCCGTCCTTGACCCCCTCGAGGAACCTCTGCACCACGTTGACGGGGAGCAGGGAGGCGGTTTTTTCGGGGGAGTGGACCACCTCGAAGGGAAGCCCGATGAACTTGCCGTTCAGGAACACGGGACAGCCGTTGTTCTTGTTATCCACGTCCGTGTAGGTGATGAGGGCCGGCAGGAACCGTCCCGCCTCCGTGGACCAGAACATGTCCAGCCCGGAAATGGTGTCCTGCTTCACCGACAGTTCGTCCCCGCCCTGGACCGTCACCTTGTCCCCCGGGGAGGGAAGGTCGCCGAATTCCACCGGTTCCGTGTCCTTGTAAAATTCCTGGTCCTCGATGGACAGGAGCGACAGGTCCAGGTCGTATCCCACCTGCTCGACCTTGGCCACATAGCGCTTGGTCTGGCCGAACTTCTGGACCTCGATGTAGTTGCTCTTGTTGGTGATATGGGACGTGGTGAGGATATGGCCCCCCGGGAGGATGACCCCGCAGCCTTCCTGCTGGGCCTGGGTGCCTGGCTTCCATGGCTCGTAAAAATCAACCTTCTGGACCGTGGTGAAAACCTTGACCACGGACTTGTTCAGGGGTTTTTCCGCCTTCACGGCCGGCTTCACGGCAGGTTCCGGTTTGGGTTTGGGTTTGCAGGCTGGCGCGAGGGCCAGGGCCAAGGCCAGGATCAGGAAGGGGCTTTTCAAGGGATGTCTCATTTCAAATCCTCCGACCGGTCGGCCAGGATGTTGTTCTTGGCCAGGATCTCCCGGGTGGCCTGGTCCGCCTTGGCCGCGTCCAGCACGATCTTGTCCCCCACGTCCTCAAAGCCCGGATCCTCAAACTCGATGACCTGCCGCCCCTCCCGGGGTTGGGCCAGGGCCTTCTTCAAGTCCTTCATCTCGGTGATGGGGATCCCGTTGACTTTTTCCACGATCAAGTTGCTGTAGCGGGCCCCATAGCCCTTGTTGATCTCGTGGGAAAGGATATGGCTGACGAGAACCACCTGCTTGCGCTTGGGCGAGGGAAGTCCGTCGAAATAAAGGGAGAAAAAGGAGGGAGGGGGCGTTCCCTTGGCGGACTGGTAATAGTTCAGGTTCAAGGGCGTGAAGACCAATCCCCCGAAGATGAGGTAGCTGGGTTTCTCGTCATACTTCACGAAAGGAACCAGCCTGGCGTCGTCCTTGAGCGTGAGGGTCACGGTCATGTTTTTTTTGCCCCTGAGGATTTTGCAGGGCATCTTGTCGCCGATCTTGTGCAGGCAGAGGGGATAAGCGAAGTTCAGCCTCCCGCCCCTGCCGAAACGCACCGTGCCGTCGTTGGCGATGGGAAAACCGTCGATGGAAAGCAGGACGTCATTTTCCTTGAGCTTGTTCCAAGCCGAGCCTTGGTAGACGACCTGGGACACTAAAATCCCCATCTGGGACTTCTTCATGCCGTAGTAGGCCCGGAGGGAATCGTTCTCCATGGATTCGGTATAGATCCCCAGGGTCGGCACGGGGCTGTAGCGCTTCTTCTTGACCTGGGAGAGGAACCTCTTGATGAGTTGGACGGGAACGATGTAGCCCGTATTCTGGGCGACCGCCCCGTTGTAGCCCTGGAAGGCCACCCCCACCATTTTTTTCCGGTTGAAGACCGGGCCCCCGCTGTTGCCGGGGTTGATGGCGGCGTTGGTTTGGATGCAGAAGAGCTGTTTCATCGAGTGGGCATAGGTGATCAGCTCGATCCGGGAAATGCCCCCCTCGGTGATGGAGAGTTCTTCCCCTCCCACCGGATAGCCGTATACCTCCACCTTGTCCTTGAGCGAGGGCAGGCCCCCGAATTGGACCGGCTTGGTGCCGCGGAAGAAGGCCGGGTCATCCACCTTGAGGACGGCCAGGTCGCAGTCATTGGCCACGAATTCTTTTTTGGCGGTGTATTTCTTGGTGTCCCCGTCCTTGAGGACCTGGATGAAAATCTGGTTGGCCACCACATGGGCGTTGGTCAGGATGCGGCGGCCCTCAATGACGCAGCCGCTGCCGCTGACGTTTTCCTGGGCCCCCACCATCCAGGGCTCGTAGTAATTGGGATTTTGGACCGTGGTGAAAATCTTGACGAGGGATTTGCGCAGGGAATCTTCCCTGGCCGGCGCCGCGGCCGGAAAGGCCAGGCAGGCGAGAAGGGCCAGGAGGGGAAGGAGGGAGCGGCGGTTTGAAATCGTCTGCATCGTGATTTCCTTAATGTCCTGGATCAATAGGTGGAAAGACCCGTTAGTTTAACATGGGCCGCAGGGAGCCATGGCCAAAAACATTCCCGAGTACCTTCAGTTCCATTGAATCCCGCCGTTAGGGGAAGGGTGGGGGCTATTCCCCCGGCTTTTGTTGGCGCTGAACTATATTATGAGGTTGTCCTATGAAGAAGGCTCTGACGCTTATTCTCTTGGCCGCCACCTTAACCCTGGGCTGCAAGGGCACCCTGACCACACCCCCGATTCCCGCCTCGGCTCCCGTGACCGATTGTTCCCCGGTCCACTTGCCCGCAACGGGTGCTTTGTACAATAGCGGGACTTTTGTTATTCGAAACCACACCGATTGGCAGAATTTTTTTCTCGGAACCGGCTTTCTCCCTCCTGATCCGGTGGATTTCAGTCAAAAGATGCTCCTCGTCATCGACCAATATTATAGTGAATTATGCGGTTGTCTGGACACCTCGGTCACGATTTCCTGCGTCGTTTACTCCTCCCTTTCGATCTCGGTGGACGCGACTTATACACCGCAGTCAGTGCCATGCGCGCCGATCACGGTGGACCTTTGCGATGTATCGACCGCCATATCTTGCCCCCAGGCCATTTGGACTGTTTACGACTCGGTGGTCGTTCCCCAATCAAGCCTCCCCGTTTCCTGGAATATCACAGGCAGGTCCGATCCCCAGGACTGGGTGGTCCATACCGCTTGCGCCACGCCCGTGCCCACCTATCCCTGGCCCATTCCTTCCTACGCGACCCCCACCGTTATTCCCTGAAAGGGATAAATTTTTCACGTATCTCTCCATAAAAATCGTTTTCCCTTTATAATCTCCGGATGAAATGCCCCGAATGCGATTTAGAACAGCCGGATAGCACCGTCCTTTGCGCCAAGTGCGGCCTGAGCTTTGAGGCCTGGCGGGCCATGAACCCGGAATCGGAGCATAAGCCCCAGGCCCTGGAACCGGAGATGACCTTTCCCGTCTCCCCGGAAGAGGAACCGGAGCCTGAGGAAGAACCCGCAGCCCCACCAGCGCCTGTCCCGGCCGCTCCCGGGCCTTCGGAAACCCCCGCTGGGGAAAAATCGTCCCAAGAAAAAAAATCGTTTCAATGGACCAAACTCCACTCGGCGGGGCTGGGTCTTCTGGTTGCCATTGGGATCGCGGTTTTTTTCCTGACCCGCCCCCATTCCCAGCCCCAGCCCAGCCCAGCACCGGCCGCGGCGCCCACCGTCTTGCCGACGGTTTGGGCCACCCCTGACGGTTCAACCACTCCCGGAGCCGGCGCCCTGGCGGTCACTCCCTCGCCGGCACCCACGGAAGCCGCCGCCAAAATGATTCCCGCCAAGACGCCCACGGACCAGCCCAAGGCTGCGCCGGCCCATTCGGAAAATCCATCTCCCGCCCCCACCGCAACTTCCTTGCCTGCCCCCCAGGCTGCCAGCGACGACGCGAAGCCGGAGGCTCCGGCAAAACAATCGGAAAAACCAGAGGCCCAGGACGAAAAATCCGGCCAGGAAATACCAGCCGAACCTTCTACCCCGCAGCCAGCCGCCCTTGAAACGCCTTCCGGCGAGGCCGCCGCGCCGGCGGCGAAACCCTCGCCGGCGGCGAAGGACGAAACGGTTGATCCCCTGGAATCCCACGAGCCGTCGAAATCCTCCACGCCGTAAATTCAGTCCTCAGCGAAACCATAACCTTCAAAAAAAACGGAAAAACCTATTCACCCCAGGTTGCCTTCGGCAATTCACAGAGGCACAGGTGGGAAAAGAATTCTGTAGAAGCGGGTCTCAGGCCCGCCCAAGACCCTGCGGCAAAATCCGCCGCTGGCCATCCTTCGCCCTAAGCCAAAGCTTTAACCATTGCCGTTGTCGATCCTTCCTGTGCCTCGGTGGTCCCGTAGGGAACGGTGGTGAATCGGTTTTGCTTTTTTGGAAGGTAACGGTTTCGGAGGGACTAAAGGTGGATTTATCTCAGCAGAATGACCCTCGGGACCGCGTCTTGGCCTGCCCAGATCACGGCGTTTTGGTAGTATTTCACGCCCATGGCCTTGGCGGCTTCCTCGGTCATCCCCAGCACTAAAAAGCTCGCCTCCACTTTCCAATTGCCCGAGGGGTCCTCGCCGGAACCGTTGAAAAACTTGAGCCCGGTTTTTTTCAAGTCCACCGCCAGGGCCTTGTTCGCCCGGACGTTCTGGGGCTCCTTGATGACGACGCTGAAGGGATTGTAGGCCGTGAGGAAGGCGGCGCTTTCCACTCCCAGGGATTGCATCATCTCCGCCAGGTCCTGGGATTTTCGTTTCGGCCTCAGGACGAATTCCTTGCCGGCCCCCGTCACCCGGTAATGGGCGTTGAAGTAGGCGTTGATGATGGTTTTGGAAATCTGGGTTTGTGCCGGCAAGGTTGACTCCGATTAAAATTTGGGACTGGCCCTATCTTACACCGCTTTCCCCGCCCGCCGGGATAGGGCGTCCTTCACCAACCCTAAACGCCAGGCGAAATAGTCCCTTTCTTCCTTCGCCTCCGCCAATTCCCTGGTGATGCCGGCCGGAGCCTCGCTGGGATGGCCGCTTTGAAAAGGCGGCCGGGGGTTGTATTCCATGGCCAATTGGATCTTTTGGGCCGCGGCCAAGCCCGACAGTTCCCCGGCTAGAGCCAGGGCCATGTCGATGCCGGCCGTCACTCCCCCGCCGGTCCAACGGTTGCGGTCCCTCACAACCCTTTCCGCGACGGGGACGGCGCCGCAAGCCTCCAGGATGGGAAGGTAAAGCCAATGGGTCGTGGCCTTGTAGCCCTTCAACAGTCCCGCCGCGCCCAGGGCCAAGGCGCCGGTGCAGACCGAGGTCACGAAACGGGCCCCTCTTCCCTGGGAGGCGATAAAATCCAGCCAAGCGTCGTCCTGGATCAGGGCATTGACCCCCGCGCCGCCCGGGACGCAAAGGATGTCCATCGGGGGGCATTGCTCCCTCGTCAAATCCGGCAGGATCCTCAAGCCGTTGTCGCTGGCCACGGGGCCCAGTTCCGCCGCGATCAGGCGGACCTTGGCCTCCGGGACGCGGCTGAAAACTTCCTGGGGGCCGGCCAGGTCCAGCTGGGTGTTGTCGGGGAAAAGCAGAATTCCGATTTCCATTCCCTACTCCCTCCGGGGAAACCGGCTCCAGCGGAAAAAACCCATGAACAAAAACTCCAGCCAGGCGTCGGGCAGGAGCCATTTGAGGAAGTCCATGATCTTGGCGTCGGTGCCGGCGATATAAACGGGTTTGGGCGCGGGGCCCTGGGCGATCCTTAAAATGAGCTTGGCCACGACCGAGGCGGGAGCGGCGTACTTAAAGGAAGCCGCCACCCTTTTTTCCACCGCCGCGATATAGGGCCGGTAGGGGGAGTCCTGGGACCGGACCCCTTGGCCGAACCTGGTGGAGGAAACCACCTGGGTGGCGAAGGACCCTGGCGCGATCTCGCAAACCCCGACGCCGAAGGGCGCCAGCTCCTGGCGCAATCCTTCGGTGAGCGACCGGACGGCGAACTTGCTGGCGGCGTAGGCCGCGATGCCGGGAAACACCACCCGGCCCGAGATGCTTCCCATATTGATGATCAGGCCCTTCCGGCGCTCCCTCATGGCCGGCGCGACCGCCCTCGTGACCCGCAGGAGGCCCACGACATTGGTGTCAAACTGGTCCTTGAGGTCCTGGCAGGACAGGTCTTCCAGGAACCCCGCCACCACGAAGCCGGCGTTATTGACCAAAAGGTCGATTCTTTTTTCTTTTTTAAGAATGGACGCGACCGCTTTCGTGACGGAGGCGGGCTTGGCCACGTCCAGGTAAAGGCTTTTGAGCGGAAGGTTTTTTTCCAGTTCCTTCAAGGCCCCCAGCTTTTGGGGGGACCGGAACCCGGCGTAAACTTGGAAGCCTTTCCCGGCCAGGAGTTTGGCCGTTTCCAGGCCGAAGCCGGAAGTGGCGCCGGTAATCAGGGCGACGGGGCCGCGCGTCATAACGCCCCCCCGGTGAAACGGCGGTACATCCGCTTCAATAAAAAATCGTAGGCGAAGTCCGGCAGGAACCAGCGGAGGATGGGAAACCAAAAGGCGTCCAGGCCAACGCTATAGCGGACGGCCATCCGGCCGGAGGACAAGGCGCTCAATACCACCTTGGCGACCTGGGCGGGGCCCGGCGCCAGGGGCGAGGGGTTGTTGCCGAAATGGAGGATGTTCGCCAGGACCTTTTGATGGGCGGATTTGCCCTGGGAAAAGATCCGGGACTTGCGCCGGTTGGCCTTAAAGGGGGTCCGGATGGAGCCTGGCTCCACCACGGCCGTCTCAATATTAAAGGGGCGCAGCTCCATGCGGAGGCCTTCGGTCAGGGCCTCCACGGCGTATTTGGAGGAACAGTAAAGGCCGATGCCGGCGAAGGTCATTTTTCCCGCCAGGGAGCCGATGTGAAGGATCCGGCCCGACCTTTGGGCCCTCATGGCCGGCAGAACCGCCTTGGTCACCCTCATCAGCCCGAACACATTGGTCTCATACTGGGCCATGATTTCATCGTCGGTGAATTCTTCCAGGGCCCCGAAAGAACCCCAGCCGGCGTTATTCACCAGGATATCGATCCGTCCCGCCTTCTTTAATATAGAGGCCGTGACCTGGGCCGCCGCGGCAGGCTTGTCCACGTCCAGGGCGAGAATTTCCAGCGGCAGGCCCTTGGCCCTTTGCCGGAGGGTTCCGGCTTTTCGGAGGTCCCTCATGGTGGCGAAAACCCGGTATCCCCTCTGCGCTAATAGCAGGGAGGTTTCCAGGCCGATGCCGGTGGAACAGCCAGTGACCAGGGCAACGGAAAGGTTTTCCATGACTCTCCCCAAAATTTGAGAACGATGCCGGATAGGTTAACACAGAACTTTTTCGGGATGAAACCATCCCAGCAGTGTCCCAATTTGAAAGTAGTTATTTGTCATGGCGGGGTTCAGCCCCAATCGGGGCGATTGGAACCGTAGCAATCCTGGTTAAAAGGTTGAACACCAACAGAAAAACCTGGGATTCCCCCGTCGCAAATCGAGCCTATCGGCCCAGCTCCTCGCAATGACGGCAAACTGAGACACTACCTCGCTTCCCCGGGATTTCCCTTAAATACTCCCTCTTCTAAGCCCTTTCGACATTGCCCGGGGCCTTAAAAAAAGATAGGATAATCCCCTGCCCTCCCTTTGGGATCATCTGATTCAAGGGAATGGCCGCTTCTCTCACAAACGCAAGGAGCCCCTATGCGCCTTCAACCTATTTTAGGCCTAACCCTCTTGAGCCTGGCCCTTCCCTTCCTATACGGCGCCGGCGAGCCGGCTGTCAGCGTGGATAAAAATAATAATCGGGGGGAATACAACCTGAACGAGGCCATCGTGGACAAGATGGACGGGACCATCATGGTCCAGCGCGCCTCCAGCCCCAAGCCTTTCGCCCTGGAAACCGGCAGCACGGTGGAGAAGGGCGATGTCCTGACGGTTTACGAAAAAAGCTGGGTCATCCTGAAGGACCACAAGGGCGACCGCATCGGGTTGGACAGCGGGACCTCGGTGACCTTCGACGAGTTTTATATCCAAGGCCCGGACCGGCAGGCCCGCCTGGTATTACAAAAGGGCGTCCTGCTGCTCAAGGTCAGCGGCTGCGGTTCCCGCCAAAGCTTTTTCGAGGTCAATTCCGGGGCCGTGGTGACTTCCATCAATGATTCCCAATGCACCCTGGGTTACGACGGCAAGAAGGACGCCCTCCGGATCCAATATTTCTGGGGCAAGCTCACGGTCATCGACAAGGACAACGAGCAAAAAATCAAGGACGAATACACGGAGCACAACTGGGAAGGGGCGAAGATGGTCAAGGAAGAAGAGGCCCCGGTGGATGAGCTGGACCGGGTGAATTTCAACCGGTTTTTCAACGCCGACCCTCGTCTGGAAGCCCCCGACAACAACCTGCTCCTTCGCGGGAACTACTAAAACCAAAGCCAAGACAATCTTAGCCACAGATGAACAGGGATGAACACGGATAAAAACACCTAAAGAATGCCGGCTTTTGGTTTAAACCGGAAAATCACGCTTTGCGTTTGTCGGTCCTTATCCGAGTTCATCCCTGTTCATCTGTGGCAAATTATTTTTTCTTTTCCCGGCGGTGAAAAAACTTGAGTGAAAACAACGTCGAGTTTACCTGCCCCTATTGCGGTTTCCCCAATTTCTCGCCACTGGACCCCGTATCCGGCACCCAAAGCTGGACGACCGACTGCGAGAATTGCTGCAGGCCCATCGCGATCCGGGCCAAGGTCCGGGGAGGCGAACTGGAGGAATTGGATGTGGAGCGGGAGCAGGACTAACTTCCGCCCTCCGGAAAAAAAGGCGGGGGGCGGCCTTTAGATTTGAATGAAGGGCGCGCCGCCGGTGTGGATCAGGTTCATCACCACCTTGACCGCCATGAAGACGTAGTAAAAGAGCAGGAAGAACCCGCAGACCCAGGTGATCAGCTTCAAGGCCTTCCGGTTGAATAGGTTCCGGCTGTAATGGACCCCCATCCCCAGGCAGGAAAACCACACCAGTTCGCTGACCAAAACCGCAGAGAAAAAGGAAGTCGCGGCCCCGCCCATCAGGTCGATGTTCCCCGACATCTGGTACTCGTAAAGCTTGAGCGTTCCCACCATACCCACCCAGTAAATCAGCGTGAAGGGATTGGTGGCGGCCAGGAGGATTCCCATCACGAAGGAATGGTCGATGAATTGGACCTGCTTGCGCACCGCGCTGGTGGATTCGGGATTATCCCGCACGTCGTCCAGGGTGGCGTAGGCCAGGTAGAGCAGGACGATGGCGCAGAGGCCCCAGATGATGAGCTTCCCCACCCCGACGATGCCGTTCTTGGAGAGCCCGGCGAAGACGATGATGGCAAAACAAGCGTCCACCAGGGCGGCGCCGGCCCCCACCATGAAGGTCTGCTGGAAGCCGCCCAGAATGCCCTTGCGGATGGCCAGCAGATTAATGGGACCGATGAGGGCCGCGGTACAAAAGCCGATGATCAACCCCTGGGTGATGGCGGCGTAGATGAGTTTGTAGGCCTCGGGTGTCATGGGCGGTATTTTACAGGAAATAAAGGATATTAAAAGGAGCCATTTTCACCGGGAAGGCACGAAGACCGCGAAGAAACGCAAAGCCTCCCGCGAAAAACCCGGACAAGCTAAGTTCCGGTCCCGGAAACTTATGCTTCGCCGTTCTCCGCGCAAGGATATCTTGTTTGTTCCGGGTCTTAAATTTGATATTCTTTCCCCCAATCCACTCCAAAGAAGGGACAATAACCATGGCCACTAAAGCGCTCGTGAATATCCTGATGGGCAGCAAATCCGACTGGGAAGTGATGAAAAACGCCTCCGACACCTTGAAACAATTCGGCGTGGCCCATGAGGCCCGCGTCCTTTCCGCGCACCGTACGCCCCATGAAACCGCCAAGTACGTCACAGGCGCCGAAGGCCGGGGCGTGGAGGTGGTCATCGCCGCCGCGGGCGGGGCCGCCCACCTGGCCGGCGTCTGCGCCGCCCATACCCTGCTCCCTGTCCTGGGCGTCCCCATGGAAAGCAAACTCAACGGGCTCGATTCCCTCCTCTCCACCGTGCAGATGCCGGGCGGCATCCCGGTGGGAACATTGGCCGTCGGCAAGGCGGGAGCGGTGAACGCGGCCCTGCTGTCCATCGCCATCCTGGCCAACAAGAGGCCCGACCTCCGGAAAAAGCTCAAGCAATTCCGCGCCGACCAAGCGTCCAAAATCCTCAAAGAAAAACTAACCTGAAAAACAATTAGGAATGCGGAATTGGGAGTTAGGAATTTAAAGCTGAAAATTACTAATTCCTCATTCCTAATTCCTAATTAAGGCCTTATTAATGTCCAACCAATCCGAATCCTATTCCCTCTCTTCCTTAGTGAACACCCTCGCCACGACTTTGGGAAAGGTAATTTCCTTCCAGGAGGGCCCCGAGGCCCTGGCGCTGGTGGAGAAGATCCGTCAATTGGCCAAGGCCCTCCGGACCACCTCCGATCCCAAGGTGAGCGAGGAATTGGCCCAGGCCGTCGCAAAACTTCCGCTGGAAAAACTCAACCTCCTGACCAAGGCCTTCACCCATTTTTTCGGCCTCATCAACTTGGCCGAAAAGGTGGACCTGGTCCGGGCCTTGAAGCTGCCCTATCAAGTGGACGGCGTTCCCAAGCCCCGTCCCGGCTCCGTCTCCTCCGCGGTAGCGGTCCTGGCCGAACAGGGAGTTCTCCCCCGCAAGCTCCAGGCCCTGCTGGACCAGGCCCAGATCCACATGGTCTTCACCGCCCACCCCACCGAGTCCAAGCGCCGCACCACCCTGACCAAGCTCCACCGCATCTCCAAGGCCACCACCCGCCTGGTGGTGGAAAACCTCTCGCCCGACGAGAAGGACGACATCCTGAAATTTATCCTGGAGGAGGTCGTCTCCGTTTGGCAGTCCGAGGAAATCCGCCAGGTCAAATTGACCGTGCCGGACGAGGTGAAGGGAAATTTATATTATTTCGAGGACACCCTTTCCCTGGTCATCCCCAAGATCTACCACGAGTTGGAACGATCCCTGAAAAAAGCCTTCCCGAAGACCGCCTGGAACGTTCCGCCCTTCCTGCGCTTCGGCTCCTGGATCGGCGGCGACCGCGACGGCAACCCCTTTGTCACCCCGGAAGTGACCGTAGAAACCATCCGGCTCCTTCGGAGCGCGGCCTTGAGGCTGCATATCCACGCCATCGAGGAATTAAGCCACCGCCTGAGCTCCTCGGAAAAACAAACCCCCATCAGCGCCGCCCTGGCCGAGTCCCTGGCCAGGGACGCCAGCCTCTTCCCGGTGCTGGCGGAGAGCCTCTCCCGCCATATCCCTTTCGAGCGCTACCGTGAGAAATGCAATTATATCCATGAGAAGCTCCTGAGGACCCTGGCCCACACCCAGTCCTTCGACAGTGATTGGAAAAAAGCCACCCCGATCCCTCCCGCGGGAACCTGGTACCTGGCCGCGGACGAGCTGCTGGCCGACCTTCGCATCATGGAGGACAGCCTCCGGTCCAACAAGGGCGCCATCCTGGCCGACGGCCATTTGGCCGAGATCCTCCGCAACACCCAGGTTTTCGGGTTCCGGCTGGCGTCCCTGGATATCCGCCAGCACTCGGGCCGCCACACGGCCGCCCTATCCGAGCTTCTCAAGAAAAGCGGAGCCTGCGCCGATTACGCGGCCTTAGGGGAGGAGGACCGCCTGCAAGTATTGGAAAAAGAGCTTTCCCAAGACCGGCCGCTGGTGGCCGTGAAGGACAGCTACGGCCCGGAAACCGCCGAGGTCTTGAGGACCTTCCAGGCCGTGACGACCGTGCAGGACCGGCTGAACCCGCGGGCGGTGGAAACCTATATCATTTCCATGACCCACGGCGTTTCGGACATCCTGACGGTGCTGCTCTTTTGCCGTTGGGCGGGGCTTTACCGCCCCGGCCTCTTCAGCCACTTGAACATCGTTCCCCTCTTCGAGACCAGGGACGACTTGAAAAGGTCGGGCGCCATTTTCGAGCGCCTTTTGAAAAACGAGTCCTACCGGGCCCATTTGAAATTGCGGGGCGATGTGCAGGAAATCATGCTGGGCTACAGCGATTCCAACAAGGAAAGCGGATACCTTTCGGCCAACTGGGCCCTCTACCGGGCCCAAACGAACCTGACCCGCCTGGCCGAAGGCCAGCAAATCGCCCTGAGGCTTTTCCACGGCAGGGGCGGCAGCATCGGCCGCGGCGGAGGCCCCACCGGACAGGCCATCCTGGCCCAGCCGCCGGGAACCTTGAAGGGCCGGATCAAGATCACCGAGCAGGGCGAGGTGATCAGCGACCATTACGCCGATCCCCCAACGGCCCGCTGGCACCTGGAGCAGATCGTGAATGCCGTGCTCCGGGGCTCCTTCCCCCCGAGGGAAGTCATCCCCAAAGCCGAGTGGAAACCGATCATGGACAAGCTGGCCAAGCGGTCGCTTTTGATTTACCGCGACCTGGTCTACGGCCATCCCCGCTTCAAGGAATATTTTTACAGCGCCACGCCCATCCACCAGATCAGCGGCCACAGCCTGGGCAGCCGTCCCGCCCGCCGGACCCAGGATGATTCCATCGAGAACCTAAGGGCCATCCCCTGGGTCTTTGCCTGGATGCAAAGCCGCCACACCCTGCCCGGCTGGTACGGCATGGGGGGAGCGATGGATGAGTTTTTGAAGGCAGACCCGGCGGGACTGGCGAAGCTTCAGGAAATGTACGCCCAATGGCCCTTCTTCAAGACCGTCCTGGACAACGCCCAAATGATCCTGGCCAAGGCCGACATGGATATCGCCAAGCGCTACGCCCAGATGGTTCCGGACAAGGCCTTGGGGGCGGAAATTTTTGACCGCATCAAGGCCGAGTATGACCGGACCTTCGCGGTGATCTGCCAGATCGTCCAGGTGAAGGAGCTGTTGGAGAAGGACATGGGCCTTTCCGAATCCATCAAGCGCCGCAATCCCTACATCGATCCCTTAAGCTTCATCCAGGTGGAATTGATCAAGCGCGCGAGGGGCAACAGCAGCGAGGCGGAGCAGCCGGCCTTGAGCGAGGCCCTGCTGTTGACCATCAACGGCATCGCCGCGGGGCTGAAGAACACCGGCTGATTTGAACCACAGAGGGAACCGAGTCCACAGAGTAAAGCAATCCCTTTTCACCACAGCGGTACGAAATTCACGGAGAAGTCCAGCCCCACCCATTCCCCGCAAATCCTTTTTTCATCCAAATCAAAATCAGTTTCTCTCCTTGTTCCCCGACTTTTCGTGGTAAAAACACCTTTATTCATTTGTCGGTTTCCATCTTTACTCTGTGGACTCGGTTCACTCTGTGGTAAAAAGTCTTTATGACCGACATCGAAAAAGCCGCGGAAATCATCCAGGAAGGCGGGCTGGTGGCC
>CAZUXW010000038.1:0-27700 GCA_964624625.1 uncultured bacterium
ATGGAGAAGAAGCCCGCAGGGCCCTGCAGCGCGGGGTCGACAAATTGGCGAACGCGGTCAAGGTGACCTTGGGTCCCAAGGGACGCAACGTCGTGTTGGACAAGAAGTTCGGCGCGCCGAACATCACCAAGGACGGCGTTTCGGTCGCCAAAGAAGTTGAGCTGGAGGACGCCTTTGAGAATATGGGCGCCCAGATGGTGAAGGAAGTTGCTTCCAAGACCTCCGACGTGGCGGGGGACGGAACCACCACCGCGACGGTTTTGGCCCAGGCCATCGTCCGCGAGGGATTGAAGAACGTGACGGCCGGGGCCAATCCGACCGCCTTGAAGCGCGGCATCGACAAGGCCGTGGAAGCGGTGGTCGCGGAACTGAAGAAGTTCGCCACCCCGACCAAGGGCAAGCAGGAAATCGCCCAAGTCGCCACCATCTCCGCCAACGGCGATAAGAAAATCGGCGATATCATCGCCGAGGCCATGGAGAAGGTCGGCAAGGACGGCGTCATCACCGTCGAGGAAGCCAAGGGAATTGAAACCAATTTGGACGTGGTGGAGGGAATGCAGTTCGACCAAGGCTATCTTTCCCCCTATTTCGTCACCAACGCGGACCGCATGGAATGCGATTTGGACAACCCCTACATCCTGATCCACGAGAAGAAAATCGGGAGCATGAAGGACCTGCTGCCGGTGCTGGAAAAGGTCGTGCAGAAGGGCCGTCCGCTTTTGATCATCGCCGAGGAAGTCGAGGGCGAGGCCCTGGCCACCCTGGTCGTGAACAAGATCCGCGGGACCTTCGTCTGCGCCGCCGTCAAGGCCCCCGGCTTTGGCGACCGCCGCAAGGCCATGCTGGAGGATATTTCCATCCTGACCGGAGGGAAATCCATCACGGAAGACTTGGGAATCAAGCTTGAGAACGTCAAGCTGGAAGACCTGGGACAAGCCCAGAAAGTGGTCATCGACAAGGACAACACCACCATCTTGATCGACAAGGCCAAGGGCAACAAAAAAGAGATCGACGCGCGCTGCGAGACGATCCGCAAGCAGATCAAGGAAACCACCAGCGACTACGACCGCGAGAAGCTGCAGGAGCGGTTGGCCAAGTTGGTCGGCGGCGTGGCCGTCATCAACGTGGGAGCCGCGACGGAAGTCGAGATGAAGGAAAAGAAAGCCCGTGTCGAGGACGCTTTGCACGCGACCCGCGCCGCGGTGGAAGAGGGAATCGTGCCGGGCGGCGGCGTGGCCCTGATCCGCACCATTAAGTCCCTGGACGGACTGAAACTGTTGGGCGACGAGCAAATCGGCTCGAACATCGTCCGCCGGTCCCTGGAAGAGCCGCTCCGCCAGATCGTCGGCAACGCCGGCGGCGAGGGCTCCGTGGTCGTGGCCAAAGTCGTGTCCGAGAAGCAAAACGTGGGCTTCAACGCCGAAACCAATGTCTACGAGGACTTGGTCGCGGCCGGAGTCATCGACCCGGCGAAGGTGGTCCGCTCTGCCCTGCAGAACGCGGCTTCCATCGCGGGCCTCATGCTGACGACCGAGACGCTCATCACCGACATTCCCGAGAAGAAGGAAGCTCCGGCCATGCCGGGCGGCGGCGGAATGGGCGGCATGGGCGGAGGAATGGACTACTAATCACCAATGAGGAATTAGGAGTTCGGAATTAGGGATTAAAAAGAAGCCCTCGGATGACCTCCGGGGGCTTTTTTGTTTCTGGACGGCCGATTCCCGCGCCCCGTTGGCGTTGACACACCCTGGGGGAAACCCTATGATTTACGCACGGATTCAGGGATTTGAGGATGGTCATGCCGACTTACGAATACAAATGCGAAAAATGCGGGGATTTTGAGACTTGGCAGTCCATCAAGGATAACGCTTTAGAGACCTGTCCCACCTGCGGTTCCAAGGTTCAGCGGCAAATATCCGCCAATGTGGGATTTGTTTTTAAGGGATCGGGTTTTTACCAGAATGAATATAAAACCCAGCCTAAAGCGCCAACCGCGGCCAAGGTTTCCGACCCGGCTAAAGCCGAGCCGGACAAGACAACGGAAGTAAAGTCGCAGACCCTTTCGAGCGAAGTAAAGGCGGCAGGCCCGGAGTCGAAGGCATCCGTCCCTGCCGCCAATGCCAGCCCGGATTCGGGCGTGAAGAACAGCTAAAAAGTCCGTCGTTCGCCTATCGTCCTCGCGGTCCGCTGGAGGCTTTGATCCTAAAGCGAAGGGCGTGGGACGGACAGCGAACGGCGATATTACAAGAGGTGTAAAATGTCACCAGGATGGATCGTGGGTATTGTGATTGGCTATGTTCTCTTTAATTTGGGCCTTTGGAAATCCGATTCGACCCCCAAACCCCAGGATACACTTTGGGCCATGGTCATGCTGGGCGGAACGATCCTCATGTTCCTGTCCGTCCTGCTTTGGGCTGTTCCGAACTTCTTCTCTTAAAAGGCCGCCGTTCGCCGGCCGCTTGAATCCTAATCGAACGGCGGAGGATGGACGGCGGAAGCGAAAATCAGCGGAGGTGTGAGAGGTGAAAGAATTTCCAACGGAAGAACAAGCGAACCAAGCCGTTCTTATTCTTTCGATCCTAGTGCCCGTCGTCAGTTTAGCCTTCGGTTTTTACCAAAAAGATAAAGTGAAAAAGGAAGAGAGGAAGATCCTTTGGCTGAACACGGCCCTTTGCGCGGTGATCGGTCCGATCATTTGGTTTTTTTGGCAGGTCTATAATTCCATCGAGAATTATTACGGATTGGATTCCTTGAAGGCGCTCAAAATCAACTTCTTGATCGCCGTGGGCCTGGGCGCCGTTTTTTTCATCCTCTTTACTTACGCTCCCCGTTTGGTCCAGGGGCCGCGGACAAGCCTGGATCCGTCCCCCCGGAACCGGAAATAACCCTTAAAAACCCTGGTGGTGGCCCGCGGTCGCGGTTGGACCGCTGGCACTTGGAAAGCGATTCGAACGTCTAAATGACCATGAAACCATCCGATCCACTCTCCATCCTTAACGAAGTCCGCCGGTTGGAAATCATCACGCGGGGTTCGGTCGACACCCTTCTCCGGGGTTTTTACAAAAGCACCTTCCGGGGCAGGGGACTGGAATTCCACCAGGTGAGGGAATATAGCCCGGAGGATGATTACCGAACCATCGATTGGAACGTCACGGCCAGGCTGAATTCACCCTATGTCAAAACCTTCGTGGAGGAACGGGAGCTTCAACTGGTTTTGGCGGTCGATTGTTCAGCCTCCCTCTGGACCGGGACAGGGCCAAGCAGTAAAAGGGAAACCGCCCTGCGCCTTTGCGCGGTCCTGGCTTTCGCCGCGGTCCAACAGCAGGACCGGGTGGGGTTGATGGCCTTTACCGACCGGGTCGAATATTACATTCCTCCCAAAAGGGGAAAAGCCGCCACCATGAGGGTCCTGCGGGACCTGATCCAATTCAAGCCCCTCGGCAAAAAAACCCAGTACAAACCTCCTTTCCAAATGTTATCGCGGGTGTTGAAGCGCCGGAGCGTTCTGGTTTTAATATCCGATTTTACCGAACCCCTGCCGATGGATTCGGCCAGCGTCTTGGCCCAGCGGCATGACCTGGTGGCGGCGGTCCTCAAGGATCCCATGGAATTGAATTTCAGGATTCCAGCCAGGCTGGCGGTTCGGGATCCGGAATCAGGCCGGGTTGGCTATTTATCCCCAGGTTCGTCCCGGGCGCTCCGGGAAGCGAACGAGTTCCGCGAAAACCAATTATGGGCTTTGACGGCAAAGGGCGCGGACCGGGTGGACCTGGAAGCGGGCAAGGATGTGGTGGCGTCGCTGGTGAAGTTCTTCAAGAAGAGAATCGAAAGACAAGGGCGGCGATAAATTCAATTAGGAATGGGGAATGAGGAGTTAGGAATTCAGGTCTTGTAACAACAAAAGACAATGGTTTTCGGCTTTGCTGAAAGTTTTCCAAAATTCCTAATTCCTAACTGCAAATTCCTAATTTAAGGGGAGTTCGAAGTGGATTTTCACGGCGTTCATTTCGCTGATCCGGTTTGGCTCTTGGGGCTCGGGGTTTTGCCCCTGGCCGCTTTGGCCGTTTATTTTATTTCCCGGTCAAAACACGCCACCTTTGCCCTGGGGAATCCCCGGTTGGTCCTGGCTGTTTCCACCCTTTTTTCGGTCCAAGTCATTCCCGCCTTTTTAAGGATGGCGGTACTGGCTCTTTGCCTCGTCGCCGCCGCCAGGCCCCAAGCGGGGCAAAAGAAAATTGAGGAAAAAAAGCCAGTCACGGACCTCTTCGTCGCTTTGGACGTTTCCGGTTCCATGATCACCAATGACCTGAAGCCCAACCGGATTACGGCCGCAAAAAAAATCCTGGGCGAATTCTTGGATCAGGTCCAGAACGCCAGGATGGGATTGACCATTTTCGCCAGGGTCAGCTTTACCCAATGCCCTTTAACCACGGATATCACCCTGCTGAAGCAGCTTTTAGGAAACGTGGAATTGTCCTCCGTCAAACTGGATGGAACGGCGATCGGCGACGCCCTGGTTTCCTGCCTCAACCGGCTTAAAAACGGCGGGGGCAAAGCCGGGGTCCCCACCTCGGATAATCCCTCGATGGTCGCGAAATTATTCGGGGACAAGGCCGAGCCCGAGGACGACCAGGGCAGGAACCAGGCCATCATCCTCCTGACCGATGGCGGGGATAACGCCAGCCGGATCAATCCCTTGGCCGCTGCCAAGATCGCCGTGGCCCAAGGCGTCAAGGTCTATACCATCGGCGTGGGAAGCAAGGAACGGGTTCCGGCCCTGGCCATGTATCCGGACGGACATGTCGGGCCCTTTATCGACCAAAGGACGGGGCAAATGGCCCTGAGCGAACCCGCGGACATGGGCCTTTTAAACGAGATCGCGCGTCTAACAGGGGGCAAGTCCTACGCCGCGACGGACAACCACGCGCTTCAGTCCATTTTGGGTGAAATCGCCTTGTTGGAAAAAAGGGACGTGTCGGTGACATCCCATTGGGAATACCAGGAGCTGGCCTCCTTCTTTTTGTTGGCGGCCTTTCTGATCCTGGCGTTGGACATCGGGCTGGAAACAACCATCCTTAGAACGCTTCCTTGAAGCGTTCTAAGGAAATTAGGAATGAGGAATTGGCAATTAGAAATTGAAACATTTTAAGAATGAGGACTTAGGCGGCTCATTTCTAATTCCGAACTCCTAATTACCAATTGAGGTGACGAATTGCATCTAGCGAATGAAAAATGGTTCTGGCCCCTCGCGCTGTTGTTCGCGTCGTGGCTTCTGTTCGCCCTCTATACCCTTTGGCGCGACCGCCGGGATCTGGCTTATTTAGGCTACCAAAACTTGGTGTTGGCGCCTTCCGTGGTTTGGGGACGCAGGGTGATCCGCAGTTTTTTCCTGCTGCTGGGCCTGGGCTGCTTGTTGATGGGAGCCTTGCGGCTGCAGGGTAAACCCGTACCGGAGGACCTGAATCTGCGGGGCATTGACGTGATGATCGTATTGGACGTTTCCAAAAGCATGATGTCCCAGGACATGATTCCCAACCGCCTGGGGGCCGCCAAAAAGGCGCTGCTCTCCTGGATCCAAAGCAGGGACGGCGACCGGGCGGGACTGGTCGTATTCGCCGGCGAGGCTTTGGTCCAGGTGCCCTTGACGATGGACCTGGAAGCCGTCTCGCTGGTGCTGGATCGGGACGACGTGGACGCCGTGGACCGCGGCGGGACGGATATCGGGAACGGGATCAGGACGGCGCTCGCCTCATTCGCGAAGGATGACCAGAGCAAAAGGGGGAAAGCCATTCTGCTCATCACGGACGGGGAGGACACGGACGGGGCCTCCAACATTGACGACGCTTGCCGCGACGCGAAGGATAAAAAGGTTCCCATCGTGGCGGTTGGGATCGGCACCAGGCAGGGAAGGGCCATCCCGGACGGCGTCTCCTTCTGGGGCGAGGCGAACTACAAGAAAGACCGCTCCGGCAGGATCGTGGTCAGCCATTTGGACGAGAAGGTCCTGGGAAAGATCGCCGATTCCACCGGGGGGGTCTTTATCCACGGCGATAGCGACCAAGGCTTGTCCTCGATCGAGCCGACCCTGGACGGGCTTCAAAAGACCCAGATGAAGGGGCAGGGCGCCATGAGGCGGGAGGAGATGGCCCCTTCCTTCGGGATCCTTTCGGCGGGAGCTTTGCTCCTGTCGTCGCTGCTGTAAAACGACGATGTTTGAAAGTGAAAAGGTTTGAAAGCATGAATTCTTTTATCGGAAAATTTATTCGCTTTTCCCTGAGCCTCAGTGCTGCGGCGCTGGCGGTTGGATTCGTCCGCCCCTCCGCCGCCTTCCCGTCGGGGGAGAAGGAATATGAGAAGGGGGACTATGAAAGCGCCCAAAAGCTCTACGAGGAAAAGGTGGGGAATAATCCCGGTGACTATAAAGCCCAATACAACCTGGGCAATTCGCTCTACAACTTGGGGCGGTTCGACGAGGCGGCCGAGGCTTATGAGAAATCCGTCGAAGCGAAGCAGGATTTTCAATATGGGTGGTACAACCTCGGCTTGTCATTAGCCCGACAAAATAAGCTTCAGGATTCCATCGACGCCTTTCAAAGGTCGTTGGACCTCAATCCCAAGGATGAGGACGCCAGGCAGAACCTGGAGGTTGTTAAAAAAAGGCTCGCGAAGAACCCTAAAAGCGATGAGAGCCAGGGGGGAGGGAAGTATAAAAATTTCGGGAAAAAAGGGAATCCGGCCGAAAAAGAAACGGCTACCCCTACCCTGGTCCCCGTCAGTACCCGTCCTCCTGACCGGAAAAAAGATCAAAAGGACGACGAGCACGCGAAGGATAAGGCGAATGACCCGGATTCCAAACGAAAAGGGGATTATAAGGATCCGAAGGCCAAGTCCCAGCCCAATCCCTCCTCGAAACCCGGCGCCGATAAAAAAAATCAAAACGCCGAAGGAAAGGATCAGCCTGGAGGGGACCCCTCCCCCAGTCCCGAGCAGAAGGCCCAACGGCGGCAGGCGGATCAACAAAGGCGGGAGCAGGCAAAGAAGGAATTGGGCCTGGACGATAAGCAAATCGAGAAATTGATGTCCCAAATGCAGCAGCAGGAGGAGCAGACCCAGCAATATTTCTCCCCGAACCCGAAGAAGGACATGAAGCGGCAGGGGAATATGTGGAATTTCCTGCCCCGGCAGCAGCAGGAATTCATGCGGCAGTTTTTCGGCAAGCAGCAAAAGGAAAAAGAGGTCCAGGAAGACTGGTGAGGGCCGCCCACTGTCCCCCGCGAAGGTTTCGGGACGAAACAAAGTAATTTCGGGCGGCCTGCCCTGAGCGAACGCCGTGAGCCGAAGGGTTGGAATCGGCGGGAAAACAGGTAAAATAGCGCTTCGATTTTTAAAGGAATTGAACCATGGACAACCTATTGAATATCTCCCAGAAGTGGCTTTGCGCGGCCTTCTTTATTATTTTTACCGCGCCAGCTTTCGCCCAACAGGTGGAAGTGGGTTTAAGGATGGACGTGGACAAAAGGCAGGTGGAAGTGGGGGAGAGCCTGACCCTCAAGCTGGAATTCAAGCAGGTCGGAACCGGGAATATGCCGGCGATGGGCCGGCCCCAAATTCCGGCGTCGGAAAATTTCGAGATCGGGGGGTCGAGTTCGGCTTCCAGCTTTACCATGGTCAACAATCAGGTGGTGGCGACCTCCACGACCAATTTGAAACTGGTGGCTACCAAAGTCGGGACAGCGACCCTGGGTCCCGCCTTATTGCTGTATGAGGACGCCCAGGGGCAGAAAAAAGAGCTCAAATCCAACGTGGCCACGGTCATGGTGGTGGAAAAAACGGGATTTTCGATTTTCGGTAAAAAGAAGGCCGCCGATCCCCAGCCGAACCAGCCTCAAGCCAACCCAAATTCCCCGACCCCGCCGGCGGGAGATGATTTGCGCGGCTTAAAACCTTTGGTACCGGAGTCCAACATGTTCATCAAATTAATGTTTTGGCTGATGCTTTTGGGGGCGATCGTCATTTTTGTCTGGAGGATGTTGAAGCGGCCTGCCAGGTCCAGTGCCGTGCCCTTGGCGGGGAAGGCGGCCCAATTAAAGGACGCCTGGAAGAAACTGGGAAATGAGGACTTGTCCGGGAAGGAATTCTGCCTCGGCCTCTCCAACTTGGTCCGGGAATGCCTCCAATACCGCTTTAACTTTCCCGCGGTGGATTACACCACGGAGGAAATCCTCAAGATCCTCCCGGAAAGCAAGCTGACCGAGTCCGAGTCGGAGGCGGTCGAGAAGTGCTTGAGGACTTGCGACCGGGTCCTCTACGCGGACGCGAACTTGACGGGACGGGACAACCTCAGAAGCCTTTGCCAATCGCTGCTGCCGAAGGCGCAGAAATACTAAGTCGTTTACCACGGAGTTGCGGAGAGAAAAGGAGATTGGCCACCGATGGCATAAGACTTCTAAAAGAAAAAGGCTATTTTTTTTGAAGGCAAACATAGGGCTGTTTTTTGCTTATCGGAGTTCATCGGTGTTCATCGGTGGCTATAGAATGAATTTATTAATCATCGCTTTTTTCGCGGTGAAATCTTAAGGAGCTTTTATGGCGACGCAAAATGAGGAACTGACCCAGGAAGGGCAGCGATTAAGCGAACAATTCCACAAGGTCCGCGAGGAAGTCCAAAAGGTGATCGTGGGCCAGGATGACCTGGTGGAACGGCTGCTCCTGGGCCTGCTGGCCAGGGGCCACTTATTATTGGAAGGATTGCCGGGTCTGGCCAAAACCTTGGCCATCAAAACCCTGGCCGAGGCGCTGGGGGTTTCCTTCAGCCGCATCCAGTTCACGCCGGATCTTTTGCCCTCGGACCTCTTGGGCACGCGAATCTATATGCCGGCCAAGGGTGATTTCAAGACCCAAAAAGGTCCGGTCTTCGCCAATCTGGTGCTGACCGATGAGATCAACCGCGCGCCGGCCAAGGTCCAGTCCGCCCTCCTGGAAGCCATGCAGGAGCACCAGGTCACGATCGGGCCCGATACCTTCAAACTGGAAGAGCCTTTTTTCGTCATGGCGACGCAAAACCCGATTGAGCACGAGGGAACCTATCCCTTGCCCGAAGCCCAAGTCGACCGCTTTTTCATGCGCATCCAGGTGACTTACCCGAATTTTGAGGATGAAAAGGAAATTATCAGCCGGATGACCGGCGGGGCCTCGATCAAAACCAAGGAAATCCTCTCGGCCGAGTCCATCCTCAAGGCCCAAAAGGCGGTGGACGGGATATTCGTGAGCGAGCACTTGAAGGACTATATCGTCCACCTGGTGTCCGCTACCCGCAAACCCAAGGAATACCATCTGGAAAATCTGGAATCCTTGATCGAGTACGGGGCCAGCCCCCGGGCCTCGATCGGCTTGACGGTCGCGGCCAAAGCTCGGGCCTTCCTCAATGGCCGCGGCTACGCGACGCCGGAGGACGTGAAGGCCCTGGCGGCGGATGTGATGAGGCACCGGTTGATCCTGACCTATGAGGCGGAAGCCCAGAATATGACCACCGATGATGTGGTGGCCCAAATCCTCGGGAAAGTCCCGGTGCCATGAACGACCGTCCTTCGTCCTCAGTCCTTCGTTGTCCGCACAAATTCTTAAAAGCAGCGCTAAGGACGAACAACGTGGGACGAACGGCGGTTTTTTTGATATTGGTTCTGGTTTTTTCCGGCTGCAAGTCCAAACCAAAATTCGAGGAGAGCAAGCTTCCCCTGCCCCCGGCTTTGGACTGCGGTGTTTATGACGGGCAATTCGTCCAGGCTGAATATGGTTTTGGATTCCCCCTGCCGGCCAAGTGGCTTTACCTGCGCCTGTCGGCGGACCAGGAAGTGGATGAAGTGGCGCGTTTTTGCGATCCCGCCCGGCAAATGGTCGTGAGGGTTTCGGTTCAGATCCAGGGCGCGGGCGACAAGTTTTCCGCCGGCGGATGGGGCGACGAGGCCGAGAAAGATTTAATCAACCACCAGTTCAAAATCAAAAAAAGGGAAGGATCCAAGTCCTGGAAAACCAGCGATTCTGGTTCCTGGGTGGCCGTGTCATTCCGCCTGACCGACGCCAAAGCCGGTGAATGGGCGGATGAGGAATGGGCCCTGGCGAAAGACGATCTGGTCATCGGCGTCCACGCCACCCTGCCGGCGAAAATCGCCGATACGGACAAAGGAAAAAAACTCTTCACGACCATGAGTGAAAGCCTGGGCCAAATCCATTGGTATACCCCCATCGGACCCAGGGGGATCTCGGTGGAGCGGTTTGAGCTCCAACATTTTACGGAGGGGTTCCGCCAGGCGCTGGAAAGCCGGTCCCTTTCCAAGACCGGTAGTTTTTTCGATGAGATGTATCCGGAAAGGGCCAAGTGGACCGCCTGGTACCAGCAATTAACGGCGGGCGACCCGGCCTCCTATGACTTAAAAGCCGAGTTGTCGGGCCTGGTGATCAACGGCGATTTCGCGACGGTTTCCTTTTCGGTGGTCCGGACGGACAAGCACGGCGCCAAACCCCAAAAGGCCGAGCGAAGCTTCAAGCTTTCCAAAAAAGAGGGGCATTGGGAAATCATGAGCCCCTTGGACAAAAGTTAATGACGGCCTATCAGCCCCCTCCCGTGGCTGTGGAGATTTGACGCGCGTTGTTTTTCCGGCCTGCCGTTGGATATAGAAACTCCTAAGGGGAATGCTTGAGAATCGGGTCGAATCTACTTTTCCTTTTAATCCCTGTTCTGACCGGCTGCGGGCCCTTGTCCGAGAAACTCAACCAAATGGGGGTTGAGGAATTCAACCATAAAAACTATGCCGGCGCCCGGAGTCAATTTAAACGGGCTTTATTCCTGGAGCGGTCCCGTCCAGCCTTTCACAACAACCTTGGCTACGATTATTATTTCTTGAAGGAATACGACAAGGCGGAAGAGGAGTTCCAACAGGCCCTGTCACTGGGAGCGGACGGAGCCCTCCTCCGCCGAATTAGGATTAACCAGGTGATCCTTTATGGGGATAGTACGGTTCCGGTGACGCCCGGACACAAGGAGTGGAACGGAAAAGGAGTGGGGATCCTGAAGGAACTCCTAACTTCCGAACCGGACAACGCTGAATATCATATGAGACTCGGGTTCGCTTATTTTCGACAGGCCAATCCGGGCGGTGGATTCCAGGAATTAGAGCTGGCGGTTCACTGGGCGGACCCGAAGGTGGTCGCGAAGTATTCCTCGGATCCGGTTCAAGGCTCATTGTTGATTCTCAAACAAATCCAACAATTTTACCTTCGTGCGGGACTAATAAAGCGGGCCTGGTTGGTTCAAAAAACAATGTCAGTATTGGAAAAAACCCGCTAATTCCCAAAAACCCAATGCTGGAATTATTGAAGATATAAGCGCTTTTCGACCCAGCAAGTTCTTGTTTAGCTATCGTTTTAGCGATAAAATCCCACAACTCCATGACTGCCCTGTCCTTGGCCTGTCAGCCGGGACTTTTAATTAAACGCTGCCATCGGTATCTGGTTCCTGACGCGGTTGATCCTTGGTTTGCCTACCAATGAACGATCCCCACAACGCCCAATCCACGCCAAATCTAAATCAAACTCATAAAGGCAACCTCATTTGCGTTTGAAGCAAACCGTTCGAATCCTAACCCTTATCCTTTTCGCCGGCCTCACTAGTCTTTTGGCCGCTTTTTATAACGGCCAAAACGCCGCCACGGTCATCGGGCACACCCTCTTCACGGACGGAAACGATAACGGCGCTGCGCCGAGCGCTTCCAGCTTGAATGTAGGCGTTAAAATTTATTATGACGGGGTCCAGCTCTTCGTCGGAGACGGCAGCAACAACCGCGTCCTCATTTATAACGGGATTCCCACCAGCAACAACCAACCTGCCAACGTGGTGCTGGGCCAGCCGGATTTCGCCTCCAATTGCGTCAACGAAGGGCTGGCCAACCCCACCGCCTACACGATGAACTCCCCTTACGGTGTTTACAGCACCGGAACCACCCTGTTCGTGGCGGACACTTTTAACCATCGGGTGCTGGTCTTCTCGCCTATCCCAACTTCCAATAACGCTCCGGCGCTTTTCGTGCTGGGTCAAAGCACCTTTTCCACCAACGCCACTTCCACCGGCGCCTCGGGATTGAACACGCCCTACTGCGTCAACGGCGACGGAAGCAAGCTGTTCATCGCCGACACGGGGAACAACCGGGTCCTTATTTTTAACAGCCTGGCAATTACCTCAAACGGACAGCCGGCCAACGTAGTGGTGGGCCAATCCTCTGTTTCCGGAAATACGGCGGGGTCCACCCGATCGACCTTGAGCGGACCCGATGGAGTCTGCGCCGCGGGAACGACCCTGGTGGTAGCGGATACCCAAAACAACCGGGTTATCCTGTACGCTCCCATGCCCTCGACCAACGGTCCAAACGCCAGTGTCGTCCTGGGCCAAAATAATTTCACCCAAACCGGCAACGCGGCGGGGGCGGGGGGCATGGATACCCCCACGGATGTTTCCAGCGACGGCACCCAGCTTTTCGTGGCGGACGCTTTCAACGCGAGAGTTTTGATTTTTACGACCATTCCCGCCACGAACGGGACCTCGGCTAATTTCGAGGTGGGGCAGGTGGACTTCACGGGTTTTAACACCAACCAGGGCAACGGCTTCCCGGGGCCGAACAGCTTGGACAGTCCCTATGGGGTTTGGGCGGGGGGAGGCCAGCTTCTCATCAGCGATACTTTCAATTACCGGGTGTTGGTTTTCAACACCATTCCCTCGTCCAATAACGCCTCTGCCAACGAGGTGATCGGGCAGGTTTCTTTTACCGGCCAATTCGCCAACCAATCGTCGCCCTCGGCTTCCAGCCTGTCGAGCCCGGACGGGGTCGCAACCGACGGAACAAAGCTCTTCGTGGCTGACACGGGAAACAGCCGGGTCCTGGTCTATAACAGCCTGCCTGCCGGCAATGGGGCATCCGCGAACGTGGTCTTGGGCCAGCCGGATTTTACCTCCAATCAAGCAGGTGTCACCAACCTTTACGATTCCGCGAACGATGTTTTTGCCGCTGGCGGGAAACTCTTCGTCTCGGATACGGGCAATAACCGGGTACTGATTTATAACAGCATTCCCACGGCCAACAATACGGCGCCCAACGTCGTGGTCGGCCAGACCGATTTCGTCAGCTGGTTCCCGAATCAAACGGGGGTCACTACCAGTTGCAGCGCGGCTGGACTTTATCTTCCGCGAGGTCTTTGGAGCGACGGAACCAAATTAATCGTGGCGGATTCGGGGAATTGCAGGGTCGTCGTTTACAACACGATACCAACCTCCAATGGTGCCTCGGCCAATGTGGCGGTGGGCAAATCCAACCTCACCACCAACACGGCCACGACCGGCGCGACGGGCATGGATTCACCGGCTGGAGTTTTCAGCGATGGCACCAGGCTTTATGTCGCCGATACGGGTAACAACCGGGTATTGATCTACAGCACGATTCCAACCACTAGCGGGGCTACGGCTGGTACGGCTTTGGGCCAGGTTAATTTCTCGAATTTTACCGCGAACCAAGGAGGGGCCCCCGCCGCCAACACCTTGGACACTCCCCGCAGGGTCAGTGCCGACGCCGCGAACATTTATGTTTCAGATGAGTTCAATCAAAGGATCTTGATTTACAACCTTCCCGTCACCACCAATCAACCGGCCGCGGTAGTCCTGGGCCAGGGAGATTTTAGCTCCATACTTCCCAACCAAGGCGCCTGCGCTCCGACGGCTTTTTCCTTGAGCAGCCCGATCGGGCTATCCTTGGGACCGGGGGGCCTCTATGTGTCCGATACGGGAAACAGCAGAATCGGGTTTTACGCGGCCGGGGCCAATACTTTCACGCCGACTTCCACCGCGACGAAGACGCCCACCCGAACCCCGACCGCCACTCTTACCTCCACAGCTACCAACAGCCCAACAGCGTCTCCTACATCGACCCCCACCGATAGTCCGACCGCAACCCCGACGCTCACGATCTCCAAAACCGCCACACCAACCCCAACCGACAGCCCGACCCTGACCACAACCTTGACGATATCGAACACGGCTACCCTCACCCCGTCCGATACGCCCACCAAGACGCCGACCGTTACCCCGACAGCTACGCCTCCTCCCCCCGTGATCCAGGTTTCCCTGGGAACGGGCAATCCCGGGCCCGCCATCGTGGTGCCGGTGCAGACTTTTGTCCCGGTCCTCGAGCTTTCCGTCAGCGAAACCTCCGGCAACCAGGTTGCCGTGATCACCTCGCTGAAATTTACGGCCGCGGGAACCGGGAATGACGCTTCCGGGATTTCCGGGGTCAAACTCTGGAAGGACTCGAATAATAACGACTCGCTTGAAACGGGATTGGATGCGGCCATGGGATCGGTACTGACCTATTCTTCGGACAATGGAACGGTTGTTTTCTCCGGCCTTTCGGACCTCGTCACCATCGGGACACCGCGGCATTATTTCCTCACCTATGATTTTCCCAACAACGCCCCATCGGGGACCTACCAGGCCGCCATTCTTTTGCCTGGGGATGTGACGGCCCAGGGATTCAATAATTCCGCGTCCGCCTTCGTTGCCGGGCCGCCTCTGATCGGAAGTCTTTTCACTATCCTGCCTCCGACTGCTACCGCGACCCTCTCCCCAACGAACTCCCCGACTTCCACCCCGACCGATACCCCGTCGCTAACCCCGACTCCCACCATTTCCAACACCGCAACGCCGACCCTGACCGACAGCCCGACCTTAACGCCAACGCCCACCATTTCCAATACCGCCACCTTGACACCGACGAACAGCCCGACCTTGACACCGACCCTTACCCTATCGAACACGGCCACCCTCACACCGTCAAATAGTCCGACCCTGACCCCGACGCTCACCATTTCCAATACCGCCACCTTGACACCGACGAACAGTCCGACCTTGACCCCGACCCTAACTATATCGAACACGGCCACCCTCACCCCGTCAAATAGTCCGACCCTGACTCCGACGCTCACCATTTCCAATACCGCCACCTTGACGCCGACGAACAGCCCGACCTTGACCCCGACCCTTACCCTATCGGACACGGCCACCCTCACCCCCACGGCTACTGTAACCCTGACCCTCACCATTTCAAAAACCGCGACTAGGACACCTACCAATAGTCCGACCCTGTCCCCAACCCTTACCATCTCCAACACGGCCACAACAACGCCGACGAATAGCGGGACCTTGACGCCTACCCCCACTATTTCCAACACCGCCACCAAGACGTCCACTAATAGTCCTACCGCAACGGCGACCCCAACCCCCACCAACTCGCCGACAGCGACCTTGACGGCGACGGCCACCAACAGCCCTACCCACACCCCGACCATGACTCCCACCAACAGTCCCAGTTCCACCGCAACCGCGACCCCTACCGCCACCTTCACGGCAACGGCCACCAATAGCCCCACTTCCACCTTAACGAACACCGCGACTTTAACCCCCACTAAAACACCTACCAAAACCGCCACGAATACACCCACCTTGACGGCGACAGCCACTCCTTCGCCGACCTTTACCGCCACACTTTCATTTACACCCTCCTTCACGCCCACCATTACCAGTACCCCCACTATCACGCCCACCTTCACCTCCACCGGATCGGTAACTTCCACCCCCACCCCGGATGACCTGCTCTATTTGGATTTCAATTATTTCAATCCCACCCAACAGACGCTGGGAATGGATGTCCGTGTGGATAAGGCGGGGGAAGTTAAAGTGATGGTCTTCAATATGATGGGAGAGCAAGTGGTGAAGCTGATGGACCAAACCCAAAACCAGGGCAATTACCGAGTGGCTTGGGACGGTAGGAACCGCAAGGGCGAGATCGTGGGCAACGCCGTCTACTTGATCGTGACCGACCAGCCGTCAGGGCATAAGGTGCGGAAAGTCATAGTCCTCAAGTAGTCGTTTCCCCGTTGAATTGATGGTCGAATCACGCCGCCTGCAGCCTTCCCCTGAGAAATTTGACGGACCGGGCCCCAAGCGCTAGACTTTGGTGTGATTGCACCTATCTTTTTAAAATCCAAGGTTCCATGAAACGTCCCTTTTTGAGCCCTAGATTCTTTTCTTCCGCCCTTTTGGCGATCATGAGTTCTTTGCCATCGGTTCCGGTTTTCGCGACTTCCAGCGCGATCGTCGGAACTTATTTCGGGAACCAAAATATGGTGGATGCCCCGGCCATTCCGGTTACCTTGGACGGGGCTAAGCAGATTTCCTGCAGCTTTTTCATGCAAAATACCGACACCATGCTAGGCGCTTCTTTTCACGGGAGAACGGTGGGTGCTTGCCCTAACTATACCGTCATCTTTGCCGATGATGACGGCTCGGGAGTGCCGGTAACGACGACGAGTCTGGGCGGCGACAGCGGCGGAATGAACAGCAACGGTTGGACGGATATCGGCTTTACTGGGGGATTTGATCTTCCGGGAGGGAGTTCTTATCACGTCATCCTGACCAGCCAAGGTTCGGCGGACGCTTCCAATTATTTCGTCGTCGACCAATATACCCAGCCCCCGACCCAATTGATCCCCTTCAATCAGTTATTCGATGGTTCCCTTTACACGACCTATGACGACGGCTCGGGATTCGTGGAAACGGATCAGCAGCCCATTTTCGTCATTGAGGGAGCCAGCGCCAATTATGGCAATACCTATTTAACGGCCAATAATCCTTCCGTGGCCGGTCTCACAATTGTCAGCGAGGTGTTTCAGGCCCCGGCGGGAAACATTTGGGTTGGAAAAGTGGGGACTTACCTTCAACGGGTTAACAGTCCCATTGGGCCGCTGCTCTACCAGTTGGAGGACTTATCCTCGCCTTCCACCCTTTCCAGCGGAACCCTCGCGACCAATGCTACGGCGGCTACCTCATTTGGATGGATTGACGTCAACCTTGCCGGCGGACCATTCCAGCTCAATCCCAGCCACAACTATCGCGTTAGTTTTTCCTCGCCCGGATCCTCGGGAACCGCTGTTTACAAAGTCGATAACCCCACGAACCCGGATCCGGGAACCGAGTACGATGACGCGACCTTTGACGGACAAAGTTCCTATACGGCGGTTTCGTCGGATGGGGGCGTCGGCTATACCAATAATCTTTCTTCCGACCTGACTTTCCGGTTTTTGGTTGTCTCGGCGCCGACCAATACGCCAACCATCAGCAAGACCCCCACGGATAGCCCGACGCCTACCGTAACGAACACGCCTACTCCAACCCTTACAGCCACTTTATGTCCCAGCTTATTCACCGGCACCTTGAGCGCCGGGACTTACGACTATTGCGGGGTGAATATTCCTCCGGGAAACCAAGTGGTGATAACCGGGGCTGTCATTTGGAGGGTTACGGGCGATTGCACGATCAATGGATCGGTCAGTTTCGCCGCTTCGAATAGCAGCCTTGCCATCACCGTCACGGGAGGGAACTTTTCCTTGGGCGTCGGAGCCGCGATCATCGGCGATGGATCCGGCTCGACGGGCGGTCCTCCTGGTACTTTCGGCAACGGCCCCTCGGCCTTCATCGGCGGGTTTGGCTCCAACACCTCGGCTTACGGCGGGAGCGGCGGCGGCCATGGGGGAGCGGGAGGGAACGGCGGAGGCCCTGCGGGTGGGACGGCCGGAGGAGTTAGCTACGATAACGCTTCCTCGCCGCCAGGGCCCCAACTGGTGGGTTCGGGAGGCGGCGGCGGTTATGGGCCCTCGGTCTTGGGCGGAAACGGCGGCGGGGCCCTGGCGGTAACCGTTTTAGGAGGAGGAGGCCAAGCAGTTATCGATGGCATCATCTCCATGAACGGGACCCTGGGGTCGAACGCGGTCACTTCCGGAGCGGGAGGCGGCGCCGGCGGTTCAGTCAATATTTCGGCGGACAATTTGTCGGCTGGCGGGACCATTATCGCCAATGGCGGAAAGGGAGGGGACGCTACACTCAACGCGGGAGGAGGCGGCGGCGGGGGTGGGATGATCAACCTCTGTTCCACCAGTTCCTATTCGGCCGCTGGGATTCTTCGAACCGATGGGGGAAGCCATGGAACGGCCCCGAGCCCGGGATTTGACGGACAGCAGGGACAGGTTTTGCATTGCACTATTGTCGTTCTTCCTCCTACCGTGACTCGGACGGCCACCGCTACGCCGTCTGCGACTCCCACCAAAAGTCCGACCCTTACGCCCACCGATACTCCCACCAACACTCCTACCTTAACCCCGACCCAAACTCCAACCTTTTCACCGACGGACAGCCCGACGATCACCCTAACGCCGACCATCAGCGACACGGCTACCCTTTCGCCCACCCTCACCCCGACTTTCACGAACGCCCCCACGAACACTAAAACCACCACGCCTTCCTCCACCCCGACCAAGACCTTTACGGTGACCATGACCCCAACCTTGACGCCAACCGGATCCGTGACTTCCACCTCCACGCCGGACACCGCCCTCTATTTAGACCAGAATGTCTTCGATCCCACGGCTCAGCCGATGGGCATGGATGTCCGGGTGGACCAGCCGGGACAGGTGAAAATCTCCATCTATAACATCGCTGGGGAGCAGGTGGTGAAACTGTTGGAGCAAGAGGAGACCGCCGGCAACTACCGTGTTTTTTGGGACGGTAAAAACAAGATTGGTTCTATTGTTGGAAACGGGGTTTATTTTGTCCTGGTGCATCAACCTTCCGGGACGACCACCCGTAAAGTTATAGTTTTAAAGTAGGGGAACAAGTAAAAGTTTCCTGGGCATCCAACGAGAAAGCGGACTGATTTTAAACGACCCACGTTAGTCCATCCTGAACCGATTTTCGCTTTTGGTTTAACGATCCATCTGGGTTTGATGTACCCGCCAAAAAAGTTGCGCTTCTCATGAGGGCCTCAGATTTTCAAAAAAGAAACCTAAGCCAATATTTATCGAATGTTATAATCTCCGCCATCGCATCAAAAAAATAAAAGGAGCCGCCCCATGCCTGATCCCATCACGACCGGTCCAACCCTAACCTTCGCGCTTCATCCTGATACCAATACGGTAGACGTGACGTTCCAATGGAGCAGCGCGGTGCCCACCAATGTGGGCAGGGTCTCAATTCAAGGCTATGGCGACTTAGAAGAAACCCTGGTGGCGGTTTCTTCAACCCACGCCCCGATGGCGATTGGGCTTCAACCCTCCACCAATTATATTTACCAGGTATTGAGCGTCCAGCGGGATATGTCGACGGGGATCGACACGGTGGTCGCGGCCAGTAATGATTTTACAAACAACCCATTAACTTTCTCCACTCCCTCTGCAATCGGCCCCATTTCGTCCGGCCCTTTTGTGAGTTTTGACGTTGATACGGCCCAAGGCTTCGTCAATGCGACGGTGGCTTGGGAGAGTGATATCCCAACCAACGTGGGACGGGCAAGCTTGCTCAATCTTGGAAGTTTTGACGAAAACCTCTCTCCGGCAGTCAACACGATGCATATGCCGGTCATTTCAGGCTTGGCGCCGGCTTCCAATTTCTCGTACCAAGTCCAAAGCATCATGCGGGACGCCACTACCGCCACGGATGAAGTTTATGCCCAAAGCAATCCGCTTGATCAGAATCCGATGGTTTTTACCACCCCGGCCTTGCCGCCTCCCACAGTCGTATGCCTGAGCAAGCCCCGTTCCAAACCATGTGTTATCGCGAACGGCGGAATTTCCACCCTTACGATCAACGTTCGTAAGAACGGCTTGCCTGTCCCAAATGTTTTAGTTGAATTTAAGATTCAGAAGGGTAACGGACAGTTACAGGATGCATCCGGCCACAAAGGGACCGACTTGAAAGTGTCCTCAAACGCCTATGGCGTGGCGACTATCAATTTTAAGGCTTTGGCGCCTAAACAACTCGCCATCATCCGAATCAGTTCCGCCCAGGCCACGAACCAAGCGGTTGTTTTTGTTTTTGTCCACCGGTAGGACGAAACCGGTTCCTTTTATCCGCGGGCGGGGGAAAGTTTCTCACTGCGGTTGGGATACCGGCAATTAACCTAAATTAATCCAACCGGTCATTTTTGCCGCCGTCTAATCCCTTCTCACCCCATGGGGAGGGATAGGCCGGGACCTTACCTTTATCATCTCCACCTTAAAAAGTGATTTATTCCAATGGGAGTGGGGGATTTTTTTCGAACCCCTGGAGAAATGAAGTAATTAAAGACTATTTCCTCGCTTTCATGATTTCGGCCTAGTGAAAAGCTGTGATAAACTAAATACCTCTTTTATATCTCTTGTTTTTCCTAAAGGTGTCTCGTGAAACTTGTGTCCGTTACCATTCCTAGCCTTAACGGAACAGGCGGGGTACCCTCGAAACGATATTTAGGTATTATCCCATTTTTCTCCCTTTTAACCCTCCTGTTTTGGGCAGTCGCACCTTCACCTTCACTCGCGGATGTGGCGAACCTTTATTTGGCGGAGCAAACGAACGCCGGTTTTAATGTGGTGAGCGCGACTTCCGGAAACAACCGTGCTTCGTTAAGGTTCAAGGCCCTCAGTAACGATACGGTTTCTTCCATAAGGATTTTCTGCAGGACGGCCACCAGCCCCCCCAACGTGTTATTGGAATTCCGAAAGGACAACGGCGCCGGTAATCCGGACTTGACCGGCGCGGGCCTTTTAACTCCGGCGGTTACGATCCCTTCCGGTTCCTTGGTCAGCAACACCTGGGTGAACGTGGCTCTTTCACCTTTTGTGACCATCACATCGGGAACCACTTATCATATTGTCCTCTACAGCACCTTGACGACCGGGACGGCGTCCTTCTCCTTTACCAAGGATTCCACCGGCGCCTTGAGCGGCCTTTACCCCTTGGACGGCTCGCTTTACACCACGAATTTTCTGATTACCTCCAACGCGGGAGGCACTTGGACCGCCCAAAACGGCAATCCCGCCTTCAGTCTGCAATTCTCAAGTTCGCTCTCCGAAGGAATCCCCTACGCCCAATCCAATTCCATTACCCTGCACGGCAACAACACTTCGGGGAATCTATCGGACGATGTATGGGGCGGGGAAACTTTTTATAACAACCTGAACCGATTGGTGAACAAAATCGCCATCCGGGTGAGGGAAAGCTCTATCGCTCCCACCGCGCCCCTTAATTTCGAGTTGTGGGATTTGACGAACAGTGTTCTTGTCGACAGCGGCACGGCGGTCAGCCCGGCGAGTGCTACGACCTCATACGCATGGGTGACATTCGGCCTTAGTTCGATTAAAACTTTGTCCGCTGGCACAACCTGCCGACTGACCTTCGGCACCGTCTCGGGCGGCGCGAGTACCTCTTATTTCGAAATTCCCTTTGCTGACGCAGTCAACAATTTGGCCGAACTACCCAAGCTCACCTATGACGGCATTCGTTCCCAATATCTTTCGTCCTCAACGGGAAGCTCCGGAACATTCACGGCTTTTCCCGAGAAAGACATGGCGTTCCGGGTTTTGGAGATCCAGCCCACCTTTACTCCCACGGCGACATCTACTCCAGGGCTGCCTTACGTGGGGAACCAAGCCGTCGCCATGTCGGGCACCGCGTTCCAATTGAACGCGGCCTCGATCACGATCAGTTACCGATTCACCGCCCGTACCAATAAAACCGTCAATTCTCTTTCCGTTTTCGCCACCAGCGTCAGTTCCTCGCCCACTTACCAAGTGTCCCTTCAAAAGGACGATTTTTCCGGAAGGCCGGACGGGGTCATTTTAAGCAGTGGAACGGGCCAATTTACCTGTTGCACCGGCTGGACCTCTTTTCCCACGTCTCCAAGTTATACCCTCGTTCCGGGGCAGGTTTACCATTTGGTGGTTCAATATTTTTCGGGGACCATCGGCGCCAGCAATAAAATCCAACTGGGGAGCGGAAGCCCCAACCACCAGTTGATTCCCCTCGACCAATACAATGACACGGGATTGGACACGCTTTTAAACGCTGGAACGGGATGGATCGATTACAACCAGGTTCCCGAGGGATTTGACTTGGGATATACGGATGGCTCCTTCTCGGGAAACCCATTCGTGGATATCGGGAACGCCGTCTACCAAACATTTCAAGAGGCGGAATATTTTCAAGTGCCGGCCGGCGGCATCAATTTCAATCAATTGGGGGTGGTTCTTTCGGACAACAGCACACCCTTGGCGCCCGTCAGCTTTACCGTTTTTGACGTCAACTTGGGCGTCACCATCACCTCAGGCCAATTTACCGTGCCCGCCTCGGTGTCCAATAGCGCCGTTTGGGTGGACGCGCCAATGTCCGGCACCTTTTCCCTGACTGGGGGCGATTATTGCCGGCTGGTACTTTACGCTCCCGGGACCGACTTCAGCCATTTTTACTATTGGGTCGCGGGATCCACTCAAACCTCCTCGGCTCCTTATCCTTCCCTCAGTTATGACGGGGTGAATGCCAGGCGGCAAAGTTCGAGCAACAGTGGAGGAGCCTGGACCGACGACACGACCATGGATAAAAGTTTCAGGTTCGTCTTCAATCCCTCCCTCCCAACCATGACTCCCACCTTCACCATCACTCCCACCCCAACCGCAACAGCCACCTTCACCCCCACCAATTTCGGGGGGTTCTTCGGGCACCAAAATATCGCTCAGGGAGGGTCCTCCGACACTTTGGCGACGACCACCGACCAAAAGTCCTTCCGGTTCACCCAAAAGGGCAACGCTACGGCCACCGGGATCCGACTTTACGCCACGGTTTCCAATACCTCGCCCCTGTTTTCCATCGGCATCCAAAATGATGATGGAACCGGAAAACCCAACGGCCTTTATATTTCCAGCCTGACCACGTCCTTCGTCAATGGTTGGAACGTATTTTCCGGAATTTCCGCGCCCCTGGCGAACGGGAACACCTATCACGTTGTCGTGAAATGGTCCTCGGGACTGATCAACGGTTTGAACAATATCAGCCTGGCCACGGGAACCCCGCCCTTGGTCGGTATCGTACCCTTTGACCAAACGGTGGATTCTAAATTTAACGTATTGAGTTTCGGGGGTTCTTGGACCGCGGAAAACCTCAACCCCCTCTTCGCCATTGATTACGCCGCATCGCCTTCATTTGGGTCCCCCTACCGGAACGGAAGCGTTTCCGGGGTGCAGGGAAGCAACGCCGCGGGCGAGATATTCCAAGTCACAGGGGGTAACCAATATGTCAACCGCCTGGCGGCTTATGTCTACCGAAGCGCCGGCCTGCCGGCGGACAACCTCTATTATGTTTTGGAAAACGTGGATTTGAACACGGTGGTCAGTTCCGGGATCCTCGCGGCCCCCTCGAGCGTTCCCGTGGGAGTGGCCGATTGGGTGGAAGGATCTTTGGCTTCGCCCGTCGTTTTGTTAAACGGTTATTCCTACCGGATCTGGTTCAAATCCCCCGGGAGCGGAGCGAATTACTACACCCTGGTGTCGGTCTCGGATTTGGGATCGGGGAGCTATTACGATTCGCTGACTTACGGCGGAACCTCCTCCTATTTTGAGAATTCCGGGGACAGTGGAAATTCCTGGAACGCCGATTTTACCCAGGACTTGAGCTTCCGCTTTTCCATCAACACCAATCCCACCCCCACCGCCACCACCACGCCCACTTTTGGGCCTCCTCCCACCTCACCCAATTGTCCGGGATTTGGGGCGGCGTCCACGGGGAATTATCCCGGGGGAGCGACAGGGATCGAGGTTAGGTTAGCGCAATTTCCTTTGGCTGCGACTTCCGCCGTGACAGCGGTGGCATTCCATTTATATAGCGAATCGCCCGTTACGGGAGGCAATGTCCGGGTCGCCATTTATGCCGACGCCTCGGGAGTGCCGGGCGCCCTCATGGTCCAGTCCGCGCTTGTCAGCGGCTCCGTATCCCAAGGTTGGAATATCATTCAAGTGCCCTCGACGGTCCTTCCGGGCGGGGTGAACTATTGGCTAGGTGCCTATCTCAACCTTTCCAGCACCGGATATAACCCGACGGAAAACATCGGGCCCGGTTACAGCGGCGGACCGGATTGGGCGGCTGGCGCGCCAGACCCCTATCCTTACACCTTGGGATTCAGCACCTCTTTTCAATGGACCTTCAAGGCCCTTTGCGGTTCCATTTCTACCTTGACCCCCACTCCCACCCAGACGCCGACGGGATTCGGGGGATACCTGGGGAATCAAAGCGTCGGCGGGCCTCCCAATTCCTATCCCGTCACCTCTGGCACCAAACTTTCCTATCGATTCACCCAAAGGACGAATGGGACCGTCAACGCGGTTGAGATTTCGGGATTCCTCACCAACGGTCCCGGGGCCTATACGGTGGGAATCCAGGATGACGCGGGCGGCATTCCCTCGGGGACATTCCTCGCGGTCAATACCAAAGTGTTTACGGGGGACTATTGGAACTCTCCCATTCCACTGCTGGCCACCAGCCTCCTCGCGAACCATGTCTATCATGTGGTGGTCCAGCCTGGCGCCACCGGAAATTTTGATTCCGCGAACCATTTCGCCCCCTCGATGGGAACGCCCTTTCACCGGTACATTCCATTCGACCAATACCTGGACCCGGCATTCATGACCCTGGTGAATGACGGGACAGGCTGGGCCGATTCGAACAACGTCCCCATTTTCATCTTGGATTACAGCGACCTGCCCCAATACGGGGTTCCCTTCAACACCTACCAGGTCCCCACGGTTCAAGGCAACGGGACATCGGGAAACCCCTCCGATGACCTGTTGATCGCCGAACATTTCCGTAATTTCGGTCCCACGGTCCAGGTCAACAAGGTCGGGGTTTGGGTTTACAGGACCGGCACCCCGGCGGATAAACTTTACTACCAGTTGGTGGACCTGACCGCGGGGGTCACTTTGGATTCAGGGGCGCTGGGCAATTCTAGTTCCGTCCCTGTCATACCTTCCTGGGTCGAGGTGACCTTGAATAGTCCTGTCATTCTCCAGGGTGGGAATTTTTTCCGCTTGTCCCTCAGCTCCCCCGGATCAAACCCTTCCGCCAGTTATATTCCACTGATTTTGGCCGACGCCTCGGCAAACCATTCCAACCTTACCTATGACGGCAACAATTCCTATTTAGAAAGCACCATCGACGGCGGCACCACATGGACCCCTGATCAAAGTACGGATTTGAATTTCCGATTCTCCATGGATACGGGCCCTACTGTGACACCCACCCCCAGTCCCACGCCGACTGTTTTCCCTTGGACCTACCAGGTTTCCGGCTCCGTGACCTATACGGGAAATGACGGGCCGGTTAATTCCCAACATCCCATCAACGTCGTCCTCTATAACAACGCGAACCCTCGTTGGGGAAACACCCCGCCTTGGAGCGCCCAAGTGGCGGTCAATGGCGGAAACTATACGATTAATGTTCCTTTCCCGGGAACCTATTACCCCGTATTTTATTACGCCGATGACACCCTCAATAATTGGCGGCCCCAACCGGGGGATCCTTACCTGTTCCTGGGCGGCGGGGGAGGAGGGTCCAGCAAACCCTTGGGCGCGCAGACGGTGTCGGGATTACTCAATTTGGGATTTACTTCCTTCGGGAATAGCAACCGGTTTGACGGATTCGCGGGAACCATTTCTTACTCCGGGGGCGGGGTGGACGGGACCCATCCCCTGCAAGTTGATCTTTTTACCGACTCGGCCCTCACCAACAAGTACACCCAAGGCGGGGATATCCAGGTTTACAACAACAGCGTTTCCTATGGTTTCGTGACGGATCCAGGCACCTATTACTTGAAGGTTTTTTACGACGCGAACAACAACCAAACGGCTGACCTTGGGGAGAACTACCAGATTTACAACACTACCTGCGATACAACCACGGACACCTCCGTGACAACCTTTGACAAAACCATCGTGAATTTCAGCTTCGGAGGCACATGCCCATCCAACAATACCCCGACGATCACCCCCACGCCCTCGAACCGATTGACCGGGACCGTGACCTATACGGGAAGCATCGGCTCGGTGGGTCCGGGCAGCCCCATCCTCCTGCTGTTGACCGATGACCCAACCTTCAATGGCGGTCCCAAGGTGTTCAGTATGGCCACCACCAACGGGGGGAACTACACCATTGGGGTTCCTTTCTCAGGCACTTATTACTTGGCTTTCTTCCTGGACCTCAACGGCAACGGTAAAAACGACCAGGGCGAACCTTACCAGTTTTACTCGAACCAAAGCGGCTTATCCTCCTTGACCTCGATTTCGATTTCGGGAAATACGATCCTGAATTTAACCCTTGATTCGAGTTACCTCTTCAGCGGAATCGGGGGGAATATCAACTATACCGGCGCTGGAACCGTGTCCAACAACAGCCGGCTTATTGTTGATTCCTACGCCGATCCGGGATTGAACGTCAAGACAGGGGATTCGGCGAGGGTAAATACCAACAACTCCCATTACTCGATTTCGTTTTTCGATTCTTTCACGAGATACTTGAAAGCCTTCCTGGATTTGAACGGAAACGATAATCCGGATCCGGGGGAGCCTTATCAAATTTTCGCGTATAAAGGCGACCCTCCAGCCGATGCCTGCACGCCCAGCCCCGCCAACAACAACACCAGTTTCCTATTCGGGGATGAGAACGCCTTTACCCATACCCCCGTTCCCACGCCTACCATCACCTGGACCGCCACCCTGACGGCAACCCTGACGCCCACCATCACCCCGACGAGTTCGGCCACCAGTACCCCAACGAAAACCCCAAGCTTCACCCCCACGGCGACACCTTCGAACACTCCCACGCCCTCTTTGTCCGACACACCCACGAATAGTCCTACGGCCACTTCGACTGCTACCGCCACCAAGACCCCGACAACCACGCCCACGAATTCGCCCACGCCCACCTTATCCGACACACCCACGCAGAGCCCTACGGCCACCCCGACCGCTACACCCTCCTACACACCCACACCTACTTTGACCGATACAACCACCAATAGTCCTACCGCCACTCCAACGGCCACCTCTACCAAGACCCCGACGGCTACCCCCTCGTATACGCCCACGCCCACCTTATCCGACACACCCACGCAGAGCCCTACGGCCACCCCGACCGCTACACCCTCCTACACACCCACACCTACTTTGACCGATACAACCACCAATAGTCCTACCGCTACTCCAACGGCCACCCCTACCAAGACCCCGACAGCCACGCCCTCGTATACGCCTACCCCCACTCTGTCCGACACACCCACGAATAGCCCTACGGCGACTCCAACCGACACCGCCACCAAGACTCCGACGGCCACGCCCTCGAATACCCCCACGCCCACCTTGTCCGACACACCCACGAAGAGCCCTACGGCTACACCGACCGCCACCGCCACCAAGACCCCGACCGCTACACCCTCCTACACACCCACGCCCACTTTGACCGATACAACCACCAATAGTCCTACCGCCACTCCAACGGCCACCCCTACCAAGACCCCGACAGCCACGCCCTCGTATACGCCCACGCCCACCTTGTCCGACACGCCCACGAATAGCCCTACGGCGACTCCAACCGACACCACCACCAAGACTCCGACGGCGACGCCCTCGAATACCCCCACGCCCACCTTGACCGATACACCCACGCAGAGCCCTACGGCCACCCCGACCGCCACCGCCACCAAGACCCCGACCGCTACACCCTCCTACACACCCACACCTACTTTGACCGATACAACCA
>CAZUXW010000039.1:0-27615 GCA_964624625.1 uncultured bacterium
GGCGTGTTCGTGGGCGTATTCGTCAAGGTCGGGGTCGGGGTATTGCTGGGCGTGTTGGTGGGTGTATTGCTGGGACTATTGGTCGGGGTGGGCGTCGGGGTTCGAGTCGGGCTGTTGGTCGGTGTATTCGTCGGAGTGTTGGTGGGGGTGTTGGTTAAGGTGGGTGTCGGCGTGTTCGTGGGACTATTCGTCAAGGTGGGTGTCGGCGTATTGGTGGGCGTGTTGGTGGGGGTATTGGTCAAAGTGGCTGTCGGCGTATTCGTCGGGGTGTTGGTCGGAGTGTTCGTCGTAGTCGGCGTGTTCGTCGGAGTCGGCGTGTTCGTCGGAGTCGGCGTGGGAGTGTTGGTGGGGGTGTTGGACGGCGTGTTGCTGGGTGTGTTGGTGGGCGTCGGAGTCGGGGTTCTCGTTGGGGTGTTGGTGGGGGTATTCGTCGGAGTGTTGGTGGGCGTATTGGTTAAGGTGGGCGTCGGGGTGTTGGAAGGAGTATTGGTGGGGCTTTGGGTCGGGGTTGGGGTGGGAGTATTCGTCAAGGTGGGTGTCGGCGAATTCGTCGGTGTGGTCGTGGGGCTATTGGTCAAAGTGGGTGTCGGGCTATTCGTCGGGCTGTTGGTGGGCGTCGGAGTCGGAGTCCTAGTCGGGGTATTCGAAGGCGTATTGGTCGGGGTATTCGTGGGGCTATTGGTTAAGGTGGGCGTGGGCGTGTTGGTGGGGGTGTTAGTTGGCGTGTTGGTCAAAGTCGGGGTCGGAGTATTCGTCGGCGTGTTGGTGGGTGAATTGGTGGGGGTTGGGGTGGGGGTCCTGGTGGGGGTGTTGGAAGGCGTATTGGTCGGGGTGTTCGTGGGGCTGTTGGTCAAGGTCGGAGTCGGTGTATTGGTAGGCGTGTTCGTGGGAGTATTGGTGGGCGTATTAGTCGGGGTATTCGTAGGGGTTCTGGTCGGAGTATTGGTGGGGGTGATCGTCGGGGTTTGGGTGGGGGTGCTGGTCGGGCTATTCGTAGGGGTGGCGGTGGGCGTATTGGTCGGAGTGTTGGTGGGGGTTTGGGTCGGGGTATTGGTCGGGCTGTTCGTGGGTGTGATGGTGGGCGTATTGGTCGGGGTATTCGTGGGCGTAATGGTGGGCGTCCGCGTGATCGTCGGGGTATTGGTCGGGCTGTTGGTGGCGGTCGGCGTCGGATTACAGTTCGAGGAGAGGATCTCGACCGCCTGCATGTCGGCGTTGTTCCCTCCTCCCACGTTATAACTCATGGTGTAAAGGCCGGGGTTGGAGGCGGCCATATCATCCCCCAAGGTCGAGTCATTCAGGATTTGGGACCAACGGAAATTCTGCCAGGCGTTGCCCGCCGTAATGTTGGAACCGCCGTTTCCATCGGCCAGGCACATGGAAGCGATGAAACTATTGGCGGAAGTGGTGGTTAAGGTTATTTTCTCGGGTTGGGAGCCGCCGGCCCCCTGGACAAAATTGGTCGCGCCGAGGGGAGTCGTTTGATTGACGCCGTTATAACTTGAGGCCCCGGCGTGGATTCGGACGCCGGCGGAAGCGTTGATCGTTATCGGAAAGGTACCAACGGCAGGACCGGTTAAATACCAGGTCTCGAGGCTGTCATTGGCGGTAGCGTCCGAATCACGGCGTTTTAACGTCATCGCGACACCGTTATAGGACATGGAAGTGACGTTGGCGGCGGAACTTTGAAGCGAAACTTGAACGACTAAAAGAGCGCTGGAGCCGGCGGTCGTATGGTTGAAAATCAACTGGGCCGCGTTGACCACGCCTTTTGAAACCGAGTCAAAGGTGATGGGGCAAGGAATCACCGTGGAGGTAGGGGTAATGGTGAAGGTGCAGGTATTCCCGGGAAAGTTACAGGGGGTGGGCGTGGGGGCGCAGACATACCCGGCGTCGACCCCGTTGACCGAGCCGGTGTTGGAATAGGCGGCATTGACGGATGTGCTTCCCGCCGTGCCGGGGGAGGCGCCGTAAGCGTCCAACCCGTTGGTCGTTAAACCGTTCACGCCGGCCGTGACGTCCATCGAGGCGACCGTGCCGGAAGCGAAGATATAGCCGCCGCCCCCGCCGCCGCCAGGTCCGTGGCGGTCGACGGTGCTGGGGATGGCCGCGTCATTCACCCAGGCGTGTCCGCCGTTTCCGCCGAACGCGTTGAGGGTCAAGCCGCCGAGGCCGGCGTTGTTATTGGCGATGACCGCGATGCTGCCTCCCGCGCCGCCGCCGCCGCCCCCGTCATTTTCGTTGTCCAACCCGTTCGCGCCGTTGGCCGAGATGGTTCCGGTTCCGCTGACGGTGCTGGTCCGGATCAGGACAATGGCGCCGCCCGGTCCGCCCGAGCCCTCGATGATTCCACCGTCGTTGTAGGGGCCGGGCGCGGGATTATCGTTGCCGTTGTTGTTCCTATTCCCCGCGCCTCCGCCTCCGCCCAAAACCAGTTGGGCGACATTGGCCGCGTAGAAGGCGCCTCCGATGCCGCCGTAAGGCGAATTGCCGGCCCAGGTGTTTCCGCCGATGCCTCCGGGACCGCCGTTTCCGCCTCCGCCTCCGCCCGCGTTGCGGTCGTTGGCCGCGCAGGGATTGTTGTCATTGCCTCCGCCGCCGGCGTTTCCGGGAGCGCCCCTTCCCCTGTCGCCTCCGGGATAACCGTCCGTGACGGCGCCGTTATTGACGGTGATGGTGGTGGCGCCGTTCCGATAGGTGCGCCAGGGCAGGCCGCAGATTCCCTCTCCCTTGAGCCCGAAAAAGTTATTGGTTCCCCGGTCGCGGTAATCGGTGGCGGCGGCGGCGGGACAATCGGCCCCTCCCCCGTTCACCTTTTGGGCGCCTCCGCCCTGGAAGCCCATTCCGCTCACGTCCACCACCGCGCCGTTGAGGTTGGTGTCATAAGCCGCGTCAAAGGCGAGGACGCCTCCCGTGCTGCCGTCCCAGGCCTTGCAGGTCAAGGTGGAAGAAAGGGTCGCGTTGGAATATTGCGGCACCCGGATGACCTGGTAGGTCCGCTGGCCCTGGGCGCCTGAGGCTCCCGCGTCATAATTGTTGTTGAGTCCGCTGCCGGGGCCGGTGCCGACGATGGTGACATTTCCCGCGGCCGTGGTGACACCGACCGCCTTGACATACTCGTAAAGCCCCGTGCTTCGAATCCCGTTGGAGCCGGAGCCGCTCCCGTCATTGGCGCCGTAGCCTGTGCCGTTGGCGTTGTTGATGTTGGCGTCCTGCATTTGAATGACCAGCAGGAGGTCGCCGGCAGCGATGAGGGAGCCGGAACCGGATCCCAGTCCGATGGGAATCCAGGTCTGTCCGACGATGGCGCTGGAGGTTCCCGGAAAGTAGGAATTGATGATGCCGGTGAGGGCGACGGCTCCGTCCTTGCCGGGAGTGGCGCAAAAGGCCCGCGCGTCCCTCGGCACGGCCGCCACTAAAAGGGCGGACAACAAAAAACAAAAAGCTTTCCGGATCGCTCTTTGCCTTTGGCCGTCGATGAATTGATTCAATAAATATTTTTTTGCCATGAATGACCCGTTAAGATTATAAACGCCTTTTTAAAAGCGATTGAACCTGAAACCCCGCACCCCGCTTGGTAAACAGTTAACCTTACCGATTTTACCGCTTCGGGTAATATTTATGCAATTTTTCGACCATGTTTAATCGTTAATCTAAAGGGAATATAGGGTTTTTGGTAAATTAAGGCCTTGCCACGGGAAATAAGGTTTTTGGACCAAGGAATTTGTAAAAGGGGCCCATTTAAAGGTTTTTGATCAAAACGGGAATGGAAGGTGGATTGACCGGAATTTGACCATTGGCCAAAAATTGATCAAATCGAGCAGGAAGGGCTAAGGTTCAATCCGGGGGGCATCCCCCCACAATTGGTCCAGATCATAGTAACGGCGGCGGTCCTCCGTGAAGACATGGACCACCACGTCCACGAAATCCAAAATCCACCAGCTGTCGTCCTTCGAGGGATTGACGTAGGTCGGCCTTTCCGCTTTCGCGACGGAGTCCCGGACATTGGAAACCAAGGCGTTGATGTGGGCGGAGGAGGTTCCGGTGCAGAGGACGAGATAATCCGCGTAGGAGACCAGATCCCGGACATCCAAAACCCGGATATCAATCCCCTTTTTATCTTCCAACGATTCTTTTATTTTTTTCAACAGGCTCGTGTTTTTCAATGGGTTCCTTAACGCGGATTCGCTTTGACGTGCTTGATGGCCTTGGAAAGCTCCACCAATATATCCGTCTTAAATTGGTGCTTCAGTTCATCGACCCTGGTGTACAGATGGCCCTTTTCCGTCACCACGTACCTGGGCGGCAGGTGGTTCAGGGTGTAGGCCAGGATGTCCAGTTTCACCTTTTCCGAAAAATCCAGCTTTTGGTAAGAGGGGTCCTCCAACAGCTCCTCCAGCGTCCTCTTGACGACCACTTCCATGTAGTTCAAAAGTTCCATTGGTTTCTCCCCGCTACAAATACAGCTGTTGATGGTGGATAAACTGCTCCACCGGCTCCGGGACCAGGTACTTGATGCTTTTCCATTCCTTCACCCTGCGGCGGATGTTGGTGGCGCTGATGTCCAGCATAGCGATGTTTTCGATGGAAATGTTTTCCAGCAGCTCGGAGGCGATGGAATAATTGTCCGACGCCAAAAAATATTGGTTGAATATCTTTTGGATGTCATAACCGGGCCGCGGAACGGCGATAAACCGGCAAAGCTTGAGGAGTTCCTCGATGTTCTTCCAGGTCGATATTTCCATCAGCATGTCCGCGCCGACGATGAAATAGATCGCGACCTTTCCCCCGAAAAGCTGGTCGAAATGCTTGACCGTGTCGATGGTGAAGGATTTCCCGCCCTTGTCCACCTCGAAGGTGGAAACCTCGAAACAAGGATTGGACACGGTCGCCAGGTGCGCCATCACCGACCTCTGGCGGGAGTCCGCCAGGTCCGCCGGATCCTTGTGCGGCGGCACGCAGGTCGGGACGAAAATAACCTTGTCCAAGTTGTATTTCGTCCGGACTTCCTCGGCGATGGAGAGGTGTCCGAAGTGGATGGGATTAAACGTGCCGCCGAAGAGCGCGACGGACTTCACTTGCCCGGGGACCCGTCGGGATCTTTGAGGAAGGAATTGATCATGTCCCCGGTCAAAAATTCCGAGTCGCCGCCGGTCTCCTCCGGGGCGGTGGAGGCCGGGAAAAAGGGCATGGCCGCGGGGGTTCCGGGCGCTTGTTTCTTCCCCGGGTCCTCGGCCCCCTTCTTGGACGGCTCTTCCTTGGCGGCGGCGGAGATCACCCGGCCCTTGGCGGCCTGGACCAGCCGGTCCAGTTCGTCTTTCGTCAGGCCGCTGGTGGCGGAAACCTTCATCTGCTGCATCTGGCCCGTGGCGACGTTTTTCGCGGTCACGTTGACGATGCCGTTGGAATCAATGGCGAAGGTCACCTCAATTTGGATGGTGCCCGCCGGCGCCGGCGGGATTCCGACGAAGGAGAAGAACCCCAGGGTCTTATTGTTGTTCGAGGCTTTCGACTCGCCTTGGAGGACCTTGACGTTGACGGAGGTCTGCATGTCCTTGACCGTGGAGTACAATTTGCTCATTTTCGTGGGAACCGTGGTATTCCTGGGGATAATCGCGCTGAAAGTCCCCCCCAGGGTTTCGACTCCCAGGGAGAGGGGCGTCACATCCAACAACAGGGCGTTCTTGACGTTGCCGTTGATGATCCCGGCCTGGATGGCCGCTCCCATGGCGACCGATTCATCCGGGTTGACCTTCGTGTTCGGTTCTTTTCCGAAGAACCGTTTGACCGTTTCCCGCACCTTGGGCATGCGGGTCATGCCGCCGACCATCAGGACGTCGCTCAAATCGTTCGGGGTCAGGTTCGCGTCCCGGAGGGCTTTTTTGCAGGGCTCCAGTGTCCTTTCCACCAGGGGGCCGACCAATGCCTCATAGTCCGCCCTGGTGATGGAATAGGCCAAGCTGAGGGGCGTTTCGTCTTTTTTAGTAATGAAGGGCAGGTTGATTTCCACCGTGGCGGAAGCCGACAGGTCGCATTTCGCCCTTTCCGCCGCCTCCCTCAGGCGCTGGAGGGCCACAGGCTCCTGCCGGAGGTCGATTCCATGGTCCGACAGGAACTTCTCAAGGACCCATTGCATGATCGCCTGGTCAAAATCATCCCCGCCCAGATGCGTATCCCCGCAGGTGGCCAGGACCCGGTACAGGCCGTTCAAGAGTTCCAGGATGGTCACATCCAGGGTCCCGCCCCCCAGGTCGTAAACGGCGATTTTTTGGTTTTTCTTCGTGTCAAAATCATAGGCGAGGGCCGCCGCGGTGGGCTCGTTGATGATCCGCAACACCTCGAAACCTGCGATTTTTCCCGCGTCCTTGGTCGCTTGACGCTGGGAATCGTTGAAATAGGCCGGCACCGTGATCACGGCGTTGATCACTTTCTCCCCCAACCGGGCCTCGACGTCCTGCTTAATTTTTTGGAGGATGATCGCCGAAACTTCCTCGGGGGACTTCATCTGATCGTCCAGCTTGACGCGGATGTCGTTGTTTTCCGATCCCTCGATCGTGTAGGAAACGAGGGCTTTGTCCCTTTGGACATCCTCGTCGGTGATCTTCCGTCCGATAAAACGCTTGATGGAGGCGACGGTTCCCGTGGGGTTGGTGATGGCCTGATGCTTGGCGTCCAGTCCCACCAGCCAGTTTTTTTGGGACGTCAGGGCCACGATCGAGGGCGTGGTGTGGTAGCCATCCGCGTTGGGGATGACTTGCGGCTCCCCGCCGTTGAGATAGGCGACGCAGGAGTTGCTGGTTCCCAGGTCAATTCCAACCGCCAACGCTTTGTCCGCCATTTAAACCCCGATCGTCAAACTTTTTTTCCGTAAACATAGCCCATCGCGGTGCTCAGGGCCTTCTTCGCCTCGAACTCGGCGGGGTTGTATTTCACCGCCCGCTCGAAACAAGACACCGCGTCCTTAAAATTGCCCTGGTATCCGAATAAAACCCCCAAATTATAGTGGGCATTCACGAAACCTGGAATCAGTTTCACGCAAAGAATCCATTCATGCTGGGCCTGGTTCCAATTATCCTTTTCCTCGAAAAAGGCCACGCCCTTCTTGAAATGGTCCTCGGCCTCCGATTCCTCCTTGGACTTCATCCTCAGCAGTCCCCTTTTCGCCCCGACCAATTCACCCGGTTCCTTCCGGATGTCCGTACGGACCTGGAAGTTGTAGATATCCCTCTTTTCAGGATCGCTGAGGACGTTATAGGCCTCCACAATTTCCATTGTCTTATCAATGGACGATTCCTGCTGTCCGGGATTGCGGTCCGGGTGGTTCTCGAAAATCAACTGTTTATAGGCGTCCTGAAGCTGGGTCAAATCAATCGGGGGATATAATTTGAAGATCTCGTAATAGTTCTTTTTTGCCATTCGTCCAAAACCTCATTAACGTTTAAGCGTCTTATTCAAATAGGACCCTGGCCCCAGGGGCTGATCTGGTTAAAATAGGTATTATTTTACCGTTTTTCGCCGGGGTTTTAAACCGCAAAACCACAATCATGATAACAAACGGGTCCGCCCCGGGTGAATCAAGCCCTTTTCCACCTCTGTCCGGCTAATCCCATTTCACCATATTGTCCCGATGGACAACCTCGTCCGGCGATTTCCGGCCGAGTCTTTTCTGGATCTCGCTGGATTTCAGGCCCTTGATGAGGTCCAAGTCGCCGGAGGAAAAATTCGACAAGCCCCTGGCGATTTCCCCTCCGTCGGGGCCGGTGATTTTAACCAATTCCTCCCTGCCCCAAACGCCGAGAATCCGCAGGATGCCGGTGGGCAGCAGGCTTTTGTTCAGTTCCACCAGGGCCTTTTTCGCCCCCTCATCCACCATGATTTCGCCCTTGGGCTTCACGCCCCAGGCCAGCCAATTTTTCCGGCTGCTCATCCTCGCCCTCAAGGGGAAAAAAAAGGTTCCGATGGGCTTGGATTCGAATATCCCCTTTAAGACATAGGGCTGGTTTCCGTTGGCGATGATCATCGGCACACCGGAAGTCATCATGCTTTTAGCCGCCTGAACCTTGGTCTGCATCCCTCCGGTCCCCAAAAGGGACCTGGTTCGGGAGGCGCCCCTCTCCAATACCCCGTCAATATTGCGGACGCTCGATATCAGTTCCGCCTTCGGGTTTATTTTCGGGTCCTCGGAAAACAAGCCGTCCGTATCGGTCAAGAGCACTAATAGATCGGCCTGGGACAAATGGGCGACAAGGGTCCCCAAGGTGTCATTGTTGCCAAACTTGATTTCCTCGACGGCCACCGTGTCATTCTCATTGACGACCGGGATGATCTTGTGCCGGAGCAGTTCCATGACCGTATTGTGCGCGTTCGAATAGCGGTGGCGGTTTTCCAAATCCTCCCTGGTCAAAAGGATTTGCGCGACTTTTAAGCCCTCCTTCTTAAACACCACGTCGTAGGCGTGCATCAAATTGCTTTGCCCGACCGCCGCCAGGGCCTGGAGCTTCTCGATTTCCTTGGGCTTTTGCCGCAAGCCCATCTCAAAAAGGCCCGCCGCGATGGCCCCGGAGGTCACCACCAGGCATTGGATCCCCCGGCCTTGGAGGGTCCGCACCTGTCCCGCCAGGTGCCGCAAGAACCCCGTTTTGATCGCCTTCTTTTTCGGGTCGGCCAGCAGGCTGCTTCCGATCTTGATGACCACCCTTTTGACCGGGGTGATGAATTCGGTTCTTTCAGACTTCATGGCGGGCCCCCAATTGCTCCGACTCGAATATCAGCTCCTCGCCCTCGCAATAGATAACGCTTCCCTCCCGGACGCCCTTTTTCTTCAGCGCTTGGATGACGCCCATCCTCTGAAGGATCTTATAAAACCGCTCCAGGGCGTCCCGGCTGCTGAAATTGGTCATGGCCACCCATTTTTGGATTTCGGGCCCTGTCACGCGAAACGCGTCGCCGTCTTTCGCGACCTTAAACCGGACCTTGGCCTGGTAGAGGACCTTCTCCGCCTCCGGCGGGGCCGCCAAGTCCGCTTCCTTGATCTTGACCAGTTGGCGCCAGCACTCCTCCAGCAATTCCTTTAACCCCTCGCCGGTGACCGCCGAGATGGTCAAAACCTTCCCTCCCTTTTTCCTGAGCTTTTGGGCCCAAGCCTGGAACGGCAGGGCCGTGGCCGCGTCGGTCTTGGTCAGGACGATCACCTGGGGTATTTTCAGGAACTTGGCGCTGTGTTTTTTCATCTCGCCCCGGATGACCTTGATCCTTTTTTCCAATTCGGCAAAAGTGGTCAGGGACGCCAATTCGACCAGGTGCAGGATTATTTTGGTCCTTTCCAAATGGCGTAAAAAACGGATGCCCAGCCCCTTGCCCTGGCTGGCACCCTCGATGATGCCCGGCAGGTCCGCGAGCACGAAACTGCGGCCCTCCGAAAGCCGGACCACGCCCAGCTGGGGTTCCAAGGTGGTGAAGGGATAATCGGCGATCTTGGGATGGGCGTGGGTCACCCGGGACAGAAGGGTGGATTTCCCGGCGTTCGGAAATCCCACGACCCCTACATCGGCCAAAAGCTTGAGCTCCAGGCGGAGGACTTTTTTCTCTCCCGGCTCGCCCCTTTCCGCCAGCTTCGGCGCCTGCTGGGTGGAAGTGGCGAAAGTCGTGTTGCCCCTCCCGCCGCGGCCGCCCTTGGCGATGAGGAACCTTTTCCCGTCCTCGTTCATGTCCGTGATCAGCTTCTTGTTTTCGTCCCAAACCAAGGTTCCCACCGGAACGCGGATCGTGATGGAATCCGATTCCCGGCCGTGCATGTTTTTGCCCTTGCCGTGTTCCCCGTGATGGGCCCGATAGAGGGGATGGTAGATGAAATCCACCAAGGTATTCACGTCATTGCGGGATTCCAAATAAATACTCCCGCCCCGGCCGCCGTTGCCGCCGTCCGGACCGCCCCGGGGAATATACTTTTCCCGGCGGAAGCTCAAGCATCCGTCCCCGCCGGCTCCGGCCTCGAGTGTAATGGTGACTTCATCGACAATCATGCGGTTCCCCAGTTTCGAATCTTAAAAATCCAGACCAAAAGCCCCTTGAACCCCAAGGCCGCCCAGCTCCCCGGGTTAAGGTTAAAAGATGAGCCCTTATCCGTCCGGCTTTCCGCCCATTCCGTCTTGATCCGGTCCCGGCGCCCTGGGCGGCGGATCGGTTCAAGCTTGAAAAGGTCCGGAAACAAAAAAACCCCGCCAAAGGACGGGGTTTTTTTCAGGTTTAAAAGAAAGGATCAAGCTTCTTTGGCTTCGACGCTCACTTTTTTAAAGCCTTTTTTAAACTCGCGGAAGGAAACCAACCCCGTCACCTTGGCGAAAAGCGTGTCGTCTTTGCCGACTCCCACATTTTGTCCAGGCTTGTAGCGGCGGCCCCTTTGACGGATCAAGATGCTTCCGGCCGTTACCAAGTTTCCCCCGAACGCCTTGATGCCCAGGCGCTGGCTGTTGCTGTCCCGTCCGTTTCGGGTGGATCCACCTGCTTTATGCTGTCCCATGACTGATTCCTCTCTCGGTCTATGCCGTTACAATTTTTTCGATGGAGACGGTCGTGTGCTTCGGCCGCGATCCCTTGGTTTTCATCGTGTTTTTGCGGCGGCGGTAGCGGAAAACGCGGATTTTCTTCCCGCTGGTTTTGCTGATGATTTTTCCGGTAACCTTAATCCCTTTCACATCGCTTTTTTTGACCTTCAATTGGCCGTTGTTTTCCAACATGAGAACCTGGGTAAACTCGATGGGATCCCCTGGATTACCCGCTTGGCGGTCCAGTTTGATCACGTCACCTTCCGTCACCCGGTATTGTTTTCCACCGGCTTGTATCACAGCGTACATAAATTCCTCCCTAAAATAGGCCCCCCCGACAGGGGCGCCAAAGAAGGGTAGAGTTTAGGGAGGACCCCTGTGGTTGTCAAGCTTTTGTCAGACGGGAGGGCCTGCCGCCAGGAGGCCAAGAGGCTTGCCCAAAATCAAAAAAACAAAGGCCATTTGAACCTCCCCTGGCGCCAAGTCCCAACCAAAAGCCAAAAGGCGGGATTGGACTCCCCTCATGGGGGCTTTTGTCCTCTCGCGGCGGGCTGGGGGACTTGGGGGGCGATTTTTAGGTTTAATACCAAAAAAGAAGTCCGAAAATATGGGAATTGGCGATAAAGCTGCTGCTCACGGGGGCCGGGCGCCAGGCATAACCAATTTCATATTCCAATTTACCCAAATTATTGCGGAGCGCGGCCCCGGCGGAAAAACCCCCCGCCAGGTTGCCCTGGTCGCTCAGGCGGTATCCCGCACGGATGGCGATGACGCTTCGATGCCAATATTCGACCCCGAAGGAAGCTTGGGTTCCCTCATCCCGGACGTTCATCAGCTCCACACTGGCCAACAGGGTTGAGGCGGGGGAAACGATAATGGGCCTGGCCATTCCCAGGCGGAAAGTTAAGGGAAGGGGATCCGATCCTTGGGGGTTGGGTTGAAACTGGACTGCCGGCCCGATGTTTTGGGCGACCAGGGCGAAATCCGTGTCGAAGAATTGCACCTTCATCCCGACATCAAAAGCCTGGGTGAAGGCCTGTTTGTCCCCTAAACTCGAGAAGATGGTTTTAAAGGAGCCGCCGATGGCGACCTTCCCGAATTGCTGGGCGTCCGCGATGGTCACCACCAGGTCACTGGCGTCAACCGCCGGATCCGTGGCGAGGGCGTTTTGGATGGTGGGCAGGTGGCGGAATATGATTTGTCCGCCGAAATTTCCATAGTCTTTCGTGGGAACGGCCAGGCTCAAGGACTCAATCTGAACATCCCCGAAACCCTGCACATGGTCCAATCCCACGCTGTACTTCGTCACCCTGGAAAGTCCCGCGGGATTAAACCCCATGACGTAAACATCATCCCCGAAGGCGGAGTAAGTTCCGCCCAAGGCCGCGGGCCGCACTCCCACGGGAACTTTCAAGATATCCGCCCCGCTGGTTCCCGGTTCCAAGGCCAGGGCCCCGCCGCTCACCGCCAAGGCCAGGAACAAATAAATAAGTCTTTTCATTGGTTCAAACTAACATGGGCGGGAGGGAGGGTCAAGAAAGCCATCGGGACGTCAAAATTGCCCATGGATTCCCGCGCGAAACAGCCTTCCCAACGGCATTTCCGGGTCGGGCCAGGACAAGGGCAGGTCCTCCACATTATCCGCGGAGACGAATATCCGAAACTCCTTGGAAACCGTAAAGTCCGCTCCCGCTTCCCCATAAAAGGGGGACCCCGTGAGGACCCGTCCCTTGATCCAAAAGCTGTCCCACTTAAAGAAACTGACGGTTATTTTTACGCTGTTGTCCCAAACCGCCTGGTCCAGGGAGTCGACGAGAAACCGGCCTTCCCATCTCGCTTCGGCTTTCTGGAAGATGAGCAGACCCCTGGGCGCCGCCCATTGGGACCGCCACCCTCCCCCGTTAAAATTCTTCCCGAGAACCGTCTGCCGGATGTATTGAACCGTTCCCGTTAAGGAATCGTTGGGTTGGAACCGGAGGCCTAAATCCATCTGCTCGACATCCGCCCCGGGACCCAGGGCTCCCTTGTCCCAATCCCCCAGCAAAGTCAGGTCGCCTTGGTTTCCCTGGAGGCCGACCAAATAACTGAAAATCCCATCGGACCCATTGGTGAAATCCAGCCGGAAAGCCGAGTCCAAGGTGAGCATGCCGATCACGTCCCCCAAAAACCCGGCTTGAGCGTACTCCCTGCCCACGGAGGGAAGGAGGCCGCTGAAATTTTCCCGGCTGTAACCGAACCCCAAGTGGCTTTCGGCGAGTCCGGCCAGGTTGAAATGGTAATTCAGGACTCCGCCCCATTCCTGGGCCTGGCTCCCGTTCAATTGGGCCGTTTCGAAGAAGGGCTTGAATTGGATCGTTTGAAAATTGGGGCCGGACCAAATTAGGTCCGTGAAAAAGGAGTACCAATTGTCATCATCGGTATTTTGGGCCGCCAGCAAGCCGCTCTCCAGCTTCCAATCGTCGTCTTTAAACCAGCGGATCTTGCCAAGGCCCTCAAAGCGGCCGCTCCCGCTTTCCGGGGTTCGGGGGCCGCCTTGGAAGTGGAGTTCGGCCATGCCGGGGTCGGCCAGGAGGGAATCCCTGGCACCGAAGGATTCCCCCCCTCCGCCCCACAATAAATAATCATTGGTTGCGGGGGAGCTCAGGGGCGGCGTGTTGATTTGGACCGCGCCGCCAGCCGCCTCCCTTCCCCACCAGGCTGAGGCGGGAAAATCGAGAAGCCCGGCGGATTGGGGCATCGGGATCCATCGGAGGATCGGCAGGCTTTCGAAGGGATAGGCGATTCCCTCAAAAAATAATCCAGGCTCGAGGGTCCTTAATCCCGTCGGCGTTCCGGTTCCCGGCGGGAACCATCCCGCGGAGGACGACAACCAGCCTCCCAGCGAATGAGTGGACTCCTCCCCGTCCTCCAGCAGGATGGGGTGGGGCAGGTCCCCCAGGTAGGCGCTCGTGGCGGGCAATACGATGACTTGTCCCTGGTTAAAGGGCCGCGAGGGATCGGGATCGACTTGAGCGGTGGACGGAGTTGGATGAAATACGATTAATAGGAACAAAAAAATGGAGCGGGCGATGGGACTCGAACCCACGACGTCCACCTTGGGAAGGTGGCATTCTACCACTGAATTACGCCCGCGAATTCGGCACGAGAGGACTTTATACACGATTTGAAAATCAAGAGCCAGAGGAAGCTGAGGTTAGTTATGGCTGAGTTTTTCAATGGATTGCAGCTTCACCATGGCTTTATCGATGTTCTTTTGGGCGTTGACGTTGCCCGGATCCTGCTTGAGGCACTCCCGCCACTTTTCAATGGCCTCCTGGATTTTACCGTTGATATAGAGGTTGACGCCATCATAATAAAGCGCCTTCACTTGTTCGGCGTCGACTTTTTCAGGGGCCTGTTTCCCCGTCATTTTCTTGATGTAATCGTTGGCCGTTTCATCGCTGGAGTTGAATTTCAACACCTCTTGAAACCGCACCTTCGCCTTGTCCTGGCTGCCGCCCTCAAAGAGCGAAACTCCCTCTTGGTTCAAATCCTTGACGCGGACGGCGATATCCTTCCGGACCTTGAAGAGCTGGGAGTTGATCTTTTCGCTGTTGGGATCGATTTGCTTGGCGACCGTTAGGTATTTCAAGGCCGATTTGAGGTCGTCTTTCCCGTAAAATTTCATGGCTTTATCGTAGACCGTGTCAATTTCGGAGTTTTGCTTGGTCTTCAACTTCTTCAACCGGGCCTTCACCGAGGCGTCCTTGGGATTGATCTCCTTGGCCTTTAAATAACTGACCAAAGCGTCCGAATAGTCCTTGGCCTTGTAATAGTCATCCCCCTCGGCGATCAAGGCCTTGACCCTGTCTTTACGCTTGATGTCGACGTTTTTAACCGCTTTTTTGATCGCTTCGTTCTGGGGATCCATCTGAAGGGCCAGGTTCCATTCCGCGAGGGCCTTCAGGGTATTGCCCTGCCGGTTCAGGGAGTTCCCGGCGGCGAAATGCTTTTTAACCTCCTCGGTCTGCTTGTTCTGGGCGTCGGTGATGAAGTCCGCGGCCTGTTTGTTGTCCGGCTGGTATTTCAAAACCATTTTCCACTCGCCAATGGCGTCGCCATATTGGTTATTCAGGAGGTAACTGCTGGCCTTTTCCATATGGGAGTTAATGGCGGCCCCGATGGCCTGGGCCTGGCCGACGGCGGCGTTGGAATCTTTCGGGTTGATCTTGAAGGCTTCCCCAAACTCGTCCGCCGCCTTGTCATAGAGGGCGTTGTCGTTGTAAGCCACCGCTAGGTTGTAATGGGTCTCGCCCAGGGAGGCGATGTCCTGGTCCTTGGGATCCTTGGCGGTTTCCAACTGGATCGATTTCTCATAGCTGTGGATCGCGTCGTTGAAATCACCCAGGTTATAGTAAGCCGATCCCAAGAGCTGGAAGGTTTGGGCGTCCTTCTGAAGCTTGACGGCCTTGTCCCAGTAACGGGCCGCGTCCTTAAAATCCTTCAATTGATAATAAGAGCCGCCCAAATTATGGAGGGCCACAAAATTTCCAGGCTCCGCCTCGATGATGTTTTTGAGCTCCCCGACGGCTTCCGAATAGCGCTTTTGATCCATGTAAATCTTGGACAGGACCTCGCTGGCCTTCACCTTTCCCTGGGGCGAGGTCAGGGAGTAGTTTTTCAAGGCCGCTTCAGCGTTGGGATATTGTTTCAACTGCACATAGGCGTCCGCCAGCAAAAGGTTGGCGTTGGGATTTTGGGGATTCACTTTCAGGGTGTTTTGAAGGTGTTCCACCGCCGACGGGTAGTTTTTTTGGAAGTAAGCCGATATCCCCTGGCTGCTCTCGAACATTTCCTTGGCCTGCTTATCTTCCGGATCGATCTGGGTGCACTTTTGGAACTCGGGGGCGGCCAAGTCGTACTTCTGTTGGTTGAAATAAGCGGCGCCCAGGTTGAAATGGGCCCTGGCGTCTTTGGGATTGGCTTTGATCGCGTCGAGGAGGGCCTGCATGCGCGCGTCCTGGGCGGAGGCGGCCCCTGCCAAGGCCCACAAGGAAAACCCTAAGACCGCCCAACGCGCCGATGGAGACATGAGGCCCTCTCGAGAGAAGATTAAGGATTACCCGCGGCAGAAATATCCAGCACCAGCAGCTCGTCATAAATCTTTTTTTGCGGATCGAGCTTATCGGCCTGGGCGCAGCGGATCATCGTGCCGTCGGTGGACCAGGCCAGTTCGGCAGTATAGTCAAGTTTTTGTTTTGTTTTCAACAGTTGTTTGTATTGGCTGTCCCCCGTATTGATCAAGCAAACCCGCCCCTCATAAACATAGGCCACCTTATTTCCCGCGGGATGATAGGCGGGATGGATTCCGATATTTTGGCTTTTCGTGTAAAAGAGCGTCTGGGTCACCATCGTTTTGATATTGGTTTTCTCCAGCTTCCGGAGTCCGCCGGCCGTCCGCCAGTAAACCAAATCCTCGCTGTTCGGGGACCAGGCCGGCTTGTCCGCGCCGAAGGTTTGCCGGACCAGCTTGAACAGAACCTGGTCCCCCTTCGCCGGGACCTGGGCCACGTAAAGGTAAAAGACGCCCTTGGGGCCTTTTTTACGGGCCGCGATGAAGGTCCCGTCCGGCGAGGCGATGATTTTGTCCGTACCCTCCGCTTCCTGCGGAAAATCCGCCTCAAAACTCTTGTTAAAGGGCTTCTCATCCCTCAGGACGATGGTATCGACGCTGGCTTTCGAGACTTCCTCGGCCCTCCGGGAGCGGTCCGCCAGGGAATCGATCTTCGCCCTTGATTCGGGGGAGATGAAGAGGACCGGATAGGTTTTATAGATACTGTCCAGCGCCCCGGTTACGTCCTTATAGCTCTTCTGGGAGTAGAAAGCGGTGGCGGTTAAATATTGGGCGTCAATCAGGGATTGGATCGCCCCCTTCAACTGCATATTGTCCATGTAGCGGGTGAAGGCCCTTTGGCTGTAGTCCAGGGCTTTGGATGAATTTTTGAGCTTATCCTGGTAAAGGCCCGCCAAATCCAGGAGGGCGTGGATTTCCTCGTCGGTTTGGGGAAACTCACTCAATATTTTCTGGTACCAGTCGAGGCTGTTGTTGTAATCCGATTGGATCTCGTAATTCTTGGCGACCCGGTAATAGATGAGCGGGGCCAAGGAGGATCCGGGGTGGTCTTTTAGGTAGGACAAATAGGCCTCGATGGCCTGGGAGGATTTTCCCGCTTGGTCCAGCTGGGCCGCCGACTCATAGGAAACCGAAAACCACTTGCAGCCGCCAAGGAAGGCCAGGCAGGAGATAAGGGCTAAAAAGACCAGGCTTTGTTTTAGGGGTTGTTTCACTTTGAAATTCATCCTTCGATTTTATTTTGTCAAAACCACGATGTCGACCCTGCGGTTTTTGGCGCGGGCTTCCTCCGTGTCGCCCAAATCCACGGGGGCGGAAGTCCCATGGCCGCGGGAATAGAGGTTGTCCGGGGAGACTTTTCCGGTTTCCACCAAATACCTCAGAACCGAGTCCGCCCGGTTTTGGGAAAGGGCCAAGGCCTCCCTTTCCGTCCCCTCATCATAGGCGTGTCCCTCGATGTAGACCTTGGCATTGGGATATTTGCGGATCAATTTAGCGACCTGGTTTAAATAATTAAGGTAGCCGGCGTTGATCCGGAAACTTTTCTCCCCGAAAGCGACGCTGGGAGTTTTCACCACGCCGGACATGCCCAGAGGCTGGACATTCTCCGGCAGGGATGGAGGAACAAATTCCCTCGGCTGGGCCGTCAAGGAAGCCGTCAAAGGCGCCTCCCGGCTGGAGGCCTGGGCGACTTGGAAGATCGGCTCGCTGGCGACCACTTGCTGGCCCCCCGCGTCCACCGTCCGGAAGTTCACGTTGGAAAAGACCGCTCCCGTCACGACGTTTCCATTGTTGTCTTTTCCGTCCCAGGCGATTTGTTTGGGCGGGACGCCCTTGCCGACGTAGCTTCGAAGGACATTACCCTTGGTGTCGGTGATGTCCAAGCTCCAATTCTTGATGTCCGTCCTGGCTTGGGGCTTCAAGTCGATGGTGGCTTCCTTGATCGTCCCGGTTTGGTAGTCCGCGATCTGGGGTTTGATGTTCATCGCCGAGAGTTTTTCCCCGGGTTTTGGCTGGGGAGCGGCGGCTTCTTCCGTTCCAAAACGGTAGGTAAAGGAGAAGCGCTGGGTATCCCCCAAAATCCCGAAAGGAACCAGGGCGTAATTAAGCTCAAAACCCCCGTAGCGGACGCCGGCCCCCAAGGAGGCGCCAGCGGTCGATCCCAAGTCCTGGTTGAGGGGGTTGAAGGCGTAGCCGGCCCGGAATCCCACCGAAATATTTTGGAGTCCCAGCCAGGCTTCCCCGCCCGTATGGAGAATCAGGTCCCCGTCAATGGGCTTTTCCACGTCCACCCCCAACAGGAAATGGGTGGGCTTTTGCGGTTGAAACCTGTAGGCCAGCCCGCCCCGGTAAACGGTCGGCAATTTTTCCTGGGAACTATATTGCCCAAAATTCGAGACCTGGCCGACATTTTGGACGGAAAGCCCGAGGGTCCAATCCCTTTGGGAGGTATAAAACAAAAGGCCTGCGTCAAAGCCGATGCCGGTGGCGGAAAAATTGACCAAATTGCTGGAGATATATTTGCCCCCGATTCCCAGGGAGAAATTCTCGCCGAATTCTTGGCCGTAACCCAGGACCAGGGCCAAATCATTCGCGCTGCCGGGGATGGCCGAGGGATTGTTGGTCGAGTTAAAGGATGGGATAAAGTCAAAGGAGGTGCTCAAGCCCAGGGTGCTGCCGGGCCGCAGAGGAAGGGCAAAACCGGCGAACTCGTAATTGGTGCCGGCAAAATAGGAAACATGCAAAAGGTTGAGCTCGATCTTATCCAACTGGGCCAAACCGGCGGTATTCCAATAGGTCGTACTGACGTCATCCGCGACGGCGGTGAACATTCCGCCCATGCCGGCCCCACGGACACCGGCGGGAATTTTAAGGAATTGAACTCCGGTAGTGCTGACGCTGTCGGCGTTCAACCGGGGGGGAATCCAAAAGGCTAAACCGCAAAGGCAAAGGAAGGTGGGAACCTTGATAAAAGGGTTATGTCTTGTAAGCATGGGCCTTACTTAAACCGCGGTTTTTTTGAATTATATCACGATAAACTGGGACACTGTCAACGCAATCAACCCCCGCCCGGAGACCTCTCGGGACAAGACCGAATCCCCGAAATTTCGGGGTCAGGATCCATCCTCTTTTCGACCTTGGAGAGCATTGTTATCCCGACCCTTATTGCTATAATGCGCGAGTTTTAAGCCAAACTTAACCCCCGGTTCATCCTCCCGCTTGGCGGGAACACGAAATAAACTTTTGGAGGCCTCTTTTATGATGCGGACTTTACGGGACAAACGTTTCATGCACGGCGTGCTTTGGACGCTGGTATTCGTGTTCGTTTCCTTCATCTTCTTTTCCTGGGGCATGAAATTTTCCGGTTCCGACCGGCAGGACCCGAATATATTGGCCAAAATCGGCGAGGAGACGGTCACTTACGCCGAATTCAACAAAACCTACCAGCCGGCGGTCGAGAGGCTTTACAAGATGAAGGATGAAAACCCGACCTCCGAGGAAATTAAAAAACTCAAGGAGGAGGTCCTGGACAATTTGGTCGACGAGGCCATTTTGAGGCAGACGGCCTCGAACTTGGGATTAACCGTCCATGAGGACGAGTTGATGGGCGTCCTCCAACGCCAGAACGCCTTTCAAGACGAGAACGGAAAATTTGACAAGAAAAAATACTACCAGGTATTGGAGGCCAACCAATTGACCCCCGAGCAGTTTGAGAGTTCCCAGAAGGACCAATTGCTCCTCCAAAAAATCCGGACCGTCCTGATGGACGGGGTCCTGTTCACCCCGGACGACGTCAAGAATTTCGCCGTTTTCTTGAACCGGGATCTCAAGGCCAGCTACGTCTCGATGGATGTGTCCGAGTACGAGAAGAAAATATCCCCGTCCGATTCGGACCTGCAAAGCTATTACCAGGCCAATAAGAGCCGCTATGACCATCCGGAAAGGGCCAAGATCCAGCATGTCCTCCTCAGCCTCCAGGGCAACGAAAGCCTGCAGGACCAGGACAAGGCGAAGAACAGCCTGGAAGATTACCGCAAACAAATCCTCTCCAAAAAGTCGACCTTCAAGGAAATCGCGAAAAAATACTCCCAGGACGGGGGCTCCAAGGATAAGGGCGGGGATTTGGGATGGATCAGCCGGAACAGCTTGGGCCAGGATTTAAAGGATTTTGAGCAGGCGGTTTTCAAGCTGAAAAAAGGCGAGATCTCCCAGCCCCTCAAGACAAAATACGGCTACCACATCGTCCAGTTGGAGGACCGGGAGGGCGAATACAAGAGCACCTTCACGGAGGTTCGTTCCAAGGTCCTGGCCCAATATCAAAAGGAAAAAGCCGCGCAGAAGGTCCTGGCCTTGTCCGAGCAATTGGCCGAAAAACTTAAAAACAAGGAGCCCATGGAAAAGGCCGCGGCGGCCCTGGGCTTAACGGTTTCGGAGACCACCTGGTTCAACCGCTCCAGCGGGATTCCCAAGCTGAAGGACTCCAAGGACCTATCCGAGGAATTAGCCGATCTTTACCCCGCCGATTGGAAGGGCCCCTTGAACCACGGTCAAACCGAGCTGTTCTTCCAGGTCGCCGAAACCCGCGAGGGCGGAAAAAGCCCCGAGGAAATCGTAAAGGACACCCCCGATATTTCCCAGCGTTTGGCCTCCCAGCGCCAGGAAGTTTGGTTGAAAGACTTTTTAACGGATCAGCGCAAGAAGCTGAAGGTGAAGACCTTCTTAAACGGCTAACCGACAACCTCCCCGGACGCCCATCGGGTCGGGGGCCGGCTGGTTTAACCATCCGATGAGGGGAGCCTTTCCGAGGGAAGGGGCATCCGGCTTCTCCCTCCCTTCCGCCAGGCTGGGGGGGACTGGTTGCCATCTCCGGCTTTATTCGAAAATCGCGGAACCCTTGTCGCTGGTCAAATACCCCGGCCCTTTCCCCTCGCTTCCCCGGGGTTCAATCGGTTGAGTAACCTTAATACCAACCCCACCGGAAGACCCACAACATTAAAGTAATCCCCTTCCCACTTTTCCACCCAGGCCCTGGCCGTACCTTGGATGTTATAACCGCCGGCCTTATCGTAGGGCTCCTTGGAATTTAAATACGAGGCGACCTGGGCCAGCGACAAGGGCTTGAAATAAACCGTCGTTTTTTCCGCCGAGGCCTTCGGCCGGTTCCCTTCCGGCCCCACCAGGGCCACTCCCGTCCAAACTTCGTGGGGCCGGTTTTGAAGCGCCATCAACATCTTGGCCGCTTCGCGGCGGTCCTTGGGTTTTCCGAATATCTTTCCCCGGCTCGCCACCACCGTATCCGCCCCCAAAACGCGATGCCCGGGAAACCTGCGGGAAACGGACTTGGCCTTCGCCAGGGCCAGCCGCAGGACCAGCGCCCTGGGACTTTCGTTCTTTCGGGGGTTTTCCCGGACCCCCAGGGGTTTCACCACGCGGAAAGGGACGCCGATAAATTTTAGTATTTCTTTTCGGCGGGGCGATTGGGAGGCTAACAGGAGGGCCGGTCGCAAGTTATTTCGCGTAATAAAGGCCGGTGACCATTCCGGCGATGCCCAGGAGGTTGACAAAGACCTTGAATCCCAAAGTGAGGACAACCACCCGAAGATTGAGGACGAGGGGCGAGTCGAACCCGATGGAAAAACCCTTCGTGAAGAGCTCGTGCAAAAAACCCGCCGGCGCCAGCAGGCCCAGCAGCTCCCCCAGGTAGCCGCCCAAAATCCCCCCCAACAGAATCATTAAAACCGTGGCGCCGGCGCTTTTGGGCAAGGGCCCCTCCTAGTGAATTTTGTGGTCGCTTGGGGTGGAGACGAGTATCTGGAGTTTTCGGATGGCTTCATGGGCCGCCGATTGTTCCGCTTCCTTTTTATTCTTGCCGACGCCGGTGGCGATGGTTTTTCCGTTCACCATGCAGGAGGTCTCGAAATTGCGGTTATGGTCCGGGCCCCATTCGCGGAGAATCTCGTACCGGGGGGCCAATTTCTGTGTTTTTTGGAAGTGTTCCTGCAGGAGGGTTTTATAGTCCTTTTCCATGCGTCCCGTAAAAACGTTCCCCACGTCCTCCCGGAGGAAGCTCAGGATCAGCTTTTGCGCCGCTTCGAGGCCTCCCACCAGGTAAACAGCCCCGATCACGGCCTCCAAGGCGTCGGCCAGGAGCCCGGGCCGGACCCTCCCCCCGGACTTCTCTTCGCCTTTACCCAGCAGCAAAAACTCCCCCAAATTCAGAAGTTTGGCTTTTTCACTCAGGATCTGGGCGCTCACGATCACGCTTTTGACTTTCGAGAGGCCGCCTTCCGTTACCTCCGGGTAGCTCTCAAAAACATGCTGGCTGATCACCAATCCCAAAACCGAGTCGCCGAGGAACTCCAGCTTTTCATTGTTGTAGCTGGGATTCATTTTACGTTCGTGGGTATAGGATTTGTGGGTCAGGGCCTCGTTTAAAAACTGCCCGTCCCCCAGCGGAATTTGAAGGGACTTCACCAGGCGTTTCAACTGGTCCAGGCGGGGTTTTTCAAGACTGACAACCGTCTTGGAAGCGCTTGGCTTCTTAAGTATTAAATTTTTGAACAATGAGAGAGACATTATGCCCGCCGAACCCCAAGGAATTGGAAAGACAAACGCTTACCGGGGTGACCCTTTTCTGGTTGGGAATGTAATCCAAATCGCAGTCCGGATCGGGGAATTCCTGGTTGATCGTGGGAGGCAAAACACCTTCCTGGATGGCCATGACGCAGGCCACGAACTCAATCCCGCCGGCGGCGCCCAGAAGATGGCCTGTCGTCGACTTGGTAGAGGAAATGGCCACTTTCTTCGCGTGTTCCTGGAAGACCGTCTTGATGGCCATGGTCTCGAATTTATCGTTATAAGGAGTGGATGTTCCATGGGCGTTGATGTAAGTCACGGCTTCCGGTTTTAATTTCGCGTCCTTCAAGGCCAAGGCCATGGCCCTGGCCGCGCCCTCGCCGTTTTCGGCGGGAGTCGTCATGTGAAAGGCGTCCGAAGTCATTCCGTAGCCGGTGATCTCGGCGTAGATTCTGGCCCCGCGGGCCTGGGCGTGTTCCAGCGACTCTAAAACCACGATCCCGGCTCCCTCGCCCATGACGAAACCGCAGCGGTTCTTGTCGAAGGGCCGGCTGCCCTGGGTTGGATTCTCGTTAAAGTCCATGCAGAGGGCGTGCATGTTGCTGAAACCGGCGTAACCCAACTCGGTGATGCAGGCTTCCGTCCCCCCCGCGATGACCACGTCGGCCTCGCCCTTTTGGATCCATCTCATGGCTTCCCCGATCCCGTGGGCGCCCGAGGCGCAAGCCGAAACGGTGGCCGTGTTCGGACCCTGGGCCCGGAGGTAAATGGAGGTCATTCCCGAGGCCATATTGATGATCATCATGGGAATCAAAAACGGCGAGACGCGGTCCGGGCCTTTTTCGATCAGCCTGGCGTGCTGCTCCACCAAAACGGGAAGACCGCCGATACCCGAACCGATCAGGACTCCCACCCGGGTCTTGTCCTCTTTGGACATGTCCAGTTTCGCGTCCGCGACCGCTTGAAGGCTGGCCGCCACGGCGAATTGGACAAAATAGTCCATTTTTTTGACGTCGCGTTTCTCAATTCCAAACTGAACCGGGTCGAAGTTCTTGACCTCGCCGCCGATTTTGCTGGATACCCGCGAAGGATCGAAACGGGTCACTAGGCCGATCCCGCTTTTTCCGTCGCAAATATTTTTGAAAAAATCGATTGGATTATTACCGTTGGGGGTGATGGCCCCCATGCCGGTTACCACGACACGTTTCAAGGTTCCTCCCGGAATGGGCAGTTTTATTCCGAAGCCTTCGACTTAATGTAAGTGATGGCGTCGCCAACGGATTTGATCTTCTCGGCGTCCTCGTCGGGAATCTCCAGGTCGAACTCTTCCTCGAAAGCCATGACCAGCTCAACCGTATCCAGGGAATCGGCTCCGAGATCGTCAATGAAAGAAGCTTCCGGCTTGACTTGCTCGGCTTCCACTCCCAGTTGGTCCACGATAATTTCCTTCACCTTATCTTCAATGGCCATTGCCTTTACCTCCGTTAAAATGTTGCCTCATCATAGGCTAAAACCGACCCTTTTCAACCCACTCGTCAAAAGCAGACTCTTATATCACCATTCCGCCATCAACGCAAATAACTTGTCCCGTAATATATTTTGAGTCCTCCGAGGCGAAAAATAAAACCGCGTTGGCGATATCCGCCGTTTCCCCCAATACCCCAAGGGGAATTTCCTTTAAAACTTCTTCCAAAACTTTGTCGCCGAGGGCGCTGGTCATGTCGGTTTTGATGAACCCTGGCGCGACGGCGTTGCAGGTGATATTCCGGCTGGCGAATTCCCTGGCCGTTGTTTTGGTCAACCCGATCATCCCGGCCTTGCTGGCGGCGTAATTGGCCTGGCCGGCGTTGCCCCGGATCCCGCTGACGGAGGTAATGTTGATGATCCTTCCCTGCCTGGCCTTCATCATGGGTTTCACGAAATATTTGGTCATGAGAAAGGCGCTTTTTAAGTTGATGGAAAGGACCTCGTCCCATTCCTGTTCGCTCATGCGCAGCAGGAGGTTGTCCTTCGTGATGCCGGCGTTGTTGACCAGGATATCAACCTTACCGAACGCCTCCAGGACGGCCTTGGAAAAGGCCTCCACTTCCCCGGACCGGGAGACATCCACCTTCCGCCCCAGGCTTTTGGCTCCCGATTTCTGGATCTCAACGGCCGTTTCCTGAAGGGTGGCCTCATTGGTGCCGCAAATCGCCACCGCCGCGCCGCAGGACGCCAACTTCAGCGCGATCGCCTTGCCGATGCCCCTGTTCCCGCCCGTGACCACGGCGACTTTGTCTTTTAGGTTCATTTCGCCTCGCAGACCGCTTGAATGGACGCCACATCACCCGCGTTGAAAACTTGGGCGTCTTTGGAAATTTTCTTGATCAAACCGCTCAGGACCTTGCCTGGCCCCACTTCCACGAAAACACCAATTCCCTCAAGGTTCATTTTCTCGATGACTTTTATCCATTGGACCGGCGACACCAGCTGACGGACAAGGCTTTCCTTAATTCGGTCCGGGTCTCCCATCGCCACCGCGTCGATATCCGAATAGTAGGTGGTTTGGGGGGTGGAGAAAACCGTTTGGGCCAGGGCTTGGGATAATCCCTCGGCGGCCGCCTTCATTAAGGAGCTGTGGAAAGGCCCGCTGACCGGCAGTTCCATGGCCCTCTTGGCCCCGAGGGCCTTGGCCTTTTCGCAGGCCAACAGGACCGCTGACTTCTCTCCGGAAATCACGATTTGGCCCGGGCTGTTCACGTTCGCCGGTTCCACCACCCCTGCTTCGGAAGCCTCCCGGCAGGCTTGGGCGACCTTCTCCTCGTCCAGGTTCAAAATCACCGCCATGGTTCCCCTGCCCCGCCCCGCTTCCTCCATCAACTCGCCCCGGCGGCGGACCAGCCTTACCGCGTCCTCGAAGGACAGGACCTTGGCCGCGACTAACGCCGTGTAGGCTCCCAAACTATGTCCCGCGACCGATTGGAAGGAATATCCTTCCTTTTGGAGGATCACCAGCGACGCGATCGAGGCCGTTAATAGGGCGGGCTGGGTCACCGCCGTTTTTTTTAATTCTTCCTCGGGCCCCTCAAAACATATTTTGGAGAGGGAAAATCCCAGCGCGGAATCGGCTTGTTCGAAAATCCCCCGGCTTTCGGGATAGGCGTCGAACAAATCCCTGCCCATGCCCAGGCTTTGGGAGCCTTGTCCCGGAAATACCAGCGCCCTTCCAGCCGAACCGTTCATTCTCTTACCACCTTACCAGGGCCGAAGCGTAGGTGGTTCCCGCCCCGACCGCGACTAAAACCACATTGTCGCCTTTTTTCAATTTTTGCTTTTCGACGGCCTCGTCCAACGCCAGGATGATGGACGCGGCGGAAGTGTTCCCCATCTTACCCACGGCGACATAAAGTTTGCTTTCGGGAACCCCCAGCCGCTCGCCCACGGCCTGGATAATTCGAAGGTTCGCCTGGTGCGGAATGACCCAGGTAATCTGTTCCAGCGTCAGTCCGGCGTCCTGGACCACCTTGAGGGCGGCGTCCGCCATGACCTTCACTCCGATCTTGAATATTTCCTTCCCCTGCATTTTTAAGAAGTGGAGCCCGCCCTGGATGGATTCGTCGGAGGCCGGCGTTTTGGAGCCGCCGCCCGGTATCTTGAGTAAATCCGCCTCCGCCCCATTGGCCGCCATGAAGGTGGAGATAATTTCGTGCCCTTCCTCCCCCACCCGGCCGATCACCGCCGCGCCGGCTCCGTCCCCGAAAAGGACGCAGGTGGTCCGGTCCTTCCAATCCATGAAAGCGCTGAGTTTTTCCGCTCCGATCAAAAGGATGTATTGATAGTGGCCGCTTTCCACAAAGGCTTTCGCGACGGCTAATCCATAGACAAAGCCCGAGCAGGCGGCCGAAAGGTCGAAGGCCGCCGCTTGGGGCGCCCCGATTTTGGCCTGGACCAGGCAGGCGGTCGAGGGAGTGGGCATATCCGGGGTGATGGTGCTGACGATGATCAGGTCCAAGTCCGAGGCCTTGATCCCGGCCTTCCGGAGGGCCTTTTTCGCCGCTTCCGCCGCCATGTCGGAGGTGGACTCGCCCGCCGCGGCGATGTGCCGCTCATGGATGCCGGTACGGGTCACGATCCACTCATCGGTCGTCTCGACGACTTTTTCCATGTCCTTGTTCGTCATGATTTTTTCAGGAAGATAGGATCCTGTTCCTAAAAAACCCGCGTGAATTTTTTGGCTCACTTTGGCTCCCATTTAAGGTTTGGATTCCGGCTTGTCCGCCACCTGTCCATGCTCGGTGATTTGCTTGCGCAGGACCCCGTTCATGTCATGGATCACGCAGCGAACCGCCATGCGAATGGCGTTTTTGATGGCGAAGGCGTTGGACTTCCCGTGGGAAATCAAGCTCAAGCCGTCGATGCCCAATAGGGGCGCCCCGCCGTACTCGCGCCAATCGACGTGCTTCTTGAAGCGCTTAAAGGCCGGCCTGGCAATGAGCCCCCCGATGAGGGTGATGAGGTTTGATTTAATTTCCCGGCTGAGGCCGTTCATGACCAGTTCACCGACCCCCTCAATGGCCTTGAGGGCCACGTTGCCCACGAATCCGTCGCAAACGGTCACATCGCAATTGCCGTTGACGATATCCCTGCCTTCGACGTTACCGATGTAATTGAGCGGAACCTTCTTTAAAAGGCCCTGGGTCTCGAAAACCAATTCGTTGCCCTTGGTTTCCTCCTCGCCGATGGAAAGCAGGCCCACCCTGGGGCTTTTAAAATCAAGGACGGTTCGGGCGAGGACGTCGCCCATTAGGGCGAATTGGAGCAGATGCTTGGCCTTGCAGTCCACATTGGCGCCGGCGTCCACCAGCACGGACACGCCATTGATGCTGGGAACCATGGTGACGATCGCGGGACGCAACACCCCGTCAATGCGGCCGCACATCATGAGGGCCGCGGCCATGGTCGCGCCCGAATTGCCGGCGGAGACGGCGGCGGCCACCTCGCCGTGTTTCACCAAACCGGCGCAGCGAACCACGGACGAATCCCTCTTTTGCTTGCAGGCCTGGGCCGGACTTTCCCCCATTTCCACCACTTCCCTGGCGTCCACGATGGATATGGACTTTTGAGGATAGGGGCCGGCGTTGGAAAGCTCCTTCTCGATCGCCTCTTTCCTTCCGACCAGTACGATCTCAAGGTCGTGCTTCGCCATGTCCAGGACTTCAGCGTCCCGAACGGCGAGAACAGCCCCCAGGACAATTTCCCTGGGAGCGTCATCCCCGCCCATCGCGTCGAGAGCTATTTTCATGATGTGGATTGGTTAGGCGATCGCGACGACTACGACTTCTTTACCCTTGTAGTAGCCGCAGGTGGGACATACCCGGTGGGGTCTTTTCGCGCTTTTGCACT
>CAZUXW010000040.1:0-27236 GCA_964624625.1 uncultured bacterium
CGATCGTTCCAATATTCACGTGGGTCTTGTTCCTAACGAATTTCTCTTTTGACATAGACACGCCTCCCCTTGCGCCCCCCGGGCGCGGATTTTATCAGCCCTTCACTTTTGCGATAATTTCCTGTTGAACCGACTTCGGAGTTTCCTCGTAATGCGCGAACTGCATGGTGTAAGTGGCCCGGCCCTGGGTCATCGACCGTAAATTCGTCGAATAACCAAACATCTCGGACAAGGGAACCTTGGAACGGATAATTTGGGCCGTACCGCGCAATTCCATTCCCTCGATTTTTCCCCGTTTCGATTGAAGGTCGCCCATCACCGGACCCATAAAGTCATCGGGAGTCACAACCTCCACATCCATCACCGGCTCCAGGATCACAGGGCTCGCTTCCCTCATAGCGTCTTTAAAGGCCATGGAAGCCGCGATTTTAAAGGCCATTTCATTCGAGTCCACATCATGATAAGAACCATCGGTCAGGGTAAATTTGAAATCGACAACGGGATAGCCGGCCAACACCCCCGTGTCCTTGGCTTCCATCATCCCCTTCTCGACCGCGGGGATATATTCGCGAGGAACCGTACCGCCCTTGACGGCGTCGACAAACTCAATGCCCTTGCCTGGTTCCTGAGGCTCCAAGGTGATGTAAACATGGCCATATTGACCCCGGCCCCCCGTTTGACGGATATATTTACCTTCCGCTTCGACGGTTTTACGGATGGTTTCGCGGTAGGCGACTTGGGGTTTACCGACGTTGGCTTGGACGTTGAACTCCCGCATCATGCGGTCCACAATAATTTCCAAATGAAGTTCACCCATCCCCGAAATGATGGTCTGGCCCGTCTCCTCGTCGCCCTTCACGCGGAAAGAAGGGTCTTCTTCCGCCAGCTTGCTCAGGGCCATGCCCATTTTTTCCTGGTCGACTTTGGTTTTGGGTTCGATCGCGACTGAAATGACAGGCTCCGGGAAAACCATTCGTTCTAAGATGATGGGTTTTTCCTCGAGGCAAAGGGTATCGCCCGTCGTAATGGTCTTGATACCGACGGTGGCGGCGATATCCCCGGCATGAACTTCTTTAATTTCTTCCCGTTTGTTGGCGTGCATCTGCAAGAGCCGGCCGATGCGCTCACGGCTTCCCTTGGTGGAGTTATAAACATAGGATCCGATGGAAAGCGTTCCGGAATAAACGCGGAAGTAAACCAATTTCCCCACATGGGGATCCGTCATGATTTTAAAGGCCAAGGCCGAAAAGGGAGCGTCATCATTGGCTTCACGGGTTTCCTCTTCGTTCGTATCGGCGTTATGGCCCTTAACGGGGGGAATATCAATGGGCGAGGGCAGGTAGTTGATGACGGCGTCCAGCAAAGGCTGAATGCCTTTGTTTTTGAAGGCCGAGCCGCAAAATACCGGGTTGAATTTATTGGAGATGGTTCCTTTTCGAATACAGCTTTGCAATTCCTCGGCGGAAATTTCTTTTCCATCCAGGTACTTTTGCATCACCACATCGTCGAACTCGGCGACGGCTTCCACCAATTCCTTGTGGTAGGTGTCGGCCATTTCCTTCAAGTCCGCCGGAATTTCCTCGATCTCGAATTTAGCGCCCAAGGAATCATCCAGCCACCGGTAACATTTCATCTCCACCAAGTGAATGATACCCTCGAACTTATCCTCAAAACCGACCGGCAAAGTTACCGCATGGGCGTTGGCGCCTAAACGGGTCCTCATTTGGGAAATGGCGGCGAAATAATCGGCGCCGACACGGTCCATTTTATTGACGAAGGCGATCCGGGGAACTCCGTAATTTGTCGCTTGGCGCCAAACCGTCTCCGATTGGGGCTCCACGCCTTCTACGGCTCCAAAAACGCCGATGGCACCGTCCAAAACGCGAAGGGAGCGCTCCACTTCAATCGTAAAGTCAACGTGTCCAGGCGTATCGATGATGTTGATGCGGTTGGTTTTCCAGAAACAAGTCGTGGCAGCCGACGTGATGGTGATTCCGCGCTCCTGCTCCTGGGGCATCCAATCCATGGTGGCGGCGCCGTCATGCACTTCCCCAATCTTATGGGTACGGCCCGTATAAAAAAGAATACGCTCAGTTAACGTGGTTTTACCCGCGTCAATATGGGCCATGATGCCGATGTTACGGGTGCGCGCTAATGGTATCTGACGTGTCGTCAATTTAAACCCTCAATTACCAGCGGTAGTGGGCAAAAGCTTGGTTCGCTTCCGCCATCTTGTGAGTATCTTCTTTTTTCTTGATCGACGTCCCTTGGTTCTTAAAGGCGTCCGCCAATTCTGCGGCTAGTTTTTCAGCGACAGTTTTTTCTTTCCGGGCCCTCGCCGCGGTCAAGATCCAACGGATGGCCAAGGACACCCGGCGTTCCGGCCGGATTTCAACCGGCACCTGGTAAGTCGCACCGCCGACCCGGCGGGACTTAACTTCCAAAACCGGCTTCACGTTATCAATGGCGGTCTTAAAAACATTCAAAGCCCCCTCGCCATGCTTCTCGCCCAACACATCCAGGGCGTCATAGAAGCTGCGGGTGGCGACCATTTTTTGACCATCGTACATCATGCAATTGATGAACTTGGCGACCAGCTTATTGTTGTATCGCGAGTCAGAAAGTATTTCTCTTTTTGCCGCCACTTTTCGACGAGGCATGTGTTACTCCTTCGCTTTCGCGGCCGCTTCTTTTTTGGGCCGTTTCATTCCATACTTGGATCGTCCTTGCCTACGGTCAGCGACTCCCGCGGCGTCTAAAGCGCCGCGAATAATGTGATAGCGAACGCCGGGCAAGTCCTTTACGCGGCCGCCGCGGATCAAAACAATCGAATGCTCCTGCAGGTTGTGTCCCACACCGGGTATATAGCAGGTGACTTCCATTCCATTGGTCAGGCGCACGCGAGCGATTTTCCGGAGAGCCGAGTTCGGCTTTTTAGGGGTCATCGTGGCCACCTTGACGCAAACCCCGCGCTTTTGAGGACAGGCCTTGAGCGCCGGCGATTTGGTTTTATGCTTGCTTTTTTCGCGGCCCAAACGGACCAATTGATTAAGCGTCGGCAAAAATTTCCTCCATGGTGACTCTCGTCTAAAATAAAAAAGGCAAAGACAGTGAGCTCCGCCTTTGCCAAATGAGTATTCCGTACCAAACCTTGGGTCGTTAAACCCAAGGGGGAATCATCACGCAAATCCCTCCTGTTGCTCACCATTTTGAAGAGAAACCGTACTCACGATTTCCCCCAAAAAGGAGGATTTTATAACCGTTTTTACCAACAACCCGGCTCAAACGCGGACGGGTAGGCTACCAAATGGCCTAGGCCTGGTCAAGGCTTTTTTTATCTGTAATGCCTTCTTCCGCTTTTAAATCCGAATCATCGATAATTTCCATAGCCGGCGGGGCTGCCGCGATACCCTCGGGAAGCTCCTCTTCTGGCTCATCCACCTTAATCTTTACACCCCTGTAAAAGGCGCTGCCTGTCCCGGCGGGAATCAAATGACCCATAATCACGTTTTCCTTCAGGCCCCTTAATTCGTCGCTTTTACCCGATACTGCCGCTTCGGTCAGGACTTTCGTGGTTTCCTGGAAACTCGCGGCCGAAATAAAGCTTTCCGTGCCCAAGGAAGCCTTGGTGATACCCAGTAAAACAGGCCTGGCATTGGCTGGTTTTCCGTCTTTTTCCTGAACCCGTTCATTTTCCTTCTTAAACTTGCCCTTATCGACCTGTTGATTCGGGAGGAATTCGGTATCCCCTGGGTCCCGAACCACGATTTTCCTCATCATTTGGCGGATAATAGTCTCAATGTGCTTATCGTTGATTTTCACGCCTTGCAGACGGTAAACCTCTTGAACCTTGCTCAAAAGGTATTCTTGAACCGCCGCATCGCCCTGGACCTCAAGAATATCATGGGGATCGACCGGTCCGTCGGTTAAAGCGTCGCCCGCCCGGACAAAGTCTCCCTCATGAACATTCAAATGCTTACCATAAGGGATGGCATATTCCTCTTCGATCGTTTTTTTGCCTTCGGTATTGGCGATGAGGACTTTTTGGTAACCCTTGGAAGCGACTCCAAAACTGACCGTCCCCCCGATTTTGGCAATAACCGCCATGCCTTTGGGGCGCCGGGCTTCAAACAATTCCGCGACACGCGGCAATCCGCCCGTGATGTCACGGGTTTTTGAAATCTCACGGGGAATCTTGGCCAAGATATCCCCTGCCATAATCTTGTCGCCGTCCATCACATTGATGAGCGATCCCGTGGGAACCCGGTAGCTCTTGATGGCTTCCCCGGTTTTAGGATCCATGATCACGCAGCGGGGCGAAAGATTCTCGTCCTTGTACTCAATGATCGCCCGCTCTTTCAACCCGGTCGAGGCGTCGATTTCTTCCCGGACGGTGACGCCGCGGATAATATCCTGCAGCTTCACCACTCCGCTGACTTCGGTGAAAATCGGGACTTTATAAAGATCCCAATGGGCCAGCAATTGGCCGTCCTTCACCAAGTCATCCTCGTGGACCTTCAAAGTCGATCCAAAGGGGACCACGTGGTTTTCCATGGCCTTGCCCTTTTCGTCGTAAACGGAAATTTCACCGTTACGGTTCAAAACGATCAATTCTTTATTGCGGTTCTCGACCACTTTCAAATTATGAAAGCGGACCTTTCCATTTTTACCCGATTCAATCTTGGACTGTTCCAAGGCGCGGCTGGCGGCTCCACCCACGTGGAAGGTTCGAAGGGTCAACTGGGTGCCAGGCTCGCCGATGGATTGGGCGGCGATGATGCCGACCGCTTCCCCGATTTGAACGGCTTTGCCGTTGGCCAAACTCACCCCGTAACACTTGGCGCAAACGCCCCTCTCCAACTCGCAGGTCAAAACCGAGCGAACCCGGATCTGCTCGATACCGGCCTCTTCCAACTTGTCGGCGGTTTCCTCCGTGATCGTTTGTCCCGAGCGGACAATCACTTCGGAGGTCAATAGATTCGCGACGTTGTCGACCACCACGCGGCCCACAATACGGTCCTTCAAGGGCTCAATCACTTCGATGCCCTCTTTAATGGCGCCAACCCGGATGCCGTTGGCCGTGCCGCAATCCTCGGCGTTGATGATGACTTCCTGGGCTACGTCCACCAAACGGCGGGTGAGATAACCAGCGTCGGCCGTCTTCAAAGCCGTGTCCGCCAGCCCTTTTCGAGCTCCATGGGTTGAGATGAAGTATTCCAAAACCGTTAATCCCTCGCGGAAATTGGCGGTGATGGGGGATTCGATGATTTCACCGATAGAACCGGTGATTTTCTGGAGGGGCTTGGCCATGAGTCCCCGCATCCCGGCCAACTGCCGGATCTGCATCTTGGAACCGCGGGCTCCCGAGTCCGCCATCATGTAAATGGGGTTGAAGCCGTGATGATCGCGCTTCAAATTCTCGAACATGACCTCGGCGATCTCGTCGGTGGTGTGGGTCCAAATGTCGATGACCTTGTTGTAGCGCTCGCCGGCGGTAATGATACCTTTTTTATACTGGTTCTCGATTTCGGCGACTTCCTTGTAGGAACGCTTTAAAATCTCGACTTTATCCTTCGGGATCAACATGTCGTCGATCGAAACCGTGATGCCGGCCATCGTCGCGAACTTGAACCCCAACTCCTTGATATCGTCCAAAAGTTTGACGGTTTTGTCCTGGCCCAGCTTTTCATAGCACAAGGCCACCAGGTCTCCCAATTCCTTTTTCGTCATGACCCGGTTGACGTAGGGCAGTTCGGCGGGAATGACTTGGTTGAACAAAACCCGTCCAACGGTCGTTTCCACCAATTTGCCGTTCCGGCGCACCTTGATGCGGGCGTGTTTCCCGACCTGCCGGGACTCGAAAGCGATCACCACTTCCTGGGCGCTGGAGAAAACCTTTCCTTCGCCCTTGTCGCCTGGCATTTCCTTGGTGATGTAATAGGAACCCAAAACGATGTCCTGCGTCGGGGTGACGATCGGACGGCCGTTCGAGGTGGAGTTAATGTTGTTGGTGGAAAGCATTAAGAAACGGCATTCCATTTGGGCTTCGCTGGACAAGGGCACGTGAACGGCCATTTGATCCCCGTCAAAGTCCGCGTTAAAAGCCGTGCAAACCAAGGGATGAATTTGAATGGCTCTTCCCTCGATAAGGACAGGCTGGAAGGCTTGGATTCCCTGGCGGTGCAGGGTCGGGGCGCGGTTGAGGAGGACGTTATGGTCGCGGATAACCTCGGCCAAAATATCCCAAACCTCCGGCTTTACCCTTTCCACCATTTTGCGGGCGCTCTTGATGGTATGGACATAACCCCGGTCCTCAAGTTTCTTGATGATGAAAGGTTTGAAAAGTTCCAGGGCCATTTTCTTGGGGAGTCCGCATTGGTGCATTTTGAGCTCGGGACCCACCACGATGACGGAACGGCCGGAATAATCGACGCGCTTCCCCAACAAATTCTGGCGGAAACGGCCCTGCTTCCCCTTGAGCATGTCGGAAAGGGATTTTAACGGGCGGTTGCCTGGTCCACGGACAGCGTGGCCTCGGCGGCCATTATCCAAAAGGGCGTCCACAGCCTCCTGCAGCATGCGCTTCTCGTTGCGGACAATGACTTCCGGAGCGTGCAGTTCCAAAAGCTTTTTCAAACGGTTATTCCGGTTGATCACGCGGCGGTAGAGGTCGTTCAAGTCGGAGGTGGCGAAACGCCCGCCATCCAACGGAACGAGCGGGCGGAGCTCCGGGGGAATGACCGGCAGGACTTCCAGGAACATCCATTCCGGCTTGTTGTCGCTCTTGCGGAAGCTTTCGATGACCTTCAAACGCTTGATAATCGTTTTGCGTTTTTGCTCGCTGGTCGTTTGCTTCATTTGAACGCGGAGTTTTTTATCCAGGTCCGCCAGATCCACCATGCGGATCAAGTCGCGGATGGCCTCGGCCCCCATTTTAGCTTTCAAGGAAGCGCCGTATTCCACTCGGAGCTTTTGATACTCATCCTCCGAAAGAAGCTGGCCCACCTCCACCGGCGCCTTGCCCGGATCGAGCGTCACGTAGGATTCGTAATAGATGACCCTTTCCAAATTGCGGGTGGACATTTCCAACAGGTAGCCCATGCGGGATGGAACACCCTTCAAATACCAGATGTGCGAAACCAAGCAGGCCAACTCGATGTGGCCCATGCGCTCACGGCGGACCTTGGCTTGGGTCACTTCAACGCCGCAGCGGTCGCAGATGACATCCTTATACTTGATGCGCTTGTACTTTCCGCAGGCGCACTCCCAATCCTTGGTGGGGCCGAAAATCTTCTCGCAGAAAAGCCCGTTTTTTTCAGGCTTGAAGGTTCGATAATTAATGGTTTCGGGTTTCTTGACCTCGCCATGGGACCAGGACCGGATCACCTCAGGCGAGGACAATCCGATTTTAATGGCGTCAAACCGCGGGGTCTCCCGCAACAAATTTTCCAAAAAGGGCTTCTTATCCGCCGTCACGACTATCTCAGGGGCGGCGGTTTTCACGACCTCATTATTGCTGTCAGGGGTGGTTGACTTAACTTGGCTCACGGATCCCCCTCCTTAATTTGGATTCTTGATTAATTTGACGTCTAAACACAAGCCCTGCAGTTCCTTCACCAAAACATTGAACGACTCGGGAATACCTGGCTCCGGAGCGTTCTTTCCCTTGACAATGGCCTCGTAGACCTTGGTGCGTCCCTGGACATCGTCCGATTTCACAGTGAGCAGCTCTTGAAGGGTGTAAGCGGCGCCATAGGCTTCCAGCGCCCAAACTTCCATTTCCCCGAAGCGCTGTCCGCCGAACTGGGCTTTACCGCCCAGAGGCTGCTGGGTGATAAGCGAGTAGGGCCCAATGGACCGAGCGTGGATCTTGTCGTCGACCAAGTGGGCCAATTTCAAGATATAAATAATTCCAACGGTGACTTCCTGGTCGAAGGACTCCCCTGTCATGCCATCGTAAAGGGTGATCTTTCCCGTCTCCGGAAGACCCTGTTCCTTGAGGGCCGTCTTGATTTCCTCTTCCCTGGCGCCGTCGAACACCGGCGAAGCCACATGGTAGCCGCCTTCCTTCGCGGCCCAGCCCAAATGGGTTTCCAATATCTGTCCCACGTTCATGCGGGAAGGAACACCCAGAGGGTTCAGGATAATATCCACCGCCCTTCCGTTTGGAAGGTAAGGCATGTCCTCCACCGGAACGATCTTGGAAACCACTCCCTTGTTACCGTGGCGGCCGGCCATTTTATCGCCCACCGACAGCTTGCGCTTTTTGGCCACATACACCTTCACCAGCTTGATGACGCCAGGCGGAAGTTCGTCGCCTTTTTTCACCTTATCAATTTCGTTATTCTTCTCCCGCTCAATGTCCTTAACGCGGTTCAGAAGAACCTCATTGAGGCGCCTGGATTCCTCCTCGAACTTTTCTTCCAAGGCGTTCTTTTCGGACTTGTTCAACTCCTTGGACTTTTCCGCCAATTGGGCCTTCAAAGCCTCGACACGGTTTTCGTTTTCTTTTTCCAATTGCTTGATTTTATGCAGGGCGTCTTTTTCAATCGCCTTGACCATGGAAGCGTCGCGCCCCTTGATCTTCTCGTCCTTTTCCTTGCGTTTGAACACCTTGACGTCGATGACTTTGCCCTCGACCCCCGGCGGAACGCGCAAGGAGGCGTCACGGACATCGCCGGCCTTTTCGCCGAAGATGGCCCGGAGCAGTTTTTCCTCGGGGGTTAATTCGGTCTCGCCTTTCGGCGTGACTTTACCGACCAAAATATCGCCCGGAACCACTTCCGCGCCGATGCGGATGATGCCTTCCTCGTCCAAATCCTTAAGTGCCTCGTCCCCGACATTGGGAATATCACGGGTGATTTCTTCTTTGCCCAGTTTCGTGTCGCGGGCTTCCAGCTCGAATTCCTCAATATGGACCGAGGTGAAATAATCCTCGCGGGCCAATTTCTCGGAAACGATGATGGCGTCCTCGAAATTGAACCCCCTCCAAGGCATGAAGGCTACCAGCAAATTACGGCCCAAGGCCAGTTCGCCCTGATCCGTCGAGGGACCGTCGGCGATCACATCGCCCTTTTTCACCTTCTCGCCCTTTTTAACAATGGGCCTCTGATTGATGCAGGTGTCTTGGTTGGAACGCTTGTACTTGGTCAGTTTGTAGATATCCACCGACCCGTTCTCGTCCAAATCGTCCGAAAAAATGATAATTTCATCGGAGGAAACGCCGGCGACAATTCCATCCCGTTTAGCGATGACCAGAACGCCCGAATCATAGGCGGCTTTGTATTCCATTCCCGTTCCCACAAAGGGGGCTTCGGTGCGGATCAAAGGAACGGCCTGCCGCTGCATGTTGGAACCCATCAAGGCGCGGTTCGCGTCGTCATGCTCCAGGAAGGGTATCAACGACGTGGCCACGGAAAACAATTGCCGGGGCGAAACGTCCATGTAATGGATATCGTTGGCGGTGACCAGGGGGAAATCGTCCTTCGAACGCGCCGCGATGATGTCCCCGGTGAATTTATTGGAGTCATCCAAGGGCGTGTTCGCCTGGGCGATGATGTATTTATCCGCGTCATCGGCCGGGAGAAATTCTATTTTTTTCGTGACCCGCCCGCCCTCGACTTTGCGAAGAGGCGTCGTGACGAAGCCATATTCATTGATCTGGGCGTAGGTGGAAAGCGAGGCGATGAGTCCGATATTCGGACCTTCCGGCGTCTCAATGGGGCAAACCCGGCCATAGTGGGTGTGATGAACGTCGCGGACCTCGAAACCGGCCCTTTCCCGGTTCAAACCGCCGGGACCGAGCGCGGACAAGCGGCGCTTGTGGGTCAACTCCGCCAAGGGATTGGTTTGGTCCATGAACTGCGACAATTGGGAAGTTCCAAAGAACTCCTTCACCGCAGCCGTGATGGGCTTGGTGGAAATGAGCTGGCTGGGCATGGGATTCATGTCCATGTCCACAATGGACATACGCTCGCGCACGGCCCTTTCCATGCGGGTAAAACCTAAGCGCAATTTATTCTCCAAAAGCTCGCCCGCGGTGCGGACCCGGCGGTTACCCAAATGATCGATGTCGTCCTTTTCACCCTTGCCGTTGCACAGGTCGAAGAGGTAGCGGATGATCGCGACCAAATCCTCTTTCGAGATGGTTCTTTGGTCCAGGGGCGTTTTTAAGCCGAGTTTTTTTATCATCTTATAACGTCCGACCCTGGCCAAGTCATAACGCTTCTTGTTAAAAAACAAATTCTCCATCAGGCTCTTGGCGTTTTCCAAGGTCGGGGGATCGCCGGGACGCATCTTTTTATAAATTTCAACCAAAGCGGTTTCGTGGGAATGGGTGTTGTCTTTGCGGAGCGTATTCAAGATGGAGACGTCGTTGGGATTCGAGGGAGCGGCCTTCACCTGCTTCACCCCGAGCTTTTTCAAAGCGGCAACGACTTCAGGCGTGAAATCAGCCCCCGCCTCGACAATGACTTCACCCGTCTCCGGATTGGCCACGTCTTGAGCGGCGGCCTTGCCCTGGAGCTTCTTTTCGGAAACTTCCAGGTTCTCTACCTCAAAAAAGATCTTCAAAATGTCTTCGTCGGTCGAGAAGCCCCAGCCCCGCAGCAGGGTTGAAGCCACGAATTTCCGCTTGCGGTCGATCCTGGCGTAAAGGACCCCGTTCACGTCAAACTCAAACTCCAACCAGGAACCGTGGTACGGAATCACGCTGGTCATGTACATTTTCTTGCCCGAGGAGGACAATTTGCCGTCATCCTCGTCAAAGGTCACGCCCGGAGAACGATGGAGCTGGGAAACAATGACGCGCTCGGCGCCGTTGATCATGAAGGTGCCCCGTTCGGTCATCATGGGCAGGTCGCAGAAGAAAACTTCCTGCTCGCGGATATCTTTTACTTTTTTGGTTCCCGTCTCGGGGTCTTCCTCGCGGATCACCAAGCGCAAGGTCACCTTCATCGGAACCGAATAGGTCATGCCGCGTTCCTGGCACTCCCGGACGTTATACTTGGGCTCAAGGAGGGTGTAGGATACAAATTCCAGGGAGGATACTTCATTGAAATCCCAGATGGGGAACACGCTGGTAAATACCGATTGGAGGCCGTAATCCTGCTTCACTTCCACTTGGCCGTCTCTTTGTAAAAACGCCTCGTAAGACTTTCGTTGAAATTCGATCAGGTCCGGCATGTCCATAATGGAGGGAATACGACTAAAATCAATGCGATCACGACGGCCGAATTTCATTTTTTTCACCGAAAATCCTCCAGAGAAAAACAGGAATGATAATGAGAACAACTTTCCCAAAAACAAAAAACGAGAAATAGAATTTCTCGTTTTGGGCGAAGAGGGGTGATTATACAGAGTTGACTTTTAAATCGTCAATGAATAGTTCGTTTATTTAGTATTTAGCTTTAATACCCTGGGGAGTCCCTGTAGGTCCGGATAAAGGGTCTGGCTCCAGGTTGTCCCTGAAAATAAAGAGCATATATTGTCACGTCTATTAGCCTGTAATTCGAAAAGGGCTAAACCCCCAGTTAAGAGCCTGTTTTCGAGGTTATCCGCTAAATATTGATAGGCCGATAACCCATCTTCCCCGGAAAAAAGAGCCTCAAATGGCTCAAAATCCCTTACTTCGGGGGATAAATCGTCCTTTTCCGATAATGCGATATAGGGAGGATTACTCAAAATAAGACTAAATTGTTGCGGGTCGCCCGGCAAAAGGGCCGAAAACCAATCCCCTTCCCTCCATTGGACTGATTCCATTTTGAGGTTTTTCGCGTTTTCCCTGGCAACTTCCAGGGCCCTCGGTGAAATGTCCAGGGCCCAAATTTGGCAGGCTATATTTTTCGCGATGGAAAGGGCGATACAACCGCTCCCCGTCCCCAGATCCAAAACCACCCTTTTTTCCTCGGGTAAGGTTTTCAAATGGCCAATGGCCAACTCCACCAGAAGCTCGGTTTCAGGCCTTGGAATCAAAACCGCCGGGGAAACTTTATAAGGTAATCCGTAAAATTCCCTGAGCCCGGTAATGTATTGAATCGGCTCGAAATGGGACCGACGCCTGAGCATTTCCCTTATCCGGGTCAGCTCCTCAGCGTCCAGGGGCCGGTCGAATTGCAGATAGACCTTAAGACGGTCGATCCCCAAGGCGTGCGCGATCAAGGTTTCGACGTCAAAACGGGGATGGGGAATCCCCTTTTGGCCCAAAAAAGGAACGGCCCATTGAATAATCTTCAGGGGCGTCCAAAAAGGCTGACCCGCTTCCACTTTATCCATGGATCATCGCTCCGCCTTGTTGAGGAAATCGGCCGGCTTCCATCATTCCAAATCTTTCAGCAGTTCCTCTTGGCGGGCAAAGGCCAGCGCGCTCATGAACTCGCCGAGGTCGCCATCAATCACCTTGTCCAATTGATAGAGGGTCAACCCAATCCGGTGGTCCGTAACCCTGTTTTGGGGGAAATTATAGGTGCGGATCTTCTCGCTCCTGTCCCCGCTGCCAATTTGATCCTTCCTGGTTGCGGAAACGCTATCGCGGGCCTCCTGGTCGACTTTCTCTTTCAGCCGCGCGTAGAGAACCTTCATGGCCCTCGCCTTATTCTTTAATTGCGACCTCTCATCCTGGCACTGGACCACCAATCCCGTCGGCAGGTGGGTAATCCGAACCGCGGAATAGGTCGTATTGACGCTTTGCCCCCCCGCACCGGAGGAGCAGAAGGTGTCAATCCGCAAGTCCGAGTCCTTGATTTGTACTTCCACCTCATCCACCTCGGGCAATACGGCGACCGTCGCCGCGGAAGTGTGAACCCGGCCGGAAGCCTCGGTTCTTGGCACCCTTTGAACCCGGTGGGTTCCGCTTTCAAAGCGGAATTTTCCATAAGCGTTTTTCCCAACGATGAGGAAAATAATTTCTTTGAGGCCGCCGATTTCCGAGGGGCTGGAATCAATCAGCTCAATTTTCATCCCAATTTTCTCGATATAACGGGAATACATCCGGAAAAGGTCCGCGACGAACAGGCCCGCTTCATCCCCACCGGTTCCCGCCCTTATTTCCATGATCGCGTTTTTTTGCCCATTGGGATCCGGAGGAACCAACAGCATTTTGATTTCTTTTTCCAGTAATTCCAGTCGTTTTTCCAATTCCGGGAGGTCGCTTTGGGCCAGAGATTTCATTTCCGGATCGTTCCCCTCCATAAAAGAACGTGTTTCAGCCAATTCCAGATTGCATTTCCTAAATTCCCTGATCTTTTGAACGAGCGTTTCCAGGTCCGCGTGTTCCTTGGCGATTTTTTGAAATTCACCGGAATTGGAAAAGGTGTCAGGGTGGACAAGGCGGTCCGAAAGTTCCTGGTAGCGTTTCTCGGCTTGCTGGATTTTTGGTTCAAGCATGTTGGGCTGTCCCGTGGGGTCTTAAAGGTCCGTCATTTTTCAAGGAAAATGACCTAATCTTTGCTAAAACGAAAAAACCCCTGGCTATAAAAGCCAAGGGTTTTAGGTAGAAAGGATTTTGCTACGAAATTTTATCGGCAGGCGGGGGAGCGGCTTTGCGCTTGGCTTTTTTAGCCGCGGCGGCGACGGCCTTGGCTTCCTCGCGGGCTTTATTCTCGGCCTGAGCGGTCGCGGCAGTGGCGCTCTTTTTCTGGAACTTCTCAACGCGTCCCGCCATGTCCAAAAGCTTAATTTTACCCGTGAAAAACGGGTGGCAGCTGGAGCATACCTCCACGGACAACGACTCGCCTTTAGTGGAAGCCGTCTCAATGACGTTTCCGCAAATGCAAGTAATCTTAATGTTAAAGCTCTTAGGATGAATCCCTGTTCTCATACGAAAACTCCAATTTAGTTATGTCCCGGGCGGTAAAGCCGAAGGTTGGATAGTGTATGAAAAAATAAGAAAAAATCAACCCAGGAAAGGGTGTTAATGCCAAATAATCGTCGAATTTGGGCTTTTAACCAGGTTATTGCGTCAAATAGAGGAGGGGATTCTGTGGTTTTCCATTCAAACGAATCTCAAAATGAAGATGGGGACCTGTTACCCTCCCCGTCTTTCCAACCTTACCGATCAGGTCCCCGCGTTTGATTTCCTGTTTTGCCTTGACCAAAATTTCATCCAAATGGGCGTAATAGGAAGTCAACCCTGCCCCGTGATCGATGATGATCAGCCGGCCAAAACCCGCCTTGATCCCCGCGAATTGTACTTTTCCATCCTGGGTGGCGACTACCCTGGCCCGCCAGCCAGGAGCCAAATCGAGCCCTTCATGGAAGGTCATTTTATGGGTAAGGGGGTGCATTCTTTCTCCGAAACCATCGGCGAAACGGCCGGTGGTGGGCTTTAAAAAGCCCTTTTTCACCTCCAGGGATTCCAGGGCGGCCCATCGAATGTCCTGTTTCGACAAATAAACGGCCCCTGGTAAAAACAAAACTTCTTCCGGCGAGAGATCCGAATCCCCGTGTTTTTGGTTTTCCTTTAATATTTGCCTGAGTGAAATGCCGTAGGCCTTGGCAATATCCGCTAACCCTTGGCCCGCTTTCACAATGTGAAAGATACCGTCCCGGGAGGGTATGAGGACCGGAGAGCCAGGCTTAGGCTCGCTGTTGTCATTGCTTTGATTCAGGCTTCGCAAAGTTGTCGGTAAAAGGTTGAATTTTTGCGCGAGGCTGGAAAAGGTATCGCCTGGCTGGGACCGGACAACCGTTAATCCGATGCCAGGCGCCTGAAGGACCGGCATAAAATCCCTCGGGGAAGGCGGCGAGGGCGCCGAAAAGACGCTCAGAAGCCGGGGCATCGAGGTTTGAACGGCCCAACCCAACATCCCCAACCATAAAATGAACAAAAGGCCCGCGACGGTGATATAGACCCGCCGCAAATAGGAATCCATGGAATTAGTCGCTTAGAGGCCCCTTCATGGAATCCAAAAACGCCTTATTGGACTTCGTCCGCCTCATTTTATCCAGCAAGAATTCCATGGCTTCCACGGGATTATTGGGATTTAAAATCTTCCGCAAAATCCACACCTTGTTGAGTTCCTCTTCTTTGAGCAGTAGTTCTTCCCGGCGTGTTCCGGAACGGGTGATGTCAAAGGCGGGAAATACCCGGCGGTCGGCCAATTTGCGGTCCAATATAATTTCCATGTTGCCGGTCCCCTTGAACTCCTCAAAGATGACCTCATCCATGCGGCTTCCCGTGTCAATGAGGGCCGTGGCGATGATGGTTAAACTCCCGCCCTCCTCAATATCCCTGGCGGCCCCAAAAAACCGCTTGGGTCTTTGAAGCGCGTTGGAATCAACGCCTCCCGACAGGACTTTTCCCGAGGAAGGAACAATGGTGTTATAGGCCCTTCCTAAACGGGTGATGGAATCCAACAGGATGACCACGTCTTTTTTGTGCTCCACCAACCGCTTGGCTTTCTCAATGATGATCTCAGCGACCGTCACGTGCCTCTCCGGCGGCTCGTCAAAGGTGGAGGAAACCACCTCGCCCTTGACCGAACGCTGCATGTCCGTCACTTCTTCCGGACGCTCATCAATCAGGAGGACGATGAGGTAAATCTCGGGATGATTCTTCGCGATACTATTGGCGATTTTCTGCAACAGGATGGTTTTACCGGTTCGGGGCGGAGCCACCACCAATCCTCTTTGCCCCTTGCCCAGGGGGATCAAGAGATCCATCACCCTCATGGACAGGTCTTCGGGACTCGTTTCCAGCCAAATTCTTTTGTTCGGGTAAATCGGGGTCAAATTATCGAATAGGACCTTCTGCTTAACTGCGTCCGGAGGCTCAAAATTGATGGAATCCACCTTCAGCAGGGCGAAATACCTCTCGCCCTCTTTGGGGGGGCGCACTTGGCCCGTCACCGTGTCGCCTGTCCTTAAGTTAAACCGCCGGATTTGGGAGGGGGAAACGTAAATATCGTCGGGGCCGGGCAAATAATTGTAGTTCGCCGACCTTAAAAAGCCAAAACCATCGGGAAGGATTTCCAGGACGCCTTCGGCGTTGATGACGCCGTTGCGCTGGGTTTGGGTTTCCAAGATTTTAAAGATCAGATCCTGTTTCTTCATGGAACTAATGCCCTCTAAATTCAACTCCCGGGCCACATCGGTCAACTCGGCGATGGTCTTTTTTTTCAAATCCGCGATGTCCATAAATCCCAAAATCCTTTCCAGATAGTTCTCGGAAATAATTAATCCGAGTAAATTTTAAAAATATATTTTTGTTTTTGAAGTGGAGTCCAAGGGCGGTGCCCTTGATACCTAATGGCCCGGCATCGCCGGGGCATCCTCTCGTTTTCGAACAACAAAATCCGGTTTATCTTTTTCCGCGATTCCCCCGGTCAAAAGCCGGAGAACTCCCAGCGAAGGGATGAAATCATCTTGAAATGGTCCAAAGATTGAGAACAAAAGCGCTTTAAAACTTAAAATTCCTTTGGGAAATCAAACCTTAAAATCTTGGCATTGGGTTTTGGAATCTATCCGTCGGGAGTCATTGGGGATCAGGCTTGGCGTCTTTTGCAGATGCGCTAATCCTACCACGGCCTTGGACACTGTCAACCCTTTTTTCCAGCTAACTTCCTCAACTCTGGCAGGCCACGATTCGATTTCTCCCGCGGTTTTTAGCCTCATAAAGGGCCTTGTCGGATTTACTGATGAGTTCCAAACTCGTCGGGGCGTCCTGGGGAAAAGTAGCCACTCCAATTGAAACCGTGACCTTCGTCGTCTCCCGGCCCACCGCGAAGGCATTGGACTCCACGGCTTTCCTGATTTTCTCCGCCAATTCGATCCCTTGTTCCTTGGTGGTCTCCGGCGCGATCAGGACCATTTCCTCCCCGCCGTATCGCGCCACTAAGTGGCTGATGTCCGATTGTTCCTTCAGTATTTTAGAAACCTCCATCAGCACATAGTCCCCCGCCACATGGCCATAAGTGTCGTTATAGTGTTTAAAATGGTCGATATCGAGGATCAAAAGGCTCAATTGGGAGGAATAGCGGTTCGCCAACACCAACTCCTCCTCCAGCCTTTGCTTGAAATACCTGTGGGAATATAACTTGGTCAACCCATCCGTGATGGACAGCTTCTGTACCTTTTCATACAGCAGCGACTTTTGGAGGCCGATGGATATTTGATTGCAAAAAACCTGGAAATTCGAGAATTTTTCCTGGTCCAAATAATTCTCGTCCGGGGAATAAGAGCACAAAAAGCCGATGACCCTGTCCTGGACCAGGAAAGGTAAAAAGATGAAGGATTGGATGCCGAGGTTCTTCAATTTGGAGTAGCGTTCCTCTTGCTCCACCGATGAGACAAAAATTGGTTTTTTCTCCCTCCCCAACAACCCCGCCAATCCGCCCGACTCCAGGTCAATATCAAAGGACCGGAATAAAGACTCATCGCAACCCGACGTAATGCGGATTTCGTACTTTTTGCCGTCGTTTGAAAGCACGGCGATAATAAAGTGGGGAAGATCGAACATTCTTTCGGTGAATTCCTTGGTTAGCTCGATCATTTCCTGGACATTAAGGGTGCTTCCTGCCTCCTTAATAACGTCGTACAAATGCTCGATTTGACGGAGCTGCTTCTCGATTTGGGTGTTTTCTTTTTTAAGCCTCTCCGCCACTTGGCGGAAAGCGTCGAACTCCTCTTTTTTCGATCCAAACCGCCGGTCAAAATCGTCCTTCTCATCCCTTTGCTTGTTCTGGATGAAGGTGGGAACCCAAAACAACATCAACAAAGCCCCAATTTCCGGCAGGACCCAATTTTGTTGAAAGTAATGGGACAAAAATCGGCCGCCCAGCAATCCCGCGATAAACACGGTCAAGAACCATAACGCGGGCTTGGGAAAGGTAAAGCGGTAGAAGGCGATGTAAAAAACCGGGAAACAAACAAAAAAGGAACCGGGGCCGGGAAGCATCGCCAAACCCAGGGAGAGTAGGGCGGTTAAAATCCCCGTCGATTTTTGGGCGAAATCAGGCATGGGTGGCCGCCGGTTTCGCCCTTCGAACGCAGTTTTTTCCCTCGGCCTTCGCCTGGTAGAGGGCTTGGTCCGCGGAATCGATAAAGGCCTCAATATCCTTAAAAGTCGGGCTCAATTCCGCCACTCCAATGCTGACAGTCACATGGGTCGTTTGCTGGGACGCCACAATCTCCTGCTCGGATACCTTTTGCCTGATCCGCTCCGCCACCGTTTGGGCTCCTTCCCAGGGTGTTTTTAAGAGCAAAACGGAGAACTCCTCCCCCCCGTACCTGGCCACCAAATCCACCGTACGGACCGTTTCCTTCAAGACTTGTGCGACAATCTTCAGGACCCGGTCCCCCACCAAATGGCCGTAGCGGTCGTTGTAACTTTTAAAATTATCCACGTCGATCATCATTAAACACAAAGGCAGTTTATGTTCCAGCGCCCGAAAAACCTCGTCCCTGGCCCTTTCCTTGTAGTAGCGCTGGACATAAAGGCCCGTCAGCCCGTCCGTGATCGCCAGCTCGATGGTTTGACGGTAAAGGGCCACATGCTCCAGTGCCACGGTCGCTAAGTCGCAAAAATTCGACAAAAGCCTGGCGTCATCCTGCCGGAAGGCCATGGGGAAGCAACTTTCCATCCGGATGAACCCGAGCATCTCATTGCCGGCCATTAAGGGGGCCGTCACCAAACTCCGGACCTTATTTTCGGTGGGAAAATTTTGGAACCGGAAATCATTGGCCGCGTCGCCGATAAAAAGGGTTTTCGTCTGCGAAACCACCCAAGCGTTAAAAGCCTCCTCGGGATTCAACCTCTCCCGGTTCAAACGGACCTCCATTTCAGTGTCAACGCTGTAGCGGACGGCATGCAGGGCCTTTCCCACGCTGCTGTCGAACAGCAACAGCGTATAGACCCCGCCTGGAACCATAAACGTCTTGGAGATCGTCTCGATCAGTAAAACGACCACATCCTGTGTTTTAAAGGTCATGGCCAAACTCCGGGCCAATTCATTGAGGGCCGTGTACCTTTGAATTTTCACCAAATTGGATTGGTGGGCGATCTTGACCTTATCGTTCGCCAAGTGGCCATCGTTTATACTCAGGTCCAATTCCTCCTGGGCCTTTTGGTAGTGGAATTGCTGGAATTCCTTGTTCTGCGTCCATCGGAACCAGCAAAGGTAATTAAAGGTGAGGCCGGAAATAAAAGTCACGAAATACCAGGTAGGGGCCGAAACCGCCCAAAGGTTCAAACAGGCGAGGATCACGGCGCCCCCCACCAGGATCAGGGTTACATTCATCCCCAAAAGGACCGCGGATAACCCCAGCGGCAGGTAGAAGAGAAAAAGAACGGAAAATATATTGCCGCCCTTTTGGGCGACCAAGTAACAAGCCGTCTCAGCCAAAAAACAGGAGGTCAGGACCAAAATCCATTTTTGGAATGTTTTTAATTTTTCAAGGTTCCATAGTAGGTTCAAAAGGTTCTCTTTTTCCGCGGCAGACTAAATTGAGGGGCGTCTCGCCCTAACCGGCCCAGGGGCTGTTTCTTTCACAGCTTTCTCCAGCCACCGATCAACGGCATATTTTAGGTCTTTTCTCGACCCACGGTTGTAAATAACCCAGTCGGATTTTAGGTTTTTTTGGGCTTGGGTCCATTGGGAAAGCTCGCGGCGCCTGATTTCTTCAAGATTCCACCCGCGCCGCAACAGCCGGTCCCGCCGGACAGCCCGGGGCGCTGATACACTGAGGACCCTATCGAATCTCCGATTATATCCCCTTTCAAACAACAAGGGGACCTCCACCACCAGGAAAGGGCATGATTTTCCCCTTTGCTGCCCTATCCAACGGGCAACAGCTTTTCGAATGGCGGGGTGTAAAAGCTCGTTGAGCGTCTTTTGCTTGCGGGGATCCTGGAAAACTTCCCTCGCCAGGGACTTTCGATCCACCTCGCCGTCGGGGCTGAGGATGGCCTCCCCCATTTTCCGCGCCAGAATCCCTTTGATTTTCTTATTTTTCAACAGCTCGTGCCCGAGCAGGTCCGTCTGAAGAATCGGAAAGCCTTTTTTCCCGAGTAATTTCAAAACCGAGCTTTTCCCTGATCCGATGCCGCCTGTCAAACCGATTGTAAGGGGTTTCATCACGCGGCCTCCAGCCGATCCTCGGGCGGTAAAAAATGGGTCAAAGTCCGGTTTGTTGTCGAAAGACCTCGAAGGTATTGCGCATCAATAGCGCGATGGTCATGGGGCCCACTCCCCCTGGCACGGGGGTAATGGCGGAAACTTTCGGCTCGACCGCCTCAAAATCCACGTCGCCCACCAATTTCCCCTCGGGAGTCCGGTTGATGCCCACATCCACCACCACCGCCCCTTCCCGGACCATTTCCGCCTTCACGAATTTTGGCTTTCCAATGGCGGCCACCACCAAATCCGCCGTCTTGATCACTTCCCCGATCGCTTGGGTCTTGCTGTGGCAAATCGTCACTGTGGCGTTCGCCTCCACCAGGAGCTGGGCCATGGGTTTTCCCACCATGATGCTCCGTCCGATCACCACCGCCCTCTTTCCCTCCACGGGCAAATGGTAATGATCCAACAGGGCCATGACTCCCGCGGGGGTGCAGGAACGGGGCCCGGGAAGGCCGGCCACGAGCTTTCCTAAACTGAAGGGGTGCATTCCATCCACATCCTTGCGGGGATCGATGGCTTCGATTATTTTTTGGGGGTTCAATTGGCGCGGCAGGGGGAGTTGGACAAGGATTCCGTGGATTTTCCCGTTCTGGTTTAAGGATTGGATTAAGGCCAAGAGCCCCGCCTCGGTGGTTTCCGCCGGGAGGCGGTGCTCTTCCGAGTAAAATCCCAGCGACTCACAGGCCTTTTTCTTCCGGCCCACGTAAATTTTTGAGGCTGGATCGTCCCCCACCAGAACGACCGCCAATCCAGGGAGGATTCCATCTTGCTTCAAACCGGCCAAATCCCCCTTGATTTTCTCCTGAACCGCCTTGGAAACGGTGTTTCCATCCAAGATCAAAGCCATAATTCCTCCTGGGAATCAACTCATTGAAATCATGCGAATCGTGGTTCATTCTAACGACTGGTTTTTTCGATGAAAAGAAGTTTAGGAAAAATCGCAGGCTAAATCCCGGCCTTTTGGCCGGCCCATTGCCGGTAGCGGCGCCACAAGAGGGCCGCCAGTGGATTGGCAGGATTTATTTTCCGGCCCAGGAGAGACGAGGGACTCATGACCCCCACGCCGGATCCCACGAAAACCAATTCCCCTTTTTTAAACAGGTCATGGACCTTCCAAGATCTTTCAACCACTTTGATTCCGAGGTGTCCGCAAAGCCCCATCATTTTTGCCCTGGTGACGCTTTCCAATCCACCTAAGCTTAACGGGGGGATCAAAACTTTTTTTCCGTCGAACCAAAGGGGGGTCGACAGCCCCCCGTCGACGACCTCGCCGGCGCGGTTCAAGCGTAAAATCTCATCCCATTCGGGATGAGCCCGAAAGACCGCGCGCGTGGTCAAGTAAAAGGATATTTTAAACCGGTTCGGCTGGGTCTTTTCGTCCGCCGCGGTCCAGGAACCGACCCCCACTTTGCCCCGGCAAGGGGCCTCCTCCCTCGGATCATGGCGGAGCGGGCGGGTCGTGGCGAAGAGGGTCGGCGGCCGCCCCGAAAAAAAACGGGGATTCACTTGGCCGTCCAATTCTTGAACCAGGTTGAATCGGATCATGAAATTTCCCTCGGCACCCATGGCCTTTGAAAAGACCTGGATCGCCCGGGCGAATGGCGCCTGGGGCAAGGAGGGCCAACCCAAAAAATCACAACCCCTTTTTAACCTTTTAAGGTGGTCCCCCAGGAATAGGGCCTGCCGGCCATAGACTGGTACGGCCTCAAAGATATTCTCCCCATAAAAAAGTCCGCTGTTGAGGGGTGAAACCGATACTTTCCGCCAAGGCCATAGTTTTCCCTTCCAGTAAACCTGGGTCATGGGCCGGCCAAAAAGGAAGCGCCCAGGGCTTGGGCTAGGGCCTCCACCTTGTAAAGGGTTTCCAAATACTCTTTTTCCGGATTCGAGTCGGCGACGATGCCAGCCCCGGCGTAAAATTCGAGGGAACCATCCGGAAAAAGGGTGAAGCTGCGGATCAGGATATTGAGGTCAAAACAAGGTCCCGGCGCCACATATCCCATGCTCCCGGTGTAATAGCCCCTGGGGCGTCCTTCCGTCTCCCGGATAATCTCCATGCACCGGATCTTGGGACAACCCGTGATCGTGCCGCCGGGAAACAGGGCCTTGAGGATTTCCGATACCCCGGTTTTTTGCCCCCGCCTAGCCTGGACAATCGAGACCAGGTGGTGCACCTTCGCGTAAGATTCCACTCCCGCGAAAGATTTGACCTCCACCGTTCCAAATTCCGCGATCTTTCCCAAGTCGTTTCTGGCAAGATCCACCAGCATCAAATGTTCCGCCTGCTCCTTGGGGTTGGTTTTCAATTCCCATAGCAGTTGCAGGTCCCGAATCTCATCCTGACCCCGGGGCCTGGTCCCTGCGATCGGCCTGGTTTCCAGCCAATCCCCATGACCCGCCGCCAAACGTTCGGGTGAGGATGAAACGACCGTGAATCCCCTGCCTTGGTAAAGCCCCATAAAAGGGCCGGGATTCATTTCTTTTAAAAGGCGGTAAAGGCTCCCTGGGTTTCCCTCCCAATGGGCCGTGAAAACCTGGGCGATATTGGCCTGGTAAATGTCGCCCTTCCCGATGTAATTTTTCACCTTCTCAACCATTGTTTTGTAATTTTCCGCGGTGGATTGGGCTTTTAAGGAATGGACCAGGAACGGTTGACGCGGCGAAACGGTTTCAGGGGAATATTCCAGGGCGGCCCTCCCAAAACAATAAAGCTCCTTGGCGACTCGGTCGAAGGCCATGATCGTTCGCGGCTTAAAAAAATAAAAATCAGGGACGGCGCCCCGGAGGGCGGGGGCTGGTCCGTTTTTTTTCAAGTTCATCGCCAGCCCCAACTCATAACTTAAAGTGCCGAACCAGGCTCCTGAGAGGCAAAATGGAAAGGGGGAATATTGGGAATCACGCCCACTGGGGTTTCCGCTAAAACCGATTTCGTCGAGAAAAGGCAGCAGTTCCATATTGGAAGGCCGGGGATCCTCCGAACCGCCAAACCACGACTGGCCCGCCCGCCCGTAGAACTCCTTCTCAGGGTCTCCGGCGATCACCACCCAGCGGTTGGCCTCGTGAACCGGCCCGGCGCTTTCCAGCAGTACCGCGGAACCCTTGCGGGCTAAATCCTCCCAAAGCGAAACCCAATCCAAGGGATTATCCAACCCTTTTTTTCCGAGAAGCGGCAGGGGGACCGTCAAACCATCCGGCAGGGAATTCATCGGGATAAAACTCCATGAACAACCATTTTTATTTCCGCACTATTGTAGTAGTGGAGGCCTTGACCAAGGAGGAAAAACGAGGCTGGTTATTGGTTGGGGCGGAAGCGGGGCTTTAAACGCGGGTGGTCATGAGTACCAGCGACTCGACCGACCGCTGGATCTCGCTTAAATCAAAGGGTTTCAAGATCACCGTAAGAGGCCCCAATTTCATGGCTTCCACCAGCAATTCGCTGTCCGGATAAGCCGTGACGATGACAACCATGGCCCTGAGATTGAGTTTTTTTATTTCCCTAAACGTTTCCACGCCGCTCATGCCCGGCATTTTTAAATCAAGAAATATGTAGTCGTAGGCGTTTTGACCAGCGACGCCGATGGCTTCCATCCCGGAGTAGGTCACATCCACCTGGTATTTTTTCCGGTCCAGGGCCCTGGTGTAAAGCTCGCATATGGCAGGCTCGTCATCCACCACTAAAACCCTCTTAGGAGCGTGGCCCGCCCCCCTTTCCAGCCAGCGATCCACCAATTCCCTCTTGAAACGCCATTCACTGCCGATCTTGAAGGAGGGTATCTCGCCCTGTTGGGCCAATTTATAAATGGTGGTTGTGGTGATCTTGAGGTAGGTGGAAAGTTCCTGCGCCGTCATTATTTCAGTCATAGGGTCTGCCGTTCTTCTCAAAAATATATTTTGTTGATGGGAGGATTATAGCGCAAAACAAATGATCCATCCCCTTAATAACTTAAAACCAGGATAGGCGAATAATTTTAATTGACAAATATTGTACTTAACAACAATTTCGAAATAAGCGACAAGCGGCGAAACCGCTTTTATTGCATATATACCACCAAAACCTAATTCACGCCCTTTCCGGAAGTTCCTTATTTAAGTCCTATTTTTAACACAATCTTATTTTTCAAGAATTTTTTTGCACCGTCTCAACGTAAGAACGGTCCACTTCAACTTTGTTATTTTCGTTTATTTTGAGGATTAAAATCTGGTCTTTAATATCGGCCACGGTTCCATAGAGGCCTCCCCTCGTCAGAACCCGGTCTCCCCTTTGGATGCTTTTAAGCATTTCGTCGCGCTTTTTCCGCTCTTTACCCTGGGGATAAATCATCAAGAAATAAAACAATACCATAATGGCCAAAAAAGGCGCGAAGGAGAGAAAGGTTCCCGCCGCCGAAGCCGCCGTCGGGGCCGTCTTAACCGTTGTTTGAGCGTATGCCACATCCATTGAAAAGCCTCCTGAATTTGGGATGAAACCATGTCCAATCTCAATCGTTATTAAAAACACGGGCCGTCCGATTATCCCTTAACCGGGAACACCTGGTGCCAGCCGTTACTTTTTGTCCAAAACACCCCATTTAATCATTCCCACTTTACCGTTTTTAGTGATCCAAAACTCCAACAAATCATCGAAATCAAAAAAACCGTTGGAATGCTTATAACGGAGGACCTGCCATTGGTCCTCTTTACGCTCACTGTCGAATTTCAAGTAGGCCGTCTCAAACTGATTTCGAATGGCCCCCCTTGAGGAATTCGAGTCGATCCCCTCGGGCGACACAAATCCCAAATCCCCGGGATTTTGCGGCGCTACATACACAAAAACCCCCTTGGGATAATCCTGGTATTTTTCCAGGTAAAGGTTTTGATGCCGGTATCGGTACAAAGTATCCCCATTGACGGATTGCTTCACCGGCTCACTTTTAACTTTCCAATGCTCATCCTCGCAGAGATGGTTGAATTGGGTCAGGGCGTACCGGGTGTTTTTATACCAAATTTCCCCATTGGTAAAATCCAGGACAACCGTTCCCTCATCCTCGGCTCTTTGCTTGGCCAATTCCTCGGTTTTGGCCAACACTTCCTTCGCCGTTCCTTTAGGTTCGTCCTTGGCCGGATTCGCGTCCGTTTTCTTATCGGCGGCCGCATCCTCTTTTTTATCCCCGGCAGGTGTTTCCCGCGACCCCAATTGAAGGGTTTGAATTTGAAGTAAAAGCCTCTGATTTTCCAGCTTGAGTCGTTCCAATTCCAGTTTTAGTTTCTCAACTTCCAGCTCCTGCGAAACAACGGGCGTTGAAAGGGTTTCCTCTTTTTTCCCCTCCGCCCACAGGGCGGCGGTATTTGAAAGTAAAAAGACAACAATGAACAAAAGCTTTTTCATTTGACGTACCCCTTTATAAAAAAAAAACCCCGCCCCCAAAAAGGGGGCGGGGTTTTATCAGCGATAAACAATCTTAGAAAGCGTAACGGACATCAGCCTGGATCAGCGTCGCGAAAATTTGGGCGGGACCGGAAACACCAGAGTTGACCTGGTTGTTGTCCGAGCCGTACAAGATTCCCGAGCCGGGCTCGAAATTCTGAGCCGCGTTCAACAGGGTGTCAGGATCCAATTGCAGATCCATGGTCCAGTTGCCCGACTTGATGCTCAAGCCGTACGTAAGGTTGATGTTCTGGTACCAATCGACGGAATTGTTGGCCGTATCCACTTCCTGGAAGGCCGTACCAGCGGCGTTGATGTTGTGGTGAGCCGTGACCTTCTGGTTAAAGGTGTGGTACAGGTCCGTGTTCGAACCGATACGAGCCGTCAACCACTCAAAGATCGGGGCTTCGATAGCAATGTTCACGGGCACTTGGATCTCGTCGTTAGTGACGATATCCCCGCTGCCGCGACGGATCTGGTCAAGCACCGCGCTGCCAGCAGCGTTGGTGAAGGCCGTGAAGGTCCATTTCCTGGAATCCATAATGGCGCTGATTCCGGCAATGACCTTGGCTTTTCCGTCAGCCACGCTGTGCTCGCAGGCCAAGCCAAGATTGAAGTTGGTATCGGTGTAGGTGGAAGATCCGGCATAGGATTCCCGAGCCGCATCCGTGAAGGTTCCATCGCCGGAATTGTCGTATTGCGACGTGGCCTTGAAGCCCAAGTTGTCAAGACGAGCGTTGGCGAAGATCCGGCCCGTGGTCGTGTCGTTCATCTTGTTTTTCAACAAGGCGTTCACGCGGAGCTCGGAAATATTGTTGTCCTTAACCGTGGTGTTGTACCAAGTGGTCTGGGTCCCGGCCGTGATGTAGTCGGAAGACTCAGTATCCAAATAGTTCACCGAACCAATGGAATAACCCAAGCCCAAGGCCAGGCTCGTGCCTGACGCCAGTTCCTTGAAGGTCAATCCCAAGTCCAATCCGAGGACGGAAGAATCAGAATTGTACTTGCTGTTCTGGTCGCCGGTCGGGCTGTTCACGGGACGAATGGCAACAGTACCGTTTCCAACTCCCTGGTTATCCGCACCAGTTTGGCTGGCATAGTTGAAATGGGCTCCCACCACGACATCCGAGAGATCCTTGGACCAGAAGAGGTCCAATTTATTCTGGGGTTGAGCGATGGCGTAAGAAGTGGGGGCGCCGCCAAATTGCCAATCGGACTGCCATCCCAAGGTCGCGTTGAGGCCATAAGGGAAGAAAGAGGCGTTGGCACCATTGGTTTGGTTTCCAGCACCACTATTGTTCGGGAATATTGCGCTGGTCCAGTTATTGGATCCATTCAAAATTCCGCCGTTATTGGATTCGAAACGGTTCGGAGCGATGTAGTTATCATTAAAAGGACGGTTGTAATAAATGCCGAGATAACCGACCTCGTCAAAGTCCTTGTGAATGATACCACCCCAGTCTTGGTCGACGTTTCCGTTGGGATTGCCCATGCGGAAATCGACGACGTTACCGAAGCTGCCCGCGTCCTGGGGAAACAACCAGATGGAATCCAGGTCGTCGACCTGTTGTCCAGCCGTCAATCCCAAGGAATCGGTGCGCGTGTCGGCCATGGCCAACGAGGCGCCCAACGCCATGAAGCAAACTAACAACAAAACCAGTACTTTCTTCATGCTTCTCTCTCCTTATAGCTTTTTTTTGGGCCTGCACTCCTCA
>CAZUXW010000041.1:0-26534 GCA_964624625.1 uncultured bacterium
CGCCCATGATGGGCACGCTCTGCCAGTTGTAGGCCTGGGCCTCGGCGGAATTGCGAAGGCCGATAAGGAAAAGCGCGGCGGCAAAAAAAGTCCTGAAAGCCCTTCCAGAAATGGGCCAAAAAATAAAATCGTTTTTAATTTTATTCAACCACATAAATCCCTCAGAGGTGTCAGCCAGGGGGCTGGATTTCCCTGAAAGGATACCCCAAGGTGGGAGAGGTTTATTTATAAAAAACAAACTATCTATTTATACTATTTTATTCGATCCCGGTAGGCGCCAGGCGTGAGTCCAGTAGCCCGTTTGAACGATTGAACGAAATAACTCGCCGAGTTGAATCCACTCTCCTGGGCCACTCGTTCAAGCGAAAGGGGGCTGGCCCGCAGTAGCCGCTTGGCTTCCTTCATCCGCAGGCCCTGCAAATACTTCGAGAAACCCTGCCCGGTCGTCCGGCGGAATCCCTTCAGGAACGCAGGTTCGGAAAGGTCCATCCTCGCCGCCAAATCCTTGAGCCGAATCGTCCCATTGAAATGCCGGTCCACATATTGTTTCACCTCTTCCATCCTGAAGAGGCGCCTGCCCTCAACGGGACTATCCCCGGTTTTCCCGATTCGGTCCATCCAATCCCGGAAGGCCGAGAGCATGTCCTGCAGGGTGGAAGCCTGGAGCAGGCGTTCTTCCCCCTGGCTGGCCAAACCCTCGGTCTGCGACTGGTCCAGCGCGCCCTCGCCCAGGAAATCGGTCAGCATAAAACCCGCCTCCAGAAGATGGGCACGGACCGTCTCGTGGCGGTCGTGGGAATAGAGGAGGGTTTGGCGGATGAATTCCGCCCTAGCCGCCTCGCGGTCCTTTTGGGACCCGCTTCGGTAAGCCTTTCGCAACCAGGCGAGCGCCGGGCGGAGACCCCGGCCCCTTCCCTGCGGACTCTTCTCGGCCGTGTCCTCATAAAAGACGGAGGAGCGCCCGGTCGAGGCCGCGAGATTCATCGCCTGCACGGCTTGCAGGCGGGATTCCACCAATTTGACCCCTGGCGCCAGGGTGGATCCGATCCCGGCCACCAGTTTCAAACCGGTCCTCTTCTCCATCCGGCGGCGGATGGCCTCCATGCGGTCCCGGATCTCCAGTTTGGCCTGGACCATCCCCTTCTGGGGCGAGGCCGAGGTCACGAACAAGGCTCCGTAATCCTCCAGCCGTCCCGCCACGGTGTCGGGGAACTCGCGGGCCACTTGAAGGGCTTCCCACTGAAGCCGGGCGGCGCCCACCATCGACCCCAAGGTGGACCAGCGTTCCAGGGCCGGGGCCGGCTGGGTGACGGCTAGGACCGTCGTGGGGTAGCGGGTAATCCCCAACTCTTCCCTCTCCCACCAATTGGGAGGGCCGTCCAGGGTCACTCTCGGGTGGAACTGGTTCAAGCCCAGCATGAAATCCATCCAGACGGCGTGGGGCAAGCCGCGGGAAATCGGCCCCTTGCGCAGAGCCTCCAGCCTTTCCGCCAGGCCCTGGTCCGCTTGGCCGCAAAGGTATTGGGCGAGCATCTCCATCACTTCCTTGAAACTATCCAGCACAGGCGGGGTCAAGACGACCGTATCCAGCGCCATCCTGGCGTAGCCCAGGAATTCCGGGTTGGGGGTGTCCGGGCGCCGACCGGAAAGGTCGGCCCATTGGCGGCCAATCTCGGCTTCCGTGAAGGGACTCCGGACGAAGGATCCGGCGGCCAGAAAACCGCGAAAGGCGCCTCCAAGGACCACCGGCGTGAAGATGTCGCAAAAGCCCCGGTGCTTCGTGACGAAGGTCTTCTTCTCCCGGCGCAGCCGGTCCAAGTTCATTTCGTTGTAGCGGAAGCGGTCCCGGTTCTTTCCGAAAAGGGATTCATAGTGGGTGGGATTATGAAGGCTGTTGCGGCTGTAAAAGAGGGGCAGCCAATTGGAGGGATTTTCGGCGGACACGAAAAAACAATTCAGGTTCAAGTAGGTGGCGAAGAGGTTGTGGATGCGCACATAGACCGTAAGCCGAAGGCCCAGGTCGCCCCCCAGCGGAGCCAGGAGCCGTTTCGAGTGCCGGCCGGCGGGGCTCACAAGGCCCCCCTTTTGATGGATTGTGGATTCATTGGGTTCAGAGGCTCGTCCTTGATTCAGGTAACCCTACAAAAGAAACAGGAGCATCGCGACAATACTTTACCACATCATTTTCGGGGGAGGCGTCCTCCTGACGGATCCAATTTGGAGTAAACAATGAAAAAAGGAGGTGCCTTAAACCTTTTTAAAAATCACGTGGTTCAAAAAGCCATGAGCTTAGGGTTTCATGGTTTTTGATGGTGGAGGCCGAGTAGGCGGCTGGTTAGGTGTTGAGGAAAGCCGCCCTAAGGTAGATGCGGGAAGGGACAAAGGTTCCCGAGGTGTTTATATAGTAACAATCGGCTGAATCGGACCTTTATGCCCTGTCCTGATGGCGCAGGAGGTTCTCGACCTGCTCGACCGCGAGGGGCTTGTGGAAAAAATAACCCTGTCCGGTGGTGCACTGGTGGCTTTTCAGGAAACCCAGTTGTTGTACCGTTTCCACTCCTTCCGCGACAACATCCAGCCCCATGTTTTGGGCCAGACGGATGATAGCGCCCACGATGGCATCGTCCCTGGCCCCAAGGCCGATTCCGTCAACGAAGGACTTGTCGATCTTTAGACAGTTCATGGGGAACTGCTTCAGGTACCCCAACGAGGAATAAGCAACCCCGAAATCATCCAGGGTGATCCGCAATTTGAAAATCTCATTCATTTCCCGGAGCGCCGACAAAGTATAGGCAGGGTCCCTCATGGCGGTTCCCTCGGTGATCTCCAGTTCCAGGTATTTGGGTTCCAGGCCCGTTTCCCGCAGGATTTTGTCGATCTGGAATGGCAAGGTGTGCTTGAAAAACTGGACCCCTGAGATGTTCACCGCAACCCGGACCGGGGGAAGCCCCATGTCCTGCCAGGCCTTGTTCTGGGTGCAGGCCTTTCTCAATATCCATTGGCCCAAGGGGATGATCAGACCGCTCTCCTCGGTCAGGGGTATGAATTCCGAGGGAGAAAGGGGCCCGCGCTCCGGATGGTTCCACCGCAAAAGGGCCTCAAGCCCCACCACTTTCCCAGATTCCATGTCGACTTGGGGCTGGTAAAGCAGGTAGAAATCCTCGTGATCGAAAGCGCGGTAAAGGCTGCTTTGTAAGTCCAGTTTCTCCATCCCGCCCCGGTCCATGACGTCCTGGTAAAAGGAAAAGTCGTTCCTCCCATTTTCCTTGGCCTTGTACATGGCCACATCCGCCTGTTGGATGAGTTTTTCGGGGGTGGTGGCGTCATCGGGATAAATCGAGATGCCGATGCTCGCCGTTACGTGCAATTCATGCTCATTGATGTTGATGGGTTCTTCCAGGACTTCATGGATCTTCCGGGCCACGGCCGTAAGTTCCTCCAATTTCTCGTGGTCCCGGAGGATCACGGTGAACTCGTCCCCACCCAGGCGGGCCACCGTATCGCCTAGACGAACCGCGTGGCTCAAACGCCGGGAAACGACCTTCAATAGCTGGTCGCCAATCGGGTGGCCGAGGGTGTCGTTGATGACCTTGAAACGGTCCAGGTCGATGAAAAAAATCGCCACCTTGGTGCCTGTGAAGCGCGCCTTTTTCAGGGCCCCGTTCAGGTCCTCGAAAAAAAGATAACGGTTGGGCAGGTCGGTCAGGGAATCCCAATAGGCTTGGTGCCGCAGGCTTTCCTCGGCTTTGCGGCTTTCAGTAATATCCTTGATCCCCATGAGGAAAGCCGGCTCCTTGTTGAAAACAAAGGATTGGACCTTATTTTCCAGGAACACATCCGAACCGTCTTTCTTTTTAGCTGCGACGACCATCGGTATCCCGGCCTCGGGGCCGGCCGGGGTTTGGAAGCAGCCCTGGTATTCCATCTTCAGGAAGGAGGAAACGGGCTTCCCTTTCGTTTCCCCCGGGCCGTAACCCAGGATCCGGTCAAAGGCGGGATTGGCGGTGAGAAGGATCCCCTTTTGGATAACCGCAACCCCATCCAGCGCTATTCCCATCAGGGAATCGAAATGCCGGATTGAGTCGGTTTCGGGATCTACACAATGGCTTTGATAACGCTGGCGTTCGATGGCGGACCGGACGGCCCAATAAATTTTTTCGGGGGTCATTTGCCCCTTGAGCAGGCATTCCTGGACTCCATTTCCCATGAGATGCAGGAGGGCCTCCGACTGGAATACGTCCGAGAGGACGATGATCGGGACGCGGGGGCAGGCCTCGTTGATTTGGCTTAAGGCTCCCAGGTCCCCCTCATCTGTTCCCCTTGATTCCAACAGGACCAAGTCGACCCCTCCTTCCTTGAGCCTGGCACCTGCCTCGCCAGGGCCAGGGACGGTAATGAGGCGGAAAGGGAGGGCTCCTTCGCCGTTAACGGAAAGCCCTTCCCGGGGTCTTTTCAATAGCGTGGATTCCAGCCATCGGGAATCCCCCGGATTTTTTTCAACCTCAAGGATGGTAACTCCGGTTATCTCCATGGCCGCCCCCTTGGGAAATTTTCCCCCGTCTCAAAGTTTGGATTTGGTGTTCTTCCCTGCCGCCGGAATATTAAAGCCGCGCTTAAAGGCGGACCCGACGTCCGGAAAACATTTAAAAATGGAATCGAATTCCATCTTTCGGAAAGCCTCCGAAACACCCGGTTTCATTCCAGCCAGCACCAAATCCCCTCCCCGATGCCTTAAACCGTTGATTTCGTTCAACAAAACGACCCAACCAGCGGCGCAAACGTAATGGACGTCCCTCAAGCCAATCACCAGCCTTACCTCATTTTCCAACAGGACCGAATGCAACCTTTTCTCGAAATTCCGCGCGACGGTGGCGTTGAGGGACCCTTTTACGGATAAAAGAATGATGTCCTTAAGGGGCGAGCCCTTGAAAGTGTCGGGACAGGGGGTTTTCATGATGGCTTCCTTCCTTAACTTCAATCAATCCTGGTTATTGATTAAAAGCATGGACCATGCCCAAAATCCCTGGGAGCCTTGGGAACCGAAACCGCCTGAAAATGAAGGAAAATTTTCATCCAAAGACCCCCGAGGAATTTTCGAACCATTTCAGGCCATGTCGATTACGATCAAAATGGGACCCATTTGCTCAATTTGATTGATCCCCAACAGCGCCATTTGCTTGGAACCTGGCAAAAATCGGGTTTTGGACGTTGGAAGGGCAAAAAAGGAACCGCTTCAGGAAGACGTTAAGGGAAACGAAAAAAGGAAGGATAAACAATGGCAGCCCTGCCAGGATCAGGAAGCCAAAAAACCACCACAACTTTCAAACGGAGAAACGGTTCGAAAACCCGCCCCACCCCCTCAACCTTATTTCAAGATCAAAACCTTCCCTAGGGACGAACCGGCCTATCCGTCGGTGGTGGTCCCACAACGACCGCCAAATTTCCCGGACGAATCGGATCGGACCATGGTTCAACCTCGGGAACTAAAGCGAGGTACTGAAAATAGTAAAAAGCACGAAAAAAAGGCCATGAAACTTTTGGGTTCATGGCCTTTCGCCGAGGTAGGGGCGCCCGAGTCCAATCCCAGTCACCGCCTCGGACAACCGGAATCGAAGTCTGACGGAAAAAGAACCTACCCCGGGAATTCATGGCCCTGCCTCGCCTTCAATGGGAGGGTAATCACCGTGAACACCGACGGTTTCAAGGGCGCGATCATAACCAATCCCGGGATCCACTCACGTCGAATAGGCCGGTACCGCCGAAAAAAAGAAAGGCCTCCTGGCGAAGACGCCCTATGACGACTAGCGTTATTTCTTCGACCCATCCCTTAAAAAATATTTCCGAACGAACCCCAAATAGGCCAGATAAGGGAGCATCATGAGCCAGCCCCCATTCGACATGGATTTAAACATGTCCAGCATGCCCGTTTTCTTAATTTGATCGATTTGCGCTTGGGGAACCTTCATTTGTTCATACAGGCTCAAGGGGTCCATGATTTTGAAAATAAAAAAGGTGGCGACGCAGCCGAAGACCACCAGGAAGAGGGCGGCCCACCAGGCTTTCATGTCCAATTGATAAAAACCGATCGCGATATAGGTCAGGGCCCCGAACATCAGCGCCAAGAAAAGGGCGATGGCCCAAACCGGAACTACCATGGCGAAAGAGGGAGAGTCGCTTCCGAGCATCATCAGGCCGAAAATTCCCATGGCGATGGCGCCGAACACTGAAAAAAAACTGACCGCGAAAACCGGGGTGGGGCATGCGTCCATCCAGTTTTCTCGGGGATCATAATATTCCACCGCCGACAATACATACTTGCTTTGGTAAAAAAGGATGAAGATTCCGGGAAGGATGATGTAAAAAACACCCATCGCCACCATCATTCCGATTTTGATCCCCCGAATGGCCGCGGGGGTGATGTTCGGGGCCGAACTGAAGGCGGTATCCAAAAAGGAGCCCATAAAGAAAACAAGGAAGAGGATGGTAATCAACCCGGCGCCCAGCCCATACCAGGAGAGGATCAGCATGATCTTGCGCGCCCATCGTTTTGCCATGAATGTTCCCACGCCTAAAGCGATGACGAAGGAGGAGAAAGTGACTCCCATGAGGGCGATGGGCCACATCTGGGGCATGGGAAGCTGGGGATTGGGGGAAGGAAGCTTGGGAATCGCCAACATCGTCAGGGATATTAAAGAGTATAAAAGTCCCACAAAAATTTCACCGAGGCCGAAGACATAAAGACCGATTTTACCTGGTTTGTCTGAACTTTTTGCCACAGGTTCCCCTTTTAACGGATATAGCGGCTCAATACAGGTCAAGTATGTCATAAAAAATTAATCGTTGATAAAATCAGTTTTAAAACAAATTTTCTCGTTTAAGGAAACATTTTTTTACTTGTTCGGGGTCAACAAATTGGGTTTATGGCGCGGGACATGAAGTGGAACAAATCATCCGGGTCGCTTCATATCCTTATCAATCTTATCGTATTTCAATATCCGGTGGCCTGAACCGTCAAAAACGTAAAGGTTCCCTTTCCCGTCCGCGCAAACCGATTGGGTCGTGAAACCCAGGGGGCTTTCGAGGGTCGCCAAATATTTTCCTTCCAGGGTGTAAACCTTGGCCTCGAACCAATCCGGACCGTCCCCCCCTTCCCCGGATCCGTCGATGATCACCAGGTGGCCCAGGCCGTCAAAGGCCAAACCACCGGGGTTGTGCAAGGACCCTTCCCATTCGTTTTCCCCGACGGCGATTTTCATGGCCCGGATATATTTCCCCTTCTTTCCGAATAGGCGGACAACATCATTGTTCGCGTCCGAAACCCAAAGCCGGCCTTGGGGATCCACCGCCAAACCCTGCGGATTGAAGGGTTCTTTCCCGGGAACGCCCTTGATCCGGGCCAGGACCTTCCCGCCGGGACCGTAACAGATAACCTCTTTCGTTGGTTGGTCGGTGACGAAAAATCCCCCGTCCCCACCCACGGCGAAGGCACCGTAATTAAACCCCTCTTGAAGTTCCGCCAGGGGATGTTCGGCGACAAAGCGGCCCGAGGGGTCATATACCTCGACCACCGCCTTTTCCCCCATCCGAAGGAAATATCCATTCCCCTTCCCGTCGAAACCCAGGCCGCCGACTTTGGATTCCCCCTCCCTCAACTTCCGTTCCTTGACGAAACGACCCTGGCGGTCGAAGAGAACCACCTTGGCCGACCCTCCCACCGCGTAAAGCAGGTTGCCCGGCCCCCAAGCCAGGTAGGCTTTGTCGTGGATCTGTCCTGGTGCCTGCCAAAGGGGTTTCCCGAACCGGAGTGTTTCTTTTCCTTCCATGTCGAACTTCACGATTTGGACCGCCTTGTGGTCGATGGCGTAGACGGCTTCCCCTCCCACGAAGGCCGGTTCCAAGTCGTCTTGCGCGCCTTGGACCAGGGTAAGGGGACTCAAATCCTTGCCGTCAGCCCCGATGCCAGCCAGCCCAGAAACATGGTCCGGGAAGGGCCAGTCGACCTTGACCCCCTGGGGCCAATAGACTCTTCCGTCCTCCGCCGCGAAGACCCGCGAGGCGCCTTTTTCCTTGGACCATTTGGCCAGGAACTGACCCTCAGGGGAGAACTTTTGGATCCTGGTTGAATCATCGACCACGTAAAGGTTCGACTGGCCGTCCAAGGCGAGGCCCAAGGGATGGTCAAATTCACCGTCGTTCATTCCCAACCCTCCGATCACCCTGGTTTGTTTTAGGTCCTGATTGAAAACCAAGATCCGGTAATTCTGGTATTCCGCCACGAAAAGACGGCCCGTTGCGTCCACCGCGATATCCCTGGGGAATGCCAGGGGATTTTCGTAAATACTGGGTCCGCCTGTCTTTGCCAGGAACTTCCAATGGGCATCGAATTTTTGCACCCTCGAGTTGGCGCCGTCCAGGACATAGCGGTTCCCGGCGCCATCCAAGGCCAGGGACTGGATGCCCCAGGTCTGCCCGTCCCCTGAACCGTCCTCACCCCAGGTTTCGAGCCATCGTCCCTTGCCGTCGAAGACCTGAACCCGGTTGCAGCGGGGATAAGTGTTCGAGTCGTAGCTCCTTTCCCCGTCCGCCACATAGATCCTTCCGTCCGGACCGACCGTCAGGGCCGTCGGTCCCAGGAAATATCCATGGCTGTTGTCCGACCCGGTCCAAACGGCGGAAGGCAAAAGATGGTTCGGGGGAACCGGGGTCGGAACAGGGGTTCCATCCCGCCTCATCCTCTTGTATTTTTTGGGGCTTGGTTTCAAGGCGCCGGGAATGTCCACCGTGCGGGCGGTCATGGCCGATGGAGCGGGGGATGGGTTGGCACTTCCCATCCGGTTCAAATCGATCTCCAGCAGGTCTTTGACGTTGCTGGCGTAAAGCTTGTCCTGGGACGCGAAATAGGCCAGGGCATAGGCATGGCGTTGTTCCGGTAGAACCCAATCCCCCAGGGACCTCCCCTGGGTGTCGAATCGTTGGATCTTGTCGTCATTGGCCAGGTAGAGGGTTCCCTTTCGATCCATCGCGACGCCCTGGACATTCCAACCTCGGTTGGGTTCGTCAAAAGCCGTCCACTCCCTCAGGAAGCGGCGGTCCCCGTCGAATACCATCACCTTATTTCCCTTGCCTGGATCAACCATGTAGAGGTTCCCCTGCGGATCGAAGGTGAATCCAATGGGATAGCCGAACTCACCGGGACCCGGTCCGTGGATTCCCCATTTGCGCAGGAACTTTCCATTTTGGTCGAACTCCTGCACGCGCCAACACTGCGGGTCCAGCACCAGGATCCTGCCCTTGGGATCGGCGATGATCCGGCGGGCCCCCAGGAATTCACCGTCCCCGACCCCCGTCTTCCCCCATCGGGCCAGGAACTTCCCGTCCCGCGAGTATTTGAGGACTTCGTTTTGGCCAAGGACATAAAGGTTACCGCTCGCGTCCAGGGCCGCCGTCAGGGGGACAAAGGTGGGATTGTGGGTCTGAGGGTCCTCGAACTTTAACTGGAAAAGAAGCTTGCCGTCCCTACCGTATTTTTCCACGACGGAATTTCCGGCTCGCTTGACGACGTAGAAATGAAGGTCCCCGTCGATGGCCAAGGAGTCCAAGAAGGGCGGGTTGCCGCTGCCGTCCGCCGAAACCGAGAAGAGGACCTTGACCGACGGGTCGGGGTTTTGGGCAAATCCCGGAAGGGGTGGAAAGGCCAGGAGCAGCGCCGGTCCCAATAGGATCCGGAAGAAAGATAGGAACCGGTTCATACCCCTCTTTTCGGGAGAGTGTTCAAACCTTCGGAAGAAAGGTTTCAGAATGGCATTCTACCCTTTTTGGCCGGGGCGGCCGAAAACAAAGAGGCCTTGTTTGCGCTGAAATTAGCCAAGCTGGACTTGCCTTTTGAACGGCAAAAGACTATGGGGACGGCTAAAAATGGATTCAAAAGAGACGCATAAGAGACCATCAAATGGTTTATCCCGTAATTTTTTCAACCAATACAACTTAGAATTCTGAACTTCTTCTTTATAAATGTTCGGTTGGGCCATTTTCGGGGGACAAGCCAATAGTTCAGGTCCGGCTCATTGTTCCTTAGTAATGTTCATTTTTCGCGTTTACGGGTTTCGTGCAAACATGCCATGTGGGACTTGATTTTCCAAATGCGACTTCCTTGTATTTTTCAAATTTTTCCTTTGCCCATATTCTTGGCGTCCAATGGTCCCCTATCTGAGTGAATATCCTCCGGGCCAATTCATTCCTGTTCCATCCCACACATCGTTGGGCTTGTTCGTTCAAGAAGCCGTAATTTTCAGGATCTTGCTTCATGATCGACTCAAGAGCGTCATAATAATCATTCCAAACCGATTGTGTATTCAGGTAAACCTGGCCCGCCTCAGCCCAATCTATGGCGGCAGCCCGGTACTGGTGGGCATTGATGACTTCGTACGGGAAAAAAGCTTGGACCGCGGAGTCCGCTCCCGCCTTTTCGCGAAGGAATTTGAGGAAATCTTGGACATGATCCGTCATGGCCGAGGCATAGGAATATTCCCCCCACATTTCAAAATTTTCAGGATATAGGGTCAGCATTTGGTGATAGGCATCGTTCAAATCCGACCAATTCTTGGGCAAACCCATAAACCGGTAATAGACTTTCGTATCATCACTATTATAGCCGGGCTCTTCCGTCGCCTTTTCGGCTATGGCATTTAACATGAGGCGGGGATGAATTTTTTCCCATTTACGGGCAAAATCCATCATTTGTTGGTCGCTCCCCCCCCATTTCTTTTTCAACGCTTCCATTCGGTTTGTGAACGGCTCCAATTCATCCGGATTTAATGAAACGGCTTGGTTAAATACGGCGTCCATTTCCGCCGGGGTTCGATCTGTTCCCATGCCGACGGTCAAGATTCCGGCTTCCGCCCTGGTGTCGTAAGGATTTAAGGATTCGGAATTTCGGTAATGCTTCTCCGCGATTTCCAATCTTTTCTGCATGAGTGAATAATTCCACGCGGTGACCTCATATCCCCACCCATCGCCCCTGGCGGTCCAGGCATATTGCCTGAAAAAGTTCCCGACCTCCAATTGGACCCGTCCATCCTTGGGGAATTTTCGAGCCGCCAAATCGTAAAACCTCCTGATGGCAGGCCAATCGTTTATCCGGGCGAACGAGTACTTAATCGAGGAATAGATCCTGGTATTGGTGGGGTTTCGTGAAAGAAGGTCAAAATAAATCTTGATGGCTTTCCCGTACATGAACTTGTCGTTGTAAAATCCCGCCAGAATCATTTTGACTTGGTCGTCATGGGGATGTTTTTCTAAAAAAGCTTCAAGGGGTTTTGGGTCGGATATTCCCAATAGTTCCTTTTTATTTTCGTAATAAATCGTCGCGACCAGGGATGAATCGGGATTCGCCTTAAACACACCCTCCCAAGGAGGAGTTTCATCGGTATGCCAACTTTGGAAGTTTTCCAGATACAAGGCCCGGGATAGGGATTCGTCATCCGAAAATATCGGTTTTTTCAATTCCGCCTTTTGGATTCGATTGAAGTTAGTCCCCAGCCAATGGTGCATCCGGTCGGCGATCCAATTCGGAACCATGTGAAGCTGGTTCTTCTTGAAGGTTTTAGAAAAAGACGCGTCCGGAAATTCACCCGAAAAGGCCACCTTTACCTCATAGCCTTTTTTCTTTTGGACCAGACTCCCAACGCAACGGGACGAGGTTCCCATTTTGGCGGATTGTCCTTTTTCGGCATTGGAGCCAGGAACCAAATCCTGCCCGCCCCACCATTCAAAATCTTCCAGGGGGTTGTCGAGATTTAAAATAGAATCGGGAAGATAGGATGCCCTTATCATGGATAAGTTGCTTAAATAAGCCCCTAACCGGGTTTGGTGTCCTTCGCCATCCGCCAGGGGCAATACCAAGGGACAGGAACGTAAAGGTTTCGCTTGGTCAAAAAGGTCGTTAATCGCCAACTTGTTTTCCGCCCTTTGGGGATAGACATAGTCCTGCTTGGATTCCCCCGGCGACGTTGAATTGACCCCATCGACAATCTTATCCAGCGCCTCCAAGTCGTTTCCCCCGGTACCGGCAGGTTCAGGCGAAAATATGGTGTAGCCCGGCTGAAATTGCTGGTTGGCAAATTGTTCCTTGGCCATCCACTGGTTATCCTTAGGATGTTTCGGCAGGTAGAAATCCAACCCCGCCATTTTCTGGTCCTCGTTCGGCGAGACATTGTAAACAGACTTAAAACCATCCATCCTTTTTTTCGCTTCCAAATCTTGGGGACATTGTTGGAGAAACGCCTGATAAGCCTCCGATGCGGTGGAGGTGTCACCCATCCACTCCGAAACGATGAATCTGTATTCCTGGTTGGTCGGATTTTTCAAAGCCTTCCCATCTATGAGATCCAAGGCATCCGGCGCCCATCGGGAAGGATCGGTTAGAAAAAGGCTAAAGGCATATTGAGGAATCAGTTTTTGTTCCTCGTCCTCCAAAACCTTTAGGCGCGCTTTATTTACATCGGGGTCGAACGAATAATCCTCCGGTTCAAAATGGTAATTTTGTTTTTGGGACCTTTTCCAAAAGTACCAATAGACCTTGTAATAAACCCGTTTTGAGGGAGGTATGTCCTTCAGTGATTTTACGAAATTCCGTTCCGAATTGAGCAGGTCCAAATTGGCCGCCATCGTCCTTTCCCGATAAGTGAAGGAATAGGCCTGGCTCAGGCAGGCAGATTGGCGAACAGCCCGGTTAAAGGGGTCCATTTCCACCGCCTTCAGGGCGAGGGTTTCCGCGGGAAGATTCATGCCCGACAGGAAATAATACCGGGCCACGCCCGCCAATGCTTCAGCATCGCCAGAATGATAGGCCAGGTATTTAACCGCGTCCGGGTAAGCCGTTTTTAAATCCCTCAAATCAACCGGGGTCTGGCCCAATAAATTTTTAAATATTAAATATCCTGAAACGCTGGATTTTGCCCTTAAGGCACGAAAAGGATTTGCGGAAATAGAACCGATAAGGTTTCCATTTTCCAGTTCCGCTTGAAAGTATTGGAGCCGGGAGGAGGATATCCCGGAAAAAATAATTAACAAAACACAAACCAGAACCAACCCTGAAATTACGGCTTTCCAATTTTTTCGCGATAATTTTGGTATCGACAATTTCATTTGATAATTTCCCTTTGAAAATAAATCCTGCCTGATTATTTAGAAACTAATTTACCTGAGTAAAACTAAATGACCACTTTAATTCGTCACTTTTTTTAGCCAATTCGCAACATCTTTGTCTCTCCCCATTCGAGGTTCATCTGGAGACTGGAGCGTTATTTTTTTGCTAGAAAAACGTTAAATACCCTCAAGGATTCCCCAATCCAACGGCAGGGTGACCGCAAAAGGGACCTAATAGTAGACGGAAAGGTGAACCCGCTTATTGAGGATGTTGTCTTGCTGAGGACTCAACGAAAAATGGGGGTTTTGCTAGTAAAAATGGTGCCCGAGGTCGGACTTGAACCGACATGACCGTGAAATCGATAGATTTTGAGTCCTCTACGTTCATTTTAACGAGCAGTAAGATTTTATCTAAATTTAAGTCTTTCCCCAACAAAGAGGCCTTGTTTGAGCTGAATCCAGCCAGACAAGGCTTTTCTTTTTGACGGCCAAGCATGGCAAAAGACGGCAAAAAATGGATTCAAAAGAGACGTACAAGAAACCGAAAAAACCTCACCCACAAATGATTTCTAGACTATAGAGATTTCCGTTGTCCAAAAAGGTAGTTAATCCAAATCAAACTGAATGCAATACATACTCATTTTGTTACATTCAAGCGCCTTAAGTAAAAACACTACTTTACAGCCCTGGGACCTGTCCAATGCGGGTCCCCGTTGTGGACAAAGTCCTTTGAACAAAAGTATTTTACATCTTTAACGGAATTCCTTGGCTAGGAAACAAATTGGGATGTCTTTTCCCGCCCTCATGCGAGTCTTGTTGGAATCCACGCCCGGGGAAAAGGAAATATGACGGTTTAAACGTGACTTGGCAGCAGGGAAAAGTCCCGTCTAGGATTTAATAGGTAACCGATCGTCTCTCCAGGCCAGTACCCCTCCAACGATATCGCCGATATCAGTAAAACCCCGGGCTTTTAAGATTGAAAGCGCCAGACCGCTTCGGTGACCGCTCATGCAATAGAGCAGAATGGGACGGGTTTTATCTAACTCCCCCAAACGGCTTTCTAACTCCTGAAGAGGAATATTTTTTGAATTTTCGATATTGCCACGGCTGTATTCCCCGGACGTTCGCACATCCACCAGTTGGGGCGGCCTTAACCCCTTTAAACGTTCCTGGGCTTCCACCGGCTGCAAGTGGACAGCGCCCTCGACAGCCCCCAACCCCATCAAATTTTTCACCAGCGACAATAAAATTCCCATAAAGACTCCTTTAAAGTCGGGCGTGAGCCCGGTTTATTTTTTGTAGGTGTTGATTTGAAATGGCATCCAAAGCGGACAAAACTGGAAGCTGGCCGTGAGGAGGGGGATGATCGAAAACCCCCACAAGACATAACGGGTTACTCCAACTGAAAAAATTCCAGCGACAATCAGGATCACAGCTGCGACATAACGGACAAGGCGGTCAATGTTTCCAACGTTTTTCATGAAATTCTCCTTTTACGAATGACTGATCAGAAAACCCATGGCCGCCCCGTAAAAGGTGCTGATCCAGGGGTTCGAGGTGATGGGGCAGGTTCCCGTTGAGCAACCCACCAGGCGGTAATAGCCGAAGCCCAAAAGACCCCCAACCGCGACTGTGATGACGCTATGCATCAACTTCCCCCTTTTAATTTGTTTATTAGTATTCCCTAATATAGAATTCCAAAAAAAGGGGTCATTCCTCACAGAAGACCTCTTTCATGAGGGCCATCAGTTTCAACATCTTAGGATTCGTGATGGTGTAGTAGATCATGTTCCCTTCCCGGCGCGTAGTCACCAGGTTGCGTGACCGCATTTGTAATAGATGCTGGGAAAGGTTGGATTGGCTGGTTCCCAAGGCTTTCGTGAGTTCCTGAACGTTCATTTCCCCCTCCACCAATAGGGCAAGAACGGCCAAGCGGAAAGGATGGGCAATGGCCTTGATGCATTGGGCGGATTTTTCAATTTGGGCTGTTTTCATATTCTCGCCTTTCTATATTAGTTTATACTAATATACTAATTTTAGTCAATTGCTTTTTTGCACCCGAGGCCATTAAGTCGAAAATCAAAGATCACTTCGGAAATAGGTGCCGGGTAAAATTATCCATTTTTCTTCGAACAATCCAGCCCTAGCCTTGGACAGGTTACGGATTAAGGTTTCTAGACGAGCATCGCTTTTATGTACATGGAGATTGCTCCGACAATCCAGTCGGCGAAAAATATAGCGACTGGCTTGGCTTGTTCTTTACCGCCCTTGAGCCAAAATAAGCCGAGAACGACGGCCATAACGATGGCTACGGCGATCCCCCAACTTACGAATTTATTCATAATGTAATCTCCATTTTTTGGCCACGACGGTTCCCCGCCGTGATCAATCCGTTACACATCCAGCGAATCGCGACGGATACAAGACGGTATGAAAAGGAGCAACGCAAATCCAAAGCAAAACCATTTTTTTCTTATTTTTCATTTTGTTTATTTAAAAAAATCTTGGTCCAAAGTCTATAAATGAAATGCCTGAAAATCACGGCTAGAACCATCAGCACAATCCCCTGGAGAATCAAATAAATCGAAGAAGGGCCGAGCCAGGCTTCAAGAAATGCCCATTGTTTCCCAAAATAATAGCCCAACAGGATATAAAGAGCGGTGTAAATTGACGACCCCGTGAGATTGTAAAAAAGGAAGACTCTCCATCGCATTTTCGCCACACCGGCCAAAACATTGGGTATAAGGGGAGGAAGCAGGGCGATAAACCGCGCGATAAAAACGGTCCTAGGACCATAGCGTTTAAAAAATCGATCCATCCACTCGAACTTTTTAGCCGTGAGATGCAGCCAGTGGATTTCTTTTAAACGGGCGTGACCCAACCACCTTCCCAACCAAAATGCGCTTTCCCCCCCTAGAAAACAAGCTGTTATTCCAGCGGCTATTGATCCCCAAAGCGGAATCCCCTCTCTCCCTAAAATAAATCCCGCGCCAAATAGAATAGGTTCTCCCGGAAAAGGAAACCCGATGCTGTTCACATAGGTTATGATGAAAACGATCGCGTTTCCATAATGCTGAAATAAGGGATTCAGCCAGTTGCTCATCTTCTTGACTCTTTCTCGGTCATCAGCCGCATGCTCACTTTAAACGGATTACAAAAATGGGATTAAGCCAACATTATCCATTTCGTTTTGTCCAACGTGGGTCCCTGTAGTGGCCAATCTTTAGTTGCCCAAATAGTCCGGTTTCCGCAAAAAGGATTAAAATTTCAGAGAATGTTAATAAATATTCAAAAAAATAGATCAGAGGCTGCTTTGGAAAGCCGGGAGGGGTTCCATTTATTTTTTGCGATAAGGATAGGCTTTCATCCTGTTCATAAAAGCAGTGATGGGGGGTGTATTGTTTTCGGTCGAAATAGCTCTAAATTCCTCCAGCTTTTGTCTCTGTTCAGTGGTTAGGTTCGTCGAGACCACCACTAAAACCTTTATAAATAAATGACCCACTCCCGGTTTTCGGGGATTCCTTAGCCCCTTATCTTTCAAACGAAAGGTTAGGCCGGATTGGGTTCCAGCAGGGATCTTCATTTTGACCGGGCCGTCTAAAGTAGGAATCTCTATTTCAGCGCCTAATGCGGCCTGGACAAAATTAACAGGAACCTCACACCGAAGATCTATCCCATCTTTTATAAAAAATTCATCCTGCTTAACATTCAAATAGACATATAAATCCCCGGCCGAACCACCGTTAAGTCCCGCTGCACCCTCCCCGCGAAACCTTAGGCGAGAGCCATCATCCGCTCCAGCGGGAACTTTAACTGAAAGTAAACGGTCTTTTTCTAGGCGTCCATGCCCCTGACAAGTCGGGCAAGGGGATCCGGGTATTTCCCCTTTTCCATTGCAATTGGAACAAGTTCGGGCAAAGGTAAAAAAACCCTGGGATTCGTGTATCTGGCCCGTTCCGTGACAAGTCGGGCAAACCACGCGGCCAGAACCAGCCACCGCTCCCGAACCATGGCAAATCTCACATGTCGCGAGCTTTCGAATCTTGACTTCACGTGTTGTCCCGAAGGCCGCCTCCTCAAAAGACACTTCTAAATCAAAACGAAGGTCTTCTCCATCCTGGGCTCGGCTTGGGATGGGGCCTGAACGGTTTCCCTCCCGTCCTCCAAAATATTGATTGAAAACATCTCCATAATCAGCTTCATCCCCCGAATCGTTTCCGGGGTCTTGTGAACGAAATCCTCCGGTGTGACCGCCGGAAAATCCGCCAGCACCGACACCGGCATGCCCAAATTGGTCATATTCCGATTTCTTTTTGGGATCGGATAGAACCCCATAGGCCTCATTGATCTCCTTGAACTTCTCCTCGGCGCTTTTGTTGTTAGGATTGACGTCGGGGTGATATTTTTTCGCGAGGTTTCGGAACGCATCCTTGATGACCTTCTCATCGGCGGAGCGGGAAATGCCCAATAATTCATAATAATCTTTTTTAAGAGCCATGATTTCTTTCTTCGTGATTCGACATTAATTTTTCTTGATAGGCGTTTTCTTTTTGGGGATCGCCCCGTCATTTTCGCCAATCCATTTGAGTGCCGCGCCTTTGTGAAGGACCACCAGCCCAGTCTTGACGCGTTTAATGAAATATTGCGGATTATTTTTCGAGGCGAGAACCGTATAAGTTTTAAACTTCATGGGAGAGATGATTTTCTTCAGTATCTCCCCGCGGGCTCGAGCCCCTTCCGATTTCCACTCCACATTATCCCCAACCTTAAATTCGTGTTTCATCGCTTAATCTCCTTTTTATATTATTTTTTTCACTCAATTACTTCATTTTTCCATTCAAAGCTTCAAAACCCGAGATGACATCGAAAAGTTCTTCATCTATACCGCTTTGGCGCAACCGATGGAAATTAACGTTGAGCTCTTCCAACAATTCGTCGATATTTTTATCCGCGCGTTGCATCGCTGCCAGGCGGCTGGCGTTCTCGCTGGCCAGGGATTCGGCACAGGCCCGAAAGAGTGAAACGAATAGGTATCCATTGAGGAAAGCCTTTAGGGTCTCGGCGCCGACGCCCAGGACTTCGGGTAGGTTTTCCGTCGGCCAAGGAAGGCCGGCAAGCTTACGTCTCCAGTTTTCATCCAGAGGCAGAAGTCGTTGGGTTACCGGCGTGTAAATGGCCCCTGATGTTGGGCGGTTGTAAAAAAGGTGGAGTTCGTTTATTTCCCCCTTGGCCCGGTGATCCCCACTCTCCAGAAGAACCTGTCCGACGAGGGGCGTGATGGCTTTGACTGAATTCGGCACCGCGAAAGTCCCCATCAACCGCAGTCCCGCCTCCTCCAACCGCGCGTGGACCCGATCACCGACGGCCCATACCAGTTTTTTGCCCGGCAGAGCCGCCAGTGTCTTGACCGCGAAATCGGCCACCAGGTCATTAAACTGTCCCACCAGCCCCTGGTCTGAGCCAAATACCACCGCGCCAATGGCGCTATCGTTTTTTTTGTTTTTACTCTCAAGAGTAGACACTGGTCCGCTTTGCCGAAAGCAAACCCCCAATCCTAATTCCACGGCGTGATTGTAATCAGCCAGGGCACGTACGGAATTCTCATATTGGCCAATGCTTGACGCCGCGACAGCCTTCATGGTCCGAACCACTGACTGGAGATCTCCGGCTCCGGCGATTTTTTTACGAAGGCTCGCGGTTGTGTTGCTCATGACTTTTCCCCAGGTTCGGACTTTTCCTTATCTTCCCCTTGGGCCGGAGGTTCAACTTTAGGTTTTATATCCGCCTTGACATCCTTCTTGGACACAAGTGGCGGCCGGGTTTTGGCATCCGTTTTATCTTCTGATTTAGAATCGGGTTTTGGTTTTATTTCCGTTTTATTTTCCGGCTTGACGGCTGGCACCGAATTCGGCTTTTCCCCAGTCTCAGCTTCTGATTTGTCCCCGGTTTGGGACTTGGTATTGGCCCCCAATTTATCTTCCAGTTTAGGTTGGAATGGGGCAAGCGTATCACGGGCGGTTTGGACAATCTTTTCCCGATCCTGGTCGCTCAACTTTTCAACCGACTCCAATCTCGCACGAACTTCCGCCGGAAGTTTCGCCGCAGCATTGATCAGGGCTTGCTCTGCGTCCGTCATAAGGTTTAAGGGGACCTCATCGAAAAGTTTCCCGCTGAGGGCCAACAACACCGTAATTTGCGCCGGCACCGACACCGGGGCGTTTTCCTGCTGTTTCAGGCAGGCCCTTATCCTTTGTCCATGGTCGATTGTTTTGCGGGTGTTTTCATCCAGTCGGGCGCCGAACCTGGAAAAAGTCTCAAGTTCCTCAAACTGTGCGTAAGCCAGCTTCAGGTCCCCGGCCACGGCCCGGTAGGCCGCGCGTTGGGCCTTGCCGCCGACGCGGGAAACGGATTTTCCGACATCCACCGCAGGCAGTATCCCCAATTCGAACAATGAGGGCGAAAGATAGATTTGTCCATCCGTAATCGAAATAAGGTTGGTGGGAATATAGGCGGAAATATCCTGCGCTTGGGTCTCGATAATAGGAAGGGCCGTCAGCGAACCGCCTCCGAGTTCCGTGCGCAAATGCGTTGCTCGTTCAAGCATCCGCGAGTGGATATAAAAGATGTCACCTGGAAAGGCCTCTCGGCCTGGCGGACGGTTCAACAGGAGGGAGAGTTCGCGGTAGGCCCGCGCGTGATGGGTGAGATCGTCGTAAACGATCAGAACATCCCGGCCCGCTTCCATAAAAAATTCAGCGATGGTGGTGGCGGCGTAAGGGGCAACATAAGCAAGACCGGGCGGGTCATTTCCCTCAGTCACGACCACGACGGTGTAATCCATCGCGCCCTTTTCCCGCAAAGTCGCGACGGCCTTCGCAACGGCGGAGGCGCGCTGTCCGATGAAACAATAAACACAAACCACATTCTGATCCTGCTGGTTGAGGATGGTGTCGATGGCAATGGCGGTCTTCCCCGTCCGGCGGTCGCCCAAGATCAATTCCCTCTGGCCCCGACCGACGGGAATAAGCGCGTCGATGACCTTGAGCCCGGTCTGAAGAGGGACGGTCACCGGCGCGCGGTCCATGATGTGGGCCGCAGGCCGTTCGACAGGAAGGCGCCCGCTGGAGGCCACCGGCCCACCTTCATCGAGGGGGCGTCCAAGCGGATCCATTACCCGGCCCAACAAACCCTCCCCCACGCCCACATCCATAACCCGGCCCGTTCGGCGGACTTCATCCCCCGCCCGCAAATGCCAATAATCGCCGAGCAGGACCACGCCGATTTCTTCCTCATCCACATTAAACGCGATACCGAGCACATCGCCCGGAAACTCGATTAATTCCTCAAAGCCCACCCCCGGGAGGCCCGAAACCTTGGCGATACCGGTGCCCACTCGGGTGATGATCCCCACTTCCCTTGGCTTCAATTGGGGCTTCGCGCCTTCCAAAGCTTGGTGAATAGCCGTAAAAGCGCTGTCAAAAACATCTTGAAGCACTTGGGTTTTAACTGGTGCTGGTTCCTGGTTCACGAATTTATCTTTTCAGGCTGAGGTTCCACTTTGGCTTCCGGCTTAGGTTTGGCTTTGGCTTTGGCTTCAGGCTTAGGCTCGGCTTTGGCTTCCGGCTGAGGCTCAGCCTTGGCCTCAGGCTTAGGTTCGGTTTTGCGGCCCCTCTTTCGAATCTCATCCTCGGCCTGGTTCCAGTCTTTCCCGGCTGAATCGTTTTTACGGCCATGCATTTCGTAAAGTTCGTAAGCCCGCTTGGCGATGCGCGGGGTTAAATCGGAAGATTCCTTAGCCGCGGTTTTATCCCGTTCCTTGAGAATGTCCTCGACGCCTTTTTCCATCGACGCGAGATAATCCTCGATGCTCCAGGCCACCTTTTGCCCGTTCGCGGTCAACTCAATCCCGTTGATGAGCTCCGGCGCCGTCTCGAATTGGAGGCGGACTTCGGCCGAAAAGCTCTCATTCAGGGCCTTTTGGACCGAGGCTCGTTGTTCCGGGGTAAGGTCGAAAACGCTCCGCACCAGCGCGGGGTTTGGACCCGACTTCAAGGCCCCGGCTAGGTCCGTTTTCGCCTGGCCCTCCATCGCCCGCAAGCGGCGGGTGAATAGATCCACCATCCGCTCCTCCAAACCCGCCCCGGCGAGATCGGTCAGCGCCTTTCGCGCGATGGCGAACACTTCCTGGCCCGTCCTTCGCCGGATGACCTGGCGCAGGTTTTGTTCCTCGGCCTTCAGGGCTTCCTGGCGTTTAAAGCTTAAATCCTCGGCGGCCCTCCGTGCCTCCTCCAGGAGCCGCTGGCGTTCCGCCTGGGCCTCGGCGGCGGTCTTGGATAAAAGCGCGGAGCGGTCGCGGTCAAAGTCCTCGTTTTTGCGCTTAAACTCGTCGCCTTCCTTTTGCGCCTCGGACTTCTTCTTGTCGGCCTCCGCGAGTTCGGCGGCGATCCCCTTCTCTCGCTCATCGATGGCGTGAAGGATGGGCTTGTATAAAAAGCGCTTCATCAGCCACACCAGAATGAGGAAGTTGAGCGCCTGCGCGGCGACGGTAAACCAGTCGATGAGCATGGGCTTACTTTCCCGCCACTTGGGCGATGGCGTGGTTCCAGAAGGGGTTGGCAAAGATGAGAATCATTGAGACCACGAAACAATAAATGGCGGTGGACTCGATCATCGCCAGTCCCACAAAAAGGGTCCGGGTAATCGTGGCGGAGGCGTCCGGTTGCTGGGCTAACGAAGTCAAAGCCGTCGCGACCGCCCTTCCTTCCGCTAGAGCGGGACCCATCGTCCCGAAACCGGTGGTAATACCCGCGATGACAATCGATGCCACGGCGATAATCGTTAAGCTATCCATAAAATCTCCTTTAATTTTCTTTTTTATTTCTTCAATCGTTCAGGCCGGTTCAAATTTTGGCGCGGCCTCCTTTTTGTCATCAGGGTTGGGTTGGGATTCAACCTCGGACTTTGGCGGACCATTGACCTCCGGCTTGGACACCGTTTCAGGCTTGGGTTTTCGAACCCTTGTGGCGGCCGCGATATAAACCCCTGCCAGAATGCTGAAGATATAGGCCTGAACCATGCCCGTCAGCAGGCCGAGAACCATCATGATAATAGGGAAGATGAAAGGTGTGATCGTGAGCAGGATCGCGATGATCATCGCCCCGCTCATCATGTTGCCGAACAAACGGACTGCCAGGGCAAGGGTGCGTGAAAGTTCGCTGATGATGTTAAAGGGCAGCATGATGAAGGTGGGCTTCATATAGGACTTGAGGTAATCCCCCAAACCTTGTTCCTCGATGCCAAAGAATGGTACTGCCACAAACACACACAGCGCTAGCGCGGCCGTGGTCGAAAGCGAACTGGTGGGAGGCTCGTAGCCGGGAATAACGGCACAAAGGCTGGCCGTTGCGACGAAAAGGAAAAGAGTTCCAAGAAAACCGATATATTTCTCGGGCCGACTTAATCCCACCTCTTTAATTTGTTTCTCGATACTGGTGACGACGATTTCCAGCAGGTTCTGCCATCGTGAACGGTCCGGCCCCGTTGAAAGCTTATGGGTTAGGATTTTAGAGCCGGCTGTCAGGACGAGCATGAGCCCCCACGTAAACACAATAGTGCCATTGAGTTTAAAAAATCCATTTTGCCAGAAGATCATCTCATCGGGAGTAAGGCGCATGGCCGGCCTCCTGCGACATGATGGCCGGTTTTTCCACTCCACCGCCGAGCCTCGTCACAATAAAACGTCCGATTAAAAATCCAACCAGGCACAGAAAAAGCCTTTCCCAATGGCCGCGCCCAATGAAATAGAACCCCAAAAAGGTTATGCCCATTCTCAGCAACAGGCTGCCGAGAAACCAAAGGGCAGGCCGTTTGATCGAAATCCCCTTCTGAACTGTCCACCAGAGGCCAGCAAAAAATATTCCTCCGATCAAAATTCCAACCGACAAAGCCAACCCCCCGGTAAATAAATCAGTCATTTTGTTCCTCCCCCATTTCTTTGTCCTGTTGGGCCACCCAATGCCAGGCGTTCATGCACCCAATCGCGAGTCCCGCCGCCATGAGGGCCAGCGTCCAGGAATGTCCCCCCGGATGCCTTTTGTCCAACCATAAGCCAAGTGCCGCGCCGAGCAGGGTCGGAACCACCACGGACCAACCGATGAGCCCCATCATGCCCAACCCGAACCAAACGCCCTTGGCGGGATTCCGCTGTGCCCTGATCTTTCGTTCAGCCTTCTCGCCGACCTCTCGGCTGAACCCTGTCAAATCTTTCCCATTCTCGGTTTCAGGTTTTTCACTCATGATGAAACTCCGCCAATCGTCGGATAAATCCGCTCTCCATTTTTGTCATCACCGATCGGACAGCTTGTTCCCTTTGGTTCATATTCTTAAATTCTTCTTCCACCGTTTTCCGTAACCGGCTCAAGTCCGTCCCGCCTGTCGCGTTACGTACGGAGACGAGTACATTCAACCCGGTCTTGACCAGCACCCCCTCATTCACCGCTACATAAACCTCCCCCCCCTCCCCGATTTCATAGGTCAGTATCCCCGGAACTAAAGCTGCCACGCAGTCGAGTCGGTGAGGCAGGAGTCCGAACAACCCTTCAGGGGTTTCCACGACGACGCGCGAAACGCCTCGTTTCTCGGCGAAAACCTGGAAAGGCAGGAGAATCTTAAGATTCATGAGCTGGGACGGCATGTCGCGCCTCCGTTTGTGTTTCGGACCTGGAATGAGGCTTTGGATTGGTTTTGGACTCATCCTTGGTATTAACGATGGGTTTCGGTTCGGTTGTTGTCGGAGGTTTATCTCCAGGTCCGGTTCCGCCCGCCGGTTTGTCCGCCGGAGCGTTTTTTTTCGCTTCGCTAATCGCCCCAATCATGTAAAGGCCGCTTTCGGGATAATCCTTGAATTCATCCCGCAGAATCCTCTCACAGCCGTCCAGCGAGTCCTTGAGGCTGACGAGCTTTCCCTGAAACCCGCTGAACTGTTGGGTGGTAAAAAAGGGCTGGGTGAGGAATCGTTCCAAACGGCGGGCGCGGGCAACCACCTTTCGATCCTCCGGCGAAAGCTGTTCTAGGCCGAGCATGGCGATGATGTCCTTGAGGTCGGCGTATTGTGCGAGAGTCCGCCGGATTTCCTGGGCCAGGGCGTAATGCCGGTCGCCGACAATACCTGGGGTAGCCATTTTGGAGCTTGATTGAAGAGGATCGACGGCGGGGTAAAGACCCTCCCCCGCCCGCTTACGCGACAAAACGATAGAGGCCGAGAGATGCGAGAAGGCGTGTACGGCCGCGGGATCGGTGAAATCGTCCGCCGGCACATAGACCGCCTGGATGGAGGTAATGGCGCCGGTATCGGTGTTCGCGATTCGTTCTTCCAGCCCGGATAATTCAGTGCCAAGCGTGGGTTGGTAGCCAAGACGGGACGGCATTTGACCCATCAGACCGGAAACCTCCATGCCCGCCTGGATGAAGCGGAAAATATTGTCAATGAGCAGCAACACGTCCCGATGCTCGTCGTCCCTGAAATACTCGGCCATTGTCAACGCGGCGAGTCCCACCCTGAATCGGCTGCCAGGCGGCTCGTTCATCTGGCCGAAAACCATCGCCATATTCGGAAGCACCCCAGCTTCTTTCATTTCGCGGTAAAGTTCTTCCCCCTCGCGACAGCGTTCCCCAATTCCGCAAAAAATGCTGACCCCCTCGTGGTGGCCGATCACGTTGTGGATCATTTCCGTGAGCAACACGGTCTTTCCCACGCCCGCCCCGCCGAACAAGCCCGCTTTGCCCCCCCGTTCCAGCGGCACCAGCACATCGATGACCTTTATCCCGGTTTCAAATATCTCCGATTTTGTGGAACGGCGCGCCAGCTCCGGCGGCGGTTGATGCACGGAGCGCCATTGAACATTGGTTGGAGCGGCATTTCGGTCAATCGGGTTGCCAAACACATCAAACATGCGCGAAAGGACCTCATTCCCAACCGGGACTTTTAAGGGCCCTCCTGTGTCCTCCACCCTCATGCCCCGGGCGAGGCCCTGTGTGGGCGTCAGGGCGATTCCACGAACTCGGCGCGAATCGATTTGGGTCAAGACTTCAATGGCAACCTTGCCCTCCCTCGCGCGAAGCAAAGTGAAAATGGGCGGTAAATTCGCGTCAAACCTTACATCCACGACGCTTCCGCGCACCGATACAACCGACCCAAGGTTTGGAGCGGTTAAGCCGTTATTCATATTTTTTCTCTTTCCATCTCAGGGCTGTATTTACCTTGTCTTGCGGCCCGGTTGCACTTTACACGGTGAAGCAGGACTTTCTGCGCGGTCGCCACATGGGCTTCCTCGCCCATCCATATCTCCAAAGCCGGTTGCTGGATGGCTCGAGAAAACGAAAAGGTTAAAGACCAAGGCAGACTCGGCCGAAACCGAAGGTTCATGGCGTTCAACCGGGCCGAAGCCAGTTCCGGGGATTGACCACCGGATAGGAACGCGATCCCGGGAACGGCGGCGGGAACGGTTCGCAGAAGACACTTCACGGTGGCTTCGGCGACTTCCTCCACCGTTTCCTGACGGGTACAGCCCCACCCCGGAAGCACCATGTTGGGTTTCAGGATCATGCCTTCCACCAGTACCTTTTGAATATGTAATTGGCGGAAAACCATCCTTAGGGCTTCCTCGGTTATCGCAAGGCAACGTTGAAGGGAGTGATCACCATCCATGAGCACCTCAGGCTCAACCACGGGAACCAATCCGGCTTCCTGGCACAAGGCGGCATAGCGGCCCAGCGCGTGGGCATTGGCCTCGATACAACTCAAAGTGGGTATTCCCTCACCGACAGTCAATACCGCCCGCCACTTGGCAAAACGGGCGCCCTTTTGGGAGTAATCCGCCAGCCTTTCCCGTAAACCATCCAGGCCTTCGGTTATTTTCTCGTTTGGGTGGCCGGCCAAATCCTTTGCGCCAGTGTCGACCTTGATTCCCGGAATGATTCCCGAGTCCGTAAGAGTTTTCACGAAGGAAACCCCGTCTTTTCTTTTCTGTCGGATCGTTTCGTCGTAGAGGATCACTCCGCTGATGCACTCCCCCAAACCCGGGGTAGTTATAATCAACTCTCGATAAGTCCGCCTAGCCTCCTCCGTCGGAGGAATTCCAAGTGTGGCGAATCGTTTGTTACAAGTGGAATTACTCTCATCCATTGCCAAAAGTCCCTTGCCGTCGGCCATGAGCGCGGCCGCTGTATCGATCAGTGTTTGAGTTTTCATTGAATTGCACCCCATTTCCATTCCCGGATTTCAGGCATGTCCTGGCCCTCCTTATTGATGTAAACCTTGTGCTCGACGAGCTTATCCTTCACCATCTGCTTGAGGTAGGCGCCTTTGGTTCCCAACTGCGGCAGGCGGT
>CAZUXW010000042.1:0-25314 GCA_964624625.1 uncultured bacterium
AGCAGGGCCCGGGCGGATTGGAGGATTTCAGTGACGGAATAGACGGCGCGAGTTTCAGTCAAATCAAAACCTTTTCACCACGGAGTGAACAGAGTTACACGGGGTAAGGCAAAACATGATTTAGCCACAGATTAACACGGATATACCTTTTCAAAAAAAGACAAACCGGATTACTTTTTAATAAACAACGGCAATTCAAGTGTTTCTTTAAAACAGGTTACTGTTTTGCCTTTAAAAATCCAATCTTATCCGTGTTCATCTGTGGCGAAAATTCCGTCTTTATATTTTGTTTATTCTCATTTTTCTCAGTAAAGCTGTGGCCATCTGTGGCTTGAATCCGCGAATCCCCGTCATCGCCACAACCGTTCCTGCCGCGCAAGCGAGACGGGCGCATTCCTCGAAACTCTTCCGCGATTGCAATCCCTTCAGGTATCCAGCCAAGAAGGCGTCCCCCGCCCCCACGACCAGAGGTGACTTCACCTTTTGGCTCGACCGAACCCAGCAGGCCTGGTTCCCGTTCCAAAGAACGGCTCCCTCGGCACCATTCGTCACGGCGCCATGCAGGAGACCCGACTTCAGCAGCCCTGGCAACCGTTTCGTAAAACTCTTTAAGTTAGCAATCTTTTGGCGGGAAGCTTCGGAAAATTCAAACAGGTTCACCTTGAAAAACCAGGGCTTAGCCTGAAGGGCCTCCGTCAGGGCCTTCCCGGAAGTATCAATGACCGTCCCCGCTCCCTTTCGTCCAAAAGCCTTGATCCATGCGCCATAGAGCCCTGGATTCATGCCGACTGGCAGTCGGCCTGTCATGACCAAGAGGTCACCCTTTTTCACAGCCTTGTAGAGTTTAGGAAAGGAGGTTAAATCCAGCTCAAAACCGGGATGGTTGTACTTAGAGGACCTGCTTTTGTTTTGAACGATGACATTGAACCGGACCGGCGCGGTGCCTCCCAAGTAATTGGCGGATAACCCTTCCTCTTTTAGCAAGGCGCGGTACAGGACATGAGTTGAGTCCTTTTCCCCGCCAGTACCGAGCCAAGTCACGGGGCGGATTCCCCATTTTTTCAAAAACCTGGCGACATTCAGCGCCTTGCCGCCGGCTTCGATTTGGGCTTCCAAAACTTCGCCGATTTTTCCCTTTTGGGGTTCTGCCAGCCGCAAGGAAAGGTCTAGGGCTGGATTTAAAGTGACGAGATGGATCATGAAACCTCCGGAAATTGAACCACAGAGTTAACAGGGTTACACAGAGTAAAGAAAAACCAAATTTAGGCACAGATTAACACGGATGAACACGGATATTTTGAAAGACCTAGCAAGACGGGTCTCAAATCCGCCCCTACAAAGGCCTTCAGAAATATTCACTCTTTACTCCGTGTTACTCTGTGTAACTCCGTGGTAAAAGGTCTTTTATTTTAATTCTTCCAAGTGTTTCTGTGCCAGCTTGGCGATTTCCGGATATTCCATTTGCGCCGAGGCCTTTTCATATTCCGTCCTGGCTTGATGGACTTGGCCCTGTTCCCTCAAAATGTCGCCCAAGGCCAGGTGGGGAAACCCGAGTCCCGGGCTCATCTGGATCGATTGGAGGTAAAGGACCGCCGCAGCCTGCTTGTCCCCCATCTTCTCACTGACCTGGCCCAGATAGTAAGTGGCTTCCGCCCTGGTTCGGGGGCTGGCTTGGGCCTTTTCAAAGTTATCCTGCGCTTGAGGGTAATGGCCCTGGTGGAGATGCACCAGTCCCAAGCCGAAATAGGCGTCGGCCTGGCCCGGCATATATTTCAAGGATTCCTCAAAATAGTTCCTGGCTCCCGAATAGTCGTCCGTCTCAATGGCCACCTTTCCCAGGTTATAGAGGGCGTTGGCGTGGGCCGGATTTTTTTCCAGGGCCTTTTCCAAAAGATTCTGGGCCTTGGTCCATTGCCCCTGCTTGAGGAGGATCACGGCCTGGTAGTAATAGGCGTCCGCGTCGTCGGGATTGAGTTCCAACCCCTTTTGGTAATAGCCCATGGCCTCGGCCAAGGCGCCCTTTTTGAGCTCCAGATTCCCGAAATTGAAATAGGTCTCGGCGACCTGGGGATCCAATGCCAAGCTTTTCTTGAGTTTCATTTCGGCAGCCTTCAAGTCGTCCCGGTCCAAATCCATTCCGGCGCTGTTGGTGATGGCTTCCGGATAATCAGGCTTCAACCTCAAGGCCTTCTGGAGGTAAAGGGAGGCCTGGGCCGAATGGCCCAGTTCGTAATGGGCCCGGCTCAAGTTGTAGTAAAACTCGGCCCGATTGGGAAAATCGGCGAGTCCCTTCTCCCAGCATTGGACCGATTCCTCGAATTGGTTCAATTTAAAGGCGCAGGCACCCAGCCCCAAGCTCGAGGCGAAGGAAGGTGAAATCATCAGAGCCTGGTTGAAATAATCCCTGGCGATAAGGTAACGCCCGGCCAGAAAGGCAGCTTGGCCCGCTTCCTCCATCAGGCGCTGGTTCTTGGGGAATAATTCCTGGGCCCTTTTCATGGCCTGATAGGCCTTTTCCCTCTCGTTCATCTTCTGGTAAACCCCCGAGAGGTCTTCCCAGGAAGAGGACTTGGCGGGCCATTCCCCCGTTTCCTTCTGGGCCAGGGCCAGCGCCTCGTCCAAATTGCCGATGCTGACCGAATGATGAATCTGGTCTTGATAGCCGGAGGGTTTTTCCGGCTCAACCTGGGCCTTCGGACCTTCAGGGGTCGGGCTTAACTTGGCTTCCGCTTGCTCGTTTTGATTCCGCAATTGCTCTATTTTCACCAGGAGCCCCGCGTCTTCCTGCCCCATTTTCCGGGCCTTCTCGTAGCTCGCGAGGGCTTCCTTTTGTTTTCCCTGGCCCATTTCCACATCGCCTTCCAACCGGACCCAGCGGGAGGATTGGGGTTCCAAAGATTGGCCCTGGCGGATCAGGGCGAGGGCCTTCTCAAAATCCCTCGACTCCTGGCGCAAAACCGCCAGTCCGTAAATCGGCTCCACATACCGCGGGTCAAGGTCCTTGGCCGTTTCCCAATGCTGCCGCGCCATCTCCCTGTCGCCGGACTGGAAGCAGGCCACTCCCCAGTTATATTGAAACACCGGGTTATGTTTCGCCTCCTCCCAATCCGCCACGTTCTCGTAGAGGGTCAAGGCCTCCTGGACTTTTCCCTGGCGTAATTTCAAGTCCCCCATGTTCCATTGGGCCGGTTTTAAACCAGGGTCGAAGAGAAGGGCCCTCTGCAGCACCTTCTCCGCCTCCTTGAAATGCCCCAAACCCAATTGGGCCCGGCCCAGGTTGTTCAGGAAGCCCGAATGGTTCGGTTCCTTTTGGACGGCCCGGGCCAGGGCCACCGAGGCTTTCAAGTAACTTTGGTTGAAGAGGTAGGCCAGCCCCAGGAGATTGGCGGCGTCGGGATTGGAGGGGGCCAGTTGGACCGCCTTTTGGGTATGGGCGATGGCGCTTTCGTAATTCCCCGAGAGTATGGACGCCACCGCCAAATTGTAATAGGCGTGGTAAAAAGCCGCGCCCCTTTCCACCGACGCCTGAAAGGCGCCATAGGCCTTGGCGTAATCCTTTTGCTTGAAATAGGCGCAGCCCAGGTTGTTCCAAACCTTGGGGTCGTCCGGGATTTTTTGGGCCGCTTCCAGGAAAAATCCAGCGGCCCTTCCGTACTCGCCCTGCTCAAAGGAAAGCAGGCCCAGATCGTAGGGTATCTCGCCGCGGGCCGAGTCCATTTCATAGGCCCGGTTCAAGTATTGGAGGGCGGCCTGGAAATCCCCGGACTTATAAGCGGTGACTCCGAGGTTGACGTAGGCGTCGGAAAAAGCCGGATTGATCTCCAGGGCTTTCTTAAACTGGATTTGGGCGTCGGCGAACTCCCCGAAATAATAATAGATGTAACCCAGGTCGTTGAGGGACGACGGATCCTTGGCGTTGAAACCGGGGCTCATGGTGAACTTCAAGAGGACCGAGGCCAGGGTGTCGGCGAAATAAAAGGAATGGCGCCGGTGGGCAAGGTAGGGATCGGTGGTCTTGACCTTGGGCAGGGTTTCCTTGGAAATCGGGGCCGCGGCTTGGGAGGAACCGTCGGTTTGAACCTGGGCCCCCAGGGGCCCAACGAGGATCATGGCCAAACCGATCCCCCCCCACCAGCGGCGAAGCGGGCGCCTTCGGCGAAATGACGATTTCCAATTCAAGGCTTGGCTTTCTTCCCGCTTTTCTCCAGGCCGTAAAGCTCCTGAAGCTTCAACCCGGCCCTGATCCTTGGTTCCTGCTGGTCCGACTCCCGCAGGATTTTCTGCCAAAGTTTGATCGCGTCCCCGTAACGGCCCACCTTCTCGTAGACATTGGCCAGGATGGTGATCAGCATATAGGGGGCGTCGCCCTGGTCGATTTGAGCCTCCAGGAAAGGGATCGCCTTGTCGAATTCCCCCGAGTCCTGGTAGCTGACCGCCGCCAGCATCAATTTCAGCCTTTGGTCCTTGGGGTTGGAGTTGATCCCCTTTTGCAGCAGGCGGATCGCCTCGTCCATCCGCCTCAAATGGAAAGCCAAGGCCGAGGCCCCCAAGGTGTAGACGGAAATAAACCTCGGGTTCAAGTCCGAGGCCAGGCTGCAATAATCATAAAGTTTGGAGTAGCGGTCCAGGGAATTGAAGGAATCCCCGTAATATTGGATCACCTTGATCCAAAAGGCGTGGCCCACCAGAACCTTGTATCCGCTTAAAAAGGCCGCGGCCCTCAAGGTGGAGGCGACCCTTTTATCCATCCTTACCGCCTGGGAATACTCCACTGGTTCGGGATGCACCCAGCGGCCCAGCCTGGCGGAAAGAAAAGCCTGGCCGAGGAAAAGAAGCAGGATGGCCAAGGGCGCGGCTTTGAGCAGGGCCGATTGGGGATGGGCGGGGCTCACTTGAATTCCCTTTTTTCGAGGTTGACCCAACCGATCAGGAAAACGAAAAAGGAATAGGCGATGGTGTAAAGGACGACCTCTTCCCACTGGGGCAGCCCCAGGACCATCGTCGGATCGTACATCCGGTCCTTCAAGTTGTAGACCTCAAGGTTGGGCAGGGCGACATAAACCACTTGGAGGGCGAATTTGGTGGCAGGGGCCAATTCCTTTCCCAGGAGCCACTGGATCTCTCCGGTCAAGTGGCCGAGGAAAATCGTGAAAAAACTGTAAACCACCACGCCCACCATGGAGGTGGCGATCATTTGAAAGGTCAAACCCACCACCGTGAGGACCAGCATTTCCATCAGCAAAAAAACGACGCAGTCGTAAAAAAGGGTCGGCACCGGCGCCCCGCCCAGGAAAAGGACCAGGCCGACGACCACCATTCCCATGCCCAAAACCACCAGGGCGTTCAAGAGGAAAAAACCGAGGATCCTTCCCAAAAGATACTCGCCCCTGGTGACGGGCTTGGCCAGCTGGAGATAAATGGCTTTTTGATCCATTTCGGTGGTGTAGGTCACGGCCAGGCTCAGGATCAGCACCATCAGGCCCGACACCTCCATCCCGACCAGCCCCAAGTCCATGAAGATATTGAGGATGTCCCCATAGCTCAGGATCGAAAGAAGGAAAGCCAGTCCGAGGAGGACCACGACGCTGATGAGCCAAACGAAAAGCAGTTTGCTCCGGACAAGCTCCCGGAAGGTGAAAACCGCCACGGCGGCGATCCGCTTCATGCCCGGCTCCCTTCCGGGGCCCGGAGGTGGGCGTGGGCCCCGATCGTTTGGAGGAAATAGGCCTCGACAATGGACGAGAGGGGACGGACTCCTTTAATTTTAGCCCTGCGGGAAGTCATGAGGGCCAGGGTTTCCGCCAGGACCATGCCGGATATTTGGACCCCGCCGTTTTTTTGCACCGCGGCCTGGAAAGGGAGCCCGTGGAATTTAGGGGCCTCGCCCGAATCCACGTCGATCCAGTAATCCACCGGCACGGAGGTTTCCAGGATCTTGGTCATGGTGGCGACGGCTTTGAGCTCGCCCTCGTGGAGGATTCCGATCCTGTCGCAAACCCTTTCAATCTCATCCAAAATATGCGTATTCAGGAAAAGGGTGGTCCCGGACTTTTTCAAGTCGATGAATATGTCCCTCATTTCCTTGTACCCGACCGGATCCAGGCCGCTCATGGGCTCGTCGCAGATCAAGAGCTTGGGCTTGCCGATCAAGGCCTGGCCGATGCCGATCCTCTGCATCATCCCCTTGGAATAACCGGAGACCCTCTCCCCCGCCTGTTTCACCATGCGGACCAATTCCAAAACCTCGTCCACCCGGTGGCGGAGATCCTTGCCGGATAATCCGTGCAGGGTCCCGAAATATTCCAGCAATTCCCTGCCCGTGTGTTGTTTGGAGAAATAGGGGAGCTCGGACAGGTAGCCCATTTGATCGCGGATGAGGCGGTCCGAAACGGAACCGCCCAGCACGGTGATGTTGCCGCCGGTGGGCTTGAGCAGGCCCATGATCAGCTTGATCACCGTGGTCTTGCCAGCTCCATTCAAGCCCATCAAACCGAAAGCCTGGTTCTCGTAGATGTCCAATTGCAGGCCCTTGAGGGCCTTGCTGACCTTCGGGGCCAGCCAAAAACCCGTTTTGTAGGTCTTGGACAGGCCTTGGATTTGGATGGCGCAGGGCAAGTCAGCCACGGATAATTCCCCTTTCAAGGGATTCTTCCAAAAACCTAAGGACAAAATCTGAATCAGCCACGGATGAACAAGGATGAGCACGGATTAAATCCTGAAAACTTAAAATCATTTTCTCTTTATTCATCCGCGTTAATCCGTGTTCATCTGTGGTCAAATTTATTTTCCTGTTTCACGAAACTCCGCGGTCCCTTTCTCAGCTTCCGATTTCGACGAAATTTTCCAGGCGCTCGAAGAGCGCGAGGGCGGATTGGATGGCGAGGGCGCTGGTTTTGGGGTTTTGCTTGGAGGGACGGTTGCGGGCCAGCGAGGTGAATTCGCCAAAATCGCCGGAGACTTTGATTTCATGCTGGTTGAACTTCAGTTTAGGGTCCGCCATTACCCGCACCTTGAGTTTTTCAGGATAGCCCGAAGCTAAAGCGGCAGTCGCGGCCACATTGACGTTGGCCGGAAAAAGCCTCACCGCTCCCCCAACATTACCCTTATAAAGATAAAAAGCCTTCTTGGTTTTGTAAAGCTTTTGCTTCTGCGCCCTGGTCAAACCAGGCGCGCCCTCGAAACCCCGGGGAGGCTTGGTCGAGGTGATGCTGACGGAGCTGAGCCGGCCGATTTGGCGGGCCGCCTTCAGGGCGTCCAAGCCCCCCAAGGCCCCGGACGGCAGGTAAATCTTGGTCCGTTTGCGTTCGGCCAAAAGGGTCAGGCGCCGGCGGTTTAAAAGAAATCCCCCGGTGCTCATCATGACCACCGGCTTTCGCTTGGCCAAGCTGGCCTCAGCGACTTGAACGGCGGCTTGGGGGGACGCCGCCTCCAGCACCATATCGCAATGGGGAAATATCGCGGAAAGGTCGCGGCAAACCTTCGGGCGCGACTTGAGGCTTCGGGACAGGGCCTGGGAGGAACTGAGGTAGGTATCGAAAACCGCGGTTACGACGAAGGAGGATTTTTTCTTTTCCAGGAGCCTTGCCACCAGCGATCCGATCGCGCCGCAGCCCACGATGGCCAGGCGGCGCCTCTTGCCTGGCTTCATCACTTCGTCGGGACCGCCGCCAGCATTCCGTCCAAAGCCCTGAGGGCCTTCAGACGGATGGGTTCGGGAATCTCGATGGGATGCTTAAGTTCTTTCAGGGACTCGTAGACATCCTCGAGCTGGGTCATCTTCATGTTGGGGCAGATCAGGCCCTTGCTGGGCTGGAAGAAGGTTTTTTCCGGCATGGCCGTCCGAAGGCGGTGGAGCATGCCCATTTCGGTGCCGATGATGAACTTGGAGGCGGAAGAGGCTTGGCAATAGCGGAGCATTTGGGACGTGGAGAGGATGGCATCCGCCAGGTTGCAGATATCCTCGTTGCTTTCGGGATGGACCACGATCACCGCGTCCGGGTGTTCCTTTTTCAGCCCCAGGAAATCGCTGACCTTCATGCGCTGGTGGGTCGGGCAGCAGCCGGCCCAAAGGATGATCTTCTTTTCCGTCTGGGTCTGGACCCAGCGGCCCAGGTGCTGGTCCGGAACGAAAAGGATCTCGTCCTGGGGCATGGCATTGACCACCTGGACGGCGTTCGCCGAGGTGCAGCAGACATCGGCCATGGACTTGATTTCCGCCGAGCAATTCACGTAGGCCACCACGGCCGCCTTGGGATATTTCGCTTTTTCCGCGGCCAGCTGTTCCGGCGTGATCATGTCGGCCAAGGGACAACCGGCTTCCGCCGCGGGAAGCAACACGGTTTTTTGGGGCGAGAGGATTTTAGCGGTTTCGGCCATGAAGTGGACGCTGCAAAAGACGATCACGTCGGCGTCGGTTTTGGCCGCGAGGCGGGACAATTCCAGGGAATCCCCCACGTAATCGGCGATATCCTGCACTTCCGGCCTCTCGTAACTGTGGGCCAGGATCACCGCGTTGCGCTCTTTTTTCAGGGTCTGGATGCGGGCGGTCAATTCCTGGTCGTCTAAAAATAGGTCGAGCGACATGGTCAGCCTCCCCTTTTTACTTTGGTGACTTTATTCTTGGCGTTGACCGATACCACCGTGGGTTGGTAGCCCTTGGGCGGAAGGTGGGCGAAACTTTCGTAAGTCAGGACGATCACCTGGTCCCCCTTTTCCGTATGGCGGGCGGCGGCCCCGTTCAGGCAGACCACCCCTGAATTGGCCTTTCCCTTGATCGCGTAGGTCTCCAGCCGGTTGCCGTTGTTGAGGTTGAGCACATGAACCTGCTCAAAGGGCTCGATATCGGCGGCTTCCATTAAACGGGGGTCCAAGGTGATGCTTCCCTCGTATTGGAGGTCGGTTTGGGTGACGGTGGCTTTATGAATTTTCGACTTCACGAATGTCCGGGCCATGCTTGACTCCATTAAAGTGAACCGTGATGGGTGGCTTCGATAAGTGCGATATTTTACAATTTTCACCCTGAATTCTACATGGTTTTCAAAGAATAATATTGTCAATAAGCCTGATATTATCCAAATAAGCCGCCAAGGCCACCATCGTTCCCTGGTTGATCTTCGCCACCGGCGCCAAGGTCAGGGGATCCACCGCTTCTAAATACTGGAGCCTCACTTTGCGCTCGCCTCGGATGACCTTCCGGACCTCTCCCAGGATTTTTTCCGCGTCCGTCTCCCCCAGTTCAAAAATACTTTTTCCGACTTTGAGGGCCTTATACAGGATGGGCGCCCTTCTTCTTCCGGCCAGGCTGAGGCGGACATTCCGGGAACTCATGGCCAACCCGTCATGCTCCCGGACGATGGGGCAAATCACCGCTTGGACATTCATGTTCAGGTCCCCGATGACTTTTTTCAAGAGGGCCGCCTGCTGAGCGTCCTTTTGCCCGAGGTAGAGCCTGGTGGGCTGGACCGCTCCCAACAGCTTGACCACCACCGTGGCCACCCCGTCAAAATGGCCGGGGCGGAAGGGAGCGCAAAGGCCTTGTACGACCGGCCCCGTCACTTTCACGCCGGTCGAGAATCCTTCCGGATACATTTCCTTGTCCGACGGGGTAAAAACCAGGGCGGCCTTCTCCTTTTCCAGGAGTTTGAGGTCCGCCTCCAGGGTCCGGGGATATTTCGCGAAATCCTCCTTGGGGCCGAATTGAAGGGGGTTCACGTAAATGGAAACCACCGTCACCGGGTTTTGTTTTCGGGAAATCCGGACCAATTCCAAATGGCCCTGGTGGAGGGCTCCCATAGTGGGGACAAAGCCGATGGATTTTCCGGCCTCGAGCCATTGGCGGGCTTGGGCCTGCATTTCAGCAGGCGTTGATAGAATTTTGAGTTTAGAAGCGGACAATGAAAACCTCTTTTTGCCACAGATGAACAAGGATGAACTCAGGTAAAAACTTTTGATTTTTCAAAATTCAAATCCGTGTTAATCCGTGTTCATGCCGCCCCTCTATTTTAAAACTTATATCGTGGGCGGTATAGTCCCACAAATCCGCAGCTTGATCGCAAATAGATTTGTGGGACATCTGTGGCTAATTATCTTTTGATGGAAAATTACCGGAGCGGACTTCGGACACGTACTGCCTTACGGCGTTTTTGATGCTTTCGTGAAGCTGGAGATAGGCCTTCGCGTGTTGGGGATGAAAGTCGGGCAGGAGCCCGAGCATGTCGTGCAGGACCTGGACTTGGCCGTCGCAATGGGGCCCGGCCCCGATGCCGATCGTCGGGATGTTCAGGCTTTGGGTGATTTTCTTGGCTATGTCCGAAGGGATCAATTCCAAAACCACCGCGAAGGCGCCGGCCTTTTCCAGGGCCTTGGCTTCCCTCAACAACCGCGCCGCGGAGGAAGGGTCTTTTCCCTGGCGGTGGTAGCCGCCAAAACGATGGATCTGCTGGGGCGTGAACCCCACATGGCCCATCACCGGGATGCCGTTCTCCACCAGGAACCTTGTGACTTCGGAGGCTTGGGGGCACCATTCCAGCTTAACGGCGTTGACCCCCGCCTCGGCTAAAAAGGCGCCGGCGTTTTCCAGGGCCTGTTCCGGGCCCAATTGGTAGGAAAGAAAAGGCATGTCCCCGATCACCATGGCGTTTTGAGTCCCTGCCGCCACCGCCCTGGCGTGGTGGAGCATCTCCTCCATCGTCACCGAAAGGGTGTTGGGCCTGCCCAACATGGTCATGTTGAGGCTGTCCCCGACCAGGATGGCGTCGACGCCGGCTCCATCCACCGCCAGGGCCATGGAATAATCGTAGGCCGTGACGACGGTGAGCTTTTCCCCCCGGTCGCACTTTTTCTGGAATTCAAGGACGTTCATTTGTTTAGCCATTAATGCAACCCCTTCACCACGAAGTCACGAAGAAATCAAACGATGAAAAAATCAGGTCTTTTGCCGTTCTTCGTGCCCCTTCGTGTCTTCGTGGTAATCGTTCTATTTTTTAACGCTGACGGGTTGATAGTAGGTCGTTCCTTTGGAAACCTTGCTCATGTGCACCAGCAGGTCATCCAAATCCGCGTCCCGGTGGACAAAATCAATCTCGCTGGTATTGATGACCATCAGGGGAGTCTCCTGGTAGTGGAAGAAATAATAGTTGTAGGCCTGGTTGAGCTCCGCCAGGTAATCCCCCGTGATGTGGCTCTCGAACTTCCGGCCCCTCATGGAAATCCTCTTCAATAGGACGTCCGTGGAAGCCTGCAGGTAGATGACGAAATCCGGTTTGAGGACCCTTCCGGTCAGGATGGAATGGAGCTGTTCGTACAATTTCAGCTCATTGTCATCCAGCGTGAGATTGGCGAACAAACGGTCCTTGGCGAAAATGTAATCGCTGACGACCCCCTGCTGGAAAAGATCGCTCTGTACCATCTCCTGCTGCTGGCGGTAGCGGGAAAGGAGAAAAAACATCTGGGTTTGGAAGGCGTGTTTTTTGATGTCCTTGTAAAACTCTCCGATGAAGGGATTCTCCACAGCCCCTTCCAGGACCAGCCTCGCGTTCAGTTTTTTGGAAAGGATCTCGGCCAAACTGGTCTTGCCGACGCCGATGGGGCCCTCAACAGCGATATATTTATGATGAAGCATGGGGTTTAACCTGTGTTGAGTCTTTTAATTGTTCCAGCGCTTCCAGCACCGAGAGATCACTGACCGGAATCCATTTTTCCGGCGCCAACTCCGACAAAGGAACCAGCACATGCCGTCTCCGCGTCAACTCGGGATGGGGCAGGGTCAGATCACATTCTTCCATGACCCAATCATCATAAAGCAGGATATCCACATCCAAAGTCCGGGGGCCTTTGGGGGTGACCCTTTGGCGCCCATGACTGGCCTCCAAAGCATGAACCCATTCTAGCAAAGATCCAGGCTGCAATTCGGTCTGAACTTCAGCCACTTGGTTTAAAAACCAGGGCTGATCCTTAAAATCCACCGGCTCAGTCTCGTAAACTTTCGAAAAACGGACGGATGAAAAGGACTTTTCCATGGCCCGCCGGGCCTCCGCTAGGTACTTTTCACGGTCACCCAAATTGGAGCCCAAAGACAGATAAACTAACGCCATTAAAACCCGTCCTTCGTCGTCCGCCCTCCGTCCTCCGCGCCTTCTTTCAAGCCTTAAGCGAACGACGAAGGACGAAAGACGAAGAGCGCCTTATTTGAGCTTTGAAAGCCTTTGAAGCGCTTCTTCCAACCTGGCCTTATCAACGGTAATGGTCATCCGGAAATAGCCTTCGCCCTCGGCGCCAAACCCGTTGCCTGGAGTTACTACAATACCGGCTTCTTCCAAAACCTTACCGCACCAATCGGCGGATGACATGCCGTTCGGCACTTTGATCCAGAAATAAAAAGCGGCTTGGGGAACCTGAAACTGCCAGCCCAACTTCTTTAACCCGGCGGCGAACAGGTCTCGTCTTTCCTGGTATATCTTCCGGATATTCTCCGTAACCGAGTCCGGCGCTTCCAAGGCGGCGATGGCGGCGTATTGGATGGGATTAAAGGCGCCCGAGTCCAGGTTCCCCTTCACGTCCGCCAGGGCCTTGATGACGCTCTTGTTCCCCACCGCGAACCCGATTCTCCAACCGGTCATATTGAAGGTTTTGGAGAGGGAGTGGAATTCCACGCCCATCTCCTTGGCCCCGGGAATTTCCATGAAGCTGACGGGCTTTTTCCCATCGTAGTAAAGTTCGGTATAAGCGGCGTCATTGGCCACGATGAGGTTGTGTTTTTTGGCGAAGTCCAGGACCTTGGTATAGAAGGCCTTGTCCATCAAGACCGAAGTGGGATTGTTCGGGGAGTTGGTCCAGATCAATTTCGCGCGCTTCACGACCTCCAACGGAATCGCGTCGAGGTCCGGAAGAAACCCGTTTTTTTCCAACAGGGGCATGAGATAGGACTCAGCGCCGGCGAAGAGGGTGCCGGCGTGATAGACAGGATAGCCGGGCGAGGGCATGAGGCAGACGTCCCCCGGGTTCAAGACCCCGATGGGGAGGTGGCCGATTCCCTCCTTGGAACCGATGAGGGCGACCACCTCATCCTTGGGATCGATGTCCGCCCCGAACCGCCGCTTGTACCATTTGGCGACGGCGTCCCGGAACTTGGGAAGGCCGGACCCGAGGGGATATTGGTGGTTGGCCTTGTCCTTCGCGGCCTTATAAAGGGCCTCGATGATAAAATCCGGGGTGGCCAAATCGGGATCCCCGATGGCCAGGCTGATGATATCCACGCCCTTTTCGATGGCGGCCTTTTTCTTCCGGTCCATTTCGATAAACAGGTAAGGCGGGAGCTTCTTCATCCGGTCCGATTGTTGAAAGTCCATCTCATTCGCCTCCGTTAGGGTTTACCAACTTCATTTCTCAGGGCGCCGATCCCCTCAATTTCCACTTCAACCATATCCCCCGGTTTTACCGGCCCGATCCCGGAAGGGGTCCCCGTCGTCAGGACATCCATCGGCTCCAGGGTCATCACCTGGGAAACGAACGAAAGGAGCTGGGCCGTGTTCCAAATCCTTTTGTCGATGGTGGAATCCTGCTTCAATTCCCCGTTCACCTTGGCCGTGATCCTCTGCTTCCCTTCCACAAAATCCGTCACCAGCCAAGGCCCCAAGGGGCAAAAGGTGTCAAATCCCTTCGCCCTCGTCCATTGGCCGTCGGTCTTCTGTAAATCCCTGGCGGTCACGTCATTGCAACAGGTATAGCCCCACACGGCCTTGAGGGCATCGGCCGGAGAAGCGTTCCTCAAGCGGTTTTTAAGCACCACCGCCAATTCCGCCTCATAATCCACCCGGGAGGAGGAGGGAGGATAAAGGATTTTTCCCTCGGGATTCAACAGGGAGGAGGATGGTTTGAGGAATAAAACCGGATCCTTGTGGTCCTCCTGCCTCATTTCCTTGATGTGGTCCTGGTAATTCAATCCGACCGCGACGATTTTGGTCGGGAGGGCAGGCGCCAGCAGCTGGTCAGGCCTCAAGGGATAGGATTTGGAATCCATGGTCTGATCATTCCAAGGCTCATCCGATTGGAAATAACGGTAGGTATCCACCGATTCGAGCAGCATGGCCCACTTCGGCTTGCCGTTATGGAGCAGCCTGGCGATTCTCAAGAAACACCCAAATCCGCCACGAAGCCACGAAGCCACGAAGAAAGGAGTAAGAATAAAGGTTCTTTACTCAAAAAGAATATTTCCATTTTTTTATCAATCAAAGGTTTTGCTTTCCTTCGAGGCTTTGTGGCTTCGTGTCGTCTTTTGGCTTACTTTAATCCGAGGACGTCCCTCATGTCATAAAGGCCGGTTTTTTGGGTCGATAAGAACTGGGCCGCCTTCAGGGCGCCTTGGGCAAAAGCTTCCCGCGATTGGGCCCGATGGGTCAGTTCCAGCCTCTCCCCCTGGCCCGCGTAGAGGACCGTATGGTCGCCGATGATGTCCCCGCCTCGCAGGGCATGCATCCCGATGGTTCCCTTTTGACGGACTCCCACCAATCCTTCCCGTCCATGGGTGGCAACGTCTTTTAAATTAACTTTCCAGGCGCGGGCCACCGCTTCCCCAAGGCTCAAGGCCGATCCCGAAGGGGCGTCTTTTTTCAAATTGTGGTGCGCCTCCGTTATTTCCACGTCATAACCCTGGCCCAGCTTGGCGGCGGCTTCTTCCACCAACGCGAAAAGGAGGTTCATTCCCACGCTCATATTCGAGGCCATCATGATGGGAATTTTTTGGGAAGCGTCCTGAATTTTTTTCTTCTCATCCTCGGAAAAACCGGTTGTGCCGATGACCAGGCTGATGCCGAGCGCCAGGGCTTCCTTCAAATAAGAAAGGGTGGCGGGCGGCTGGGTAAAATCAATGAGCACCTGGGGTTTCGGCTGGATCCCGGATAAAGAATCGGCGACCAAAGCCATAACCTTCGGGAGGGAAGGCAAGGCATCGGCGATGGATTTGCCCACCGCGGCATGGGACGCGCTTTCCAAGGCGCCGGCGATTTCAAAAGCCGGATTATGGGCGGCGAGTTCCAGGATCGTGTGGCCCATCCGGCCCGTGGCTCCGGATACGGCGAGGCGGATGCTCATCGGCCCCGCCCTGAGCCTGCCGGATGGGGTTGACCGGCGGTAGCCAGGAGCCCGTGAAGATCCAATTGTTGGCGGAGGATTTCCCTGGCCTCGGCCGAGGCGGGAACCAGCGGCAAGCGGAACTCCTCAGCCATCTGCCCGCGAAGGGCCAGGACGGTCTTGATGCCGACGGGGTTGGAATCCACGGACATGACGGCTTTGGCCAGTTCAAAATATTTCATGAACAATTCCCGCGATTCCTCCACTTTCCCCTCGAGATAACTGTGAACGGTCCGAGAAGTCTCCGCGGGAATCAAATTAGAGATGACGGAAATGACCCCGACCCCCCCCACCGCCAAAACCGGAAGGGTGATGGTGTCGTCGCCGGAGATCAGGTCGAAATCCGGGCGGCAGAGGGCCTTGATCTTGATCATTTGTTCCAAATTGCCGCTGGCCTCCTTCACCCCGACGATATTCTTGTGCCGGGACAACTCGGCGATGGTTTCCGCCGGGATATTGATGACCGACCGGCCCGGGACCGTGTAAAGGATTTGGGGAATCTCGACCGCGTCGGCGATGGCCTTGAAATGGGCGATCAGCCCCCTTTGGCTGGGTTTGTTGTAATAGGGGCAGACTAAAAGGGCCGCGTCCGCGCCGACTTCCTTGGCGTGGCGGGTGTAATGGATGGCTTCGGCGGTCGAGTTGGAGCCGGTCCCGGCGATCACCGGCACCCTCTTGCGGGCGGTCTTCACCGTGAAGGCGATGACTTCCCCATGCTCGGCCTCCGTTAAGGTCGGCGACTCGCCCGTGGTGCCGCAAGGCACAAGGCCGTCAATGCCCTTGGCGATCTGATTTTCGATCAGGGCCTCAAAAGCCGTGTAATCAACTTTCCCGTTTTTAAAAGGGGTTACTAGAGCCGTATAGGCGCCGCGGAACATTTTGTTTCCTCTCGACTACCGCCGATACAAAAAAACCCCCAGGCGGGGGTTGGCGGTGGTTGTGGGAATTAGTTTAAGGAATTTTAACATCCATCGCAAGTAAACTTTAGCGGCCGGACCTCAGAGGACGAACTTTTCCAGCCGCGTCAAATCCTCGCGGGTCTGCCGGCGCCGGGCCACCGCGAAACGGTTTCCCCTCACCACGATTTCCGGCGCCAGGGGCCGTGAGTTGTAGGTGCTTCCCATCACGCTCGCGTAGGCCCCGGAGGAGAAAACCACCAATAAATCGCCGCGCTTGGCCAGGGGAAGCTTGCGGTTTTTAGCGAGGAAATCCCCGGATTCGCAGATGGGGCCCACCACGTCCACCGTCTGGACCGGTTTTTGCGGGCCCTCGGCAGGGGCGATGCGGTGATAGGCTTCATAGAGGACGGGCCGGATCAAGTCACCCATGCCCGCATCCACGATATAAAAGGTCTTTTTACCGCTCTTTTTGACATAGACCACCCTGGTTAAAATGACGCCGCTATTGCCGGAAATAAACCGGCCAAGCTCCAAGATCAGCCCTGCGTTCAACCTTTTGATGACCGGAAGGACCATGGAGGCGTATTGGGAAGCCTTGGGCGGTTTTTCACCCTTGTAATCGATCCCGTAGCCCCCGCCCAAGTTCACGTCGTAAATGGGGAAGCCTTCCCGGCGCAGCTTCAACACGATCTGCTCGACCACCTTGGCCGATTTTCCCAAGGGCGCTGTCTGGGTCATTTGGCTTCCGATATGCGCATGGACTCCCGTCCAACGCACCGAGGTGGATTGGCGGACGGTCGCCATGACCTCCTCCAGGTCTCCCAGGAAAACCCCGAATTTGTTCTCTTTCTTGCCGGTGGAAATATAGTGGTGGGTCAAGGCGTCCACGTTCGGGTTGAACCGGATGGCGATGGAAGCGGTCTTCCCCATTTTTTTCGCGATGGAATTGATGGCCTTGATCTCGGGAATGGATTCCACGTTGAAATAACGGATGCCTTCTTGCAAGGCGTAGGCGATCTCCTCGTCGGTTTTCCCCACACCCGCGAAGACGATTTTTCCCGGGGCGATCCCGGCCTTGCGGGCCTTGAACAATTCCCCGCCCGAAACCACGTCGATCCCCGACCCCAGGCGTCCCAAGGCCCGGATGACGGACAAGTTATCGTTGGTTTTCATCGAGTAGGCCACCAGATGCGGGACGGACTTGTAGGCCTGGTCCACTTCCCTGAACTTCGCCTCAAAAGCCGGAAGACTGTAAACATAGGCGGGGGTCCCGACCTTTTCGGCGATTTTGGACAGGGCGACCCCGTCCGAGTACCAGCGGTTGTTCTTGAAATGAAATCCAGTCATGTCTGTTCCTTATAAGCGGGAAGTTACCGCCCTGATTTTCGAGATTTCTTTTTTGAGCAGCGCCGCTTGTTTCACGACGTTTTGGGGCGCGGTCCCGCCGACGGCCTTCTTCCGGACGACCGATTGGTGGACCGATAAGTGCTCCGCCGTTCCCTTCGGAAACAGGTCGCAAAACCGCAGCAGCTCCCCATCGCTTAGGTCCTGAAGCCGCTTGCCCTGCTCCAGGCAATAACCGACCACTTCCCCCACGACTTCATGGGCCCGGCGGAAAGGCAGACCCTCCAGGACCAAAATGTCCGCCAGATCGGTGGCCAAGAGGGCCAGGTCCCTATCCGCGGCGCTTTCCATTCTTTCCCTTTGGAACTTGAGGGAGCCCACGAAACCATTCATGGTTTTGAGGGACGACACCACCGTATCGACGGAATCAAACACAAAGTGCTTATCCTCTTGTAAGTCGCGGTTATAGGAAAGAGGCAGTCCTTTGAGGACCGTTAAAAGACCCATCAGGTTGCCGAAGACCCTGCCGGCTTTCCCCCGGATCAATTCCACCACATCGGGGTTTTTCTTTTGGGGCATGAGGCTGGAGCCTGTCGTGAAAGCGTCATCCATTTCGATAAAGCCAAACTCAGTGGTGGCCCAAAGGATGAAATCCTCGGAGATCCGGGACAGATGCATCTGGGTGACGGCGGCTGCGGAAAGGAAGTCCACGTAAACATCACGGTCCGACACGGCGTCCAGGCTGTTTTGAAGCACGGATTTCAAACCCAGTTTCCTGGCGGTCAAGTTCCTGTCAAAGGCGTGATTGGTGCCGGCCAGGGCTCCCGAACCCAAGGGCAGGGCATCGGCCCTGTCCCAAGCCGAAAGGAACCGGTCCATGTCCCTGGTCAACATAAAGGCGTAAGCGGCTAAATGATGCCCCAAGGTGACCGGCATGGCCCTTTGAAGGTGGGTGTAGCCAGGCATGAGGGTATCCTTCTCCTGGAGCGCCAATTGGGTTAGGGTCTCGATTAAATAACACCCGGCCTGGACCGATTCCTTGACCGCGTACCGTAAAAAAAGACGGAAGTCCGTGGCGACTTGGTCGTTCCGGGACCGTCCCGTGTGGAGCTTTCCACCCAAGGGACCCACGATTTTCGTCAAGGCGCTTTCCACCGCCGTGTGAATATCTTCCAAGCTGGAGTGAACCGGCAATTTGCCCTCGAGGATTAGTTTTTTAACCCTGAGAAGTCCGGCGGCAAGTTTTTTTCCCTCGGAGGCCGTCAGGAGCCTGGCCTTGACCAGGGTCTGGACATGGGCCAAGCTTCCCTCTATGTCGAAAAGGCCCAATCGGTAGTCGAAGGAAATCGACTCGGTAAAGGCCTCCACTTGAGGGTCCGTCGCCTTCTTGAATCTCCCGCCCCATGTCTTTTTCATTTCCCGATCCTTTAACCTGCGTCTACCATGAAGTCACGAAGCCACTAAGAAGTCATTGCCTAAAATCCTTCTTCGTGTCTTGGAGGCTTCGTGTCGGTCTTATTTTTTATTCCTCTTCACCATGCCGACCACCTTCATCGGCAAACCGAACAACCGGATAAAACCTTCCGCGTCCTTTTGGTTATAGACGGCGTCCTCGCCAAAGGTCGCCAGATCCAGCTTGTACAACGAATAAGGGGAACGGACCCCCGTGGCCACGGCCCGGCCAGGATGGAGCTCCACGCGGACATCACCCGTCACATTTTTTTGCATTTCATTGAAATAGGCTTCCAATGAGTCCCGCAGGGGCGAGAACCACTGGCCGTAGTAAATGATCTCGGCGTATTTCACGGACATCAGCTGGCTGTGGTGGAGGGATTCCCTTTCCACCGTCAAGCTTTGGAGGGCCCGATGGGCCTCATAAAGCACCGTGGCGCCAGGGGACTCATAGACCCCCCGGCTCTTCATGCCCACCAGCCTGTTTTCGACGATATCCAATCGGCCGATGCCGTAGCCTGCGGCCAGCTTGTTTAATTTTTCCAGGAGGGCGACGGCGCCTATCTTTTTGCCGTTCAAACCCACGGGAACGCCGGATTTGAACTGGAGGGTGATATTGAGGGAGTTCTTGGGCGCCTTGGCCGGGTCCTTCGTCGTGAGAAAGGCGTGGGGGGACGGGGCGTTCCAAGGGTCCTCCAGTTCCCCTCCCTCGTGGCTCAGGTGCCAAAGATTGCCGTCCATGGAGTAGGGCCTTTTCTTGGTCACGGGTATCTCGATGCCCCTTTGGGCGGCGTAATCCATCGCGTCTTCCCGGGATTTAATGTCCCATTCCCGCCAGGGAGCGATGATTTTCAAGTGGGGCGCCAGCGCCATCACCGTCAGCTCAAACCGCACCTGGTCATTGCCCTTGCCGGTGGCGCCGTGACAGATGGCGTCAGCGCCCTCCCTCAAGGCTGTTTCCACCAAACCCTGGGCGATCACGGGCCTGGCCAAGGAGGTTCCCAATAAATAGGTTCCCTCGTACTTCGCCTGGGCTTTCAAGGCGGAAAAACAAAATTTTTCCAGGAAATCTTTCCGCTGATCCTTGACCACAACCTTGACGGCTCCGGTTTTAAGGGCCTTTTGCCTGGCCGGGCCGACTTCCTTCCCCTGCCCCACATCGGAAATAAACGCCACGACCTCACAGGCGTAATTTTCCTTCAACCAGGGAATGATGATGGAGGTATCCAGCCCGCCGGAATAGGCCAATGCTACTTTTCGAACGTTACTCATAGTTGTCTCCTTACCATTAAGTACCAGTTTTTTCCAATTAGGAATTAGGAGTTAGGAATTAAATCTAATAAAATTCCGAATTCCTCATTCCCAATTACTAATTCTTCTTGTCCCCCATCAGGGTGACCAGAAGGGCCTTTTGGGCGTGCAGGCGGTTTTCCGCCTGGTCCCAAACCCGGGACCTTTTGCCGTCGATCACCCCCGCCGATACTTCCTCGCCCCGGTGGGCCGGAAGGCAATGGAGGAAAATCGCCTTCGGCGATTCCGCCATCAGCTTTTCATCCACCTCAAAACCCCTGAAATCTTCCAATCTCTTATTTTTTTCGGCTTCCTGTCCCATACTGGTCCAGACGTCCGTATAAACCACATCCGCGCCCCTCACGGACCCCCTTACCTCCCGCGTGACCTCAATCCGGCTTCCCGTCTTTTTCCCCTCCGCTTGCGCGGATTTTAAAATGGCAACGTCAGGCTGGTAATTCCCGGGGCAGACGATCCGGCAATGCATCCCGGTTTTGGCGGCGCCGATCATCAGGCTGTGGGCCATATTATTACCGTCGCCCACGTAGACCAATTGCAGGCCCTTCAATTTCTTGAAGCTTTCCAGGATCGTCTGCAAATCCGCCAAAACCTGGCAGGGATGATGGCTGTCCGTGAGGCCGTTGATGACCGGCACGCTGGCGTACTCGGCCAGTTTTTCCACCATCGAGTGCGCGAAGGTCCGGATCATGATTCCCTGGACGTACCGGGACAGCACCTTGGCGGTGTCGGAAATCGGTTCGCCCCGGCCCAGTTGCATTTCCCCGCCATTCAAGAGCAGGGCCTTCCCGCCCAATTGGGTCATGCCCACATCGAAGGAAACCCTGGTCCTCGTCGAGCTCTTGTCAAAAATCATCGCCAGGCACTGGCCGTCAAGGGCTTTCCGGTACTTGGCCGGGGTCCTTTTCATTTTGGCGGCCAATGCCAAAAGGGCCGAAAGCTCTTTCGGGGAAAACTCCTCCAATGTCAATAAATGCCGCGGAGTAGGTGCCATGGGGATTTAAGCCGTCTTGAGTTCTTCGACGATGGCTTTGCGGAGCTTCGCGAGGGCCAGGTCAATGTCGGACTTGGTGGTGATCAAAGGCGGCGTGAACCGGAGCACCGTCTCATGGGCCGTACCAATCAGAAGTCCCTGGTGGAGGCAATGGTTCACCAGGGAGCCGGCTTTCCTGGTCATTTCCAGCCCCAGCAGCAGGCCCTTCCCCCGGACTTCGGTGAAAAGTTTAGGGTTTTCCTTTTGGAGGTCCATCAGCGCGAGCTTGAGATACTCCCCTTCTTTCGCCGCGTGGGCCACCAAGTCCTTCATGAGGATGGCCTCAATGGTCGCGATGGAGGCGGCGCTGACGATGGGGTTTCCGCCGAAGGTGGAGGCGTGGTCGCCGGGCTTGAATCCCTGGGCCGCCTGGTTCGTCACTAAAAGGGCCCCCATGGGAAGCCCCCCTCCCAAGGCCTTGGCCGATGTCATCATGTCGGGCTCGATGCCGTAATGCTGGTAGGCCCACATTTTTCCCGTCCGGCCCATTCCGGTTTGGACCTCGTCAAGGATGAGGAAAATCCCCTTTTCTTTCGTGAGCTCCCTTAGTTCCGTCATGAACTTCGGCTCAGCCGGATAAATGCCGCCCTCGCATTGGATCGTTTCCACCAGCACGGCGGCGGTTTTTTCCCCGATGAGCTTCTTGACGCTGTCGATATTATTGAAGTTGGCGAATTTGAACCCAGGCAGGAGCGGCTCCAGCCCCTCCTGGTACTTTACCTGCCCCGTCGCCGACAAGGACCCGTAAGTCCGGCCATGGAAGGAATTGTGGAAGCTGATGACCTCGAACTTATCCTGGCCTTCCCTCCGGAAGCATTTGCGGGCGAGTTTGATGGCGGCCTCAACGGCCTCGGTTCCCGAATTGCAGAAAAAAACCTTTTGGGCGAAGGAAACATCGCACAGAAGCTTGGCCAATTTGACGTTCGGCTCGTTGTAGTAGTAATTGGAAACATGGCCCAGCTTCTTCGTTTCCTCGATGATGGCGTTCACCACCTCGGGGTAAGCCTGGCCCAGGCCATTGACCGCGATTCCCGAAAAAAAGTCGAGATAAACGGTCCTTTCCGAGTCATAAACCTGGTTGCCCTCGCCGCGCATGAGGACGATCTTTTGCCGGTTATAAACGGGCAGGAGATAGTCGTCGCCGTCCTGGATTATTTGGTAGGTTTCCATGTCGTTCCTCGAAAAGACGCTCAAAATGAAAAAGCCCCCGTGAGCCTGGCTTACGGGGACTTTTAATGGATTTATCTTAATGTCAAAGTTCGGGGCTGTCAACCGGGGGCAAAATAAGCCGAATTAACCACGAAGACACCAAGCCACGAAGTCAATGTCGGAAAATGCCAGCCGAAAATGGCATTAAAAGAGGATCCACTTCAGCGGGTCGAACCCAGTCCATCCAATCGCCGGAATGTTCTTCGCGGGTTTCCAGTCTTCTTGGTTCAACTAAACCCGAACCGAGGGCTCGGTCAATTTCTCATATTCCTCGATGGCGAACCGGTCGGTCATGCCGGCGATATAATCGCAAATGATCCGGCGGACCGGCTCCTGCCTGTTCTTGACCTTTTCCCTGGTAGTGGTCGGAAGGATGTCCGGATTGGACTCGTAAAGCCCGAAAAGACCCTGGATGACCTTGGAGGATTTGGATTCCATGCGGGTGACCCGGCTATGGCGGTACATGTTTTGGAAAAGATAGCGCTTCATTTCCAAAAACTCCGTCCGGAACCCATTGGACATGGCCGCCAATTCCTCGGGACAGCGCCGGACATCCTCCACGGTTTTGACTCCGAATTTTTCCACCCTGGCGGTGGTTTCGATCAAAAGATCAGTCACCTGCTCGTCGATCACCTGCCGGACAGCCTGGTACTTCATCTTTTCCCGGTTGAGGCCGGGGAAATTTTGTTTCACCTTATCCAGGTTCCGCTTCCAAAGGGCCACCTCGCTCAACCCGTCGAAGCTCAAGAGCCCCGAGGTCAATCCATCATCGATGTCGTGGGAGGAGTAGGCAATTTCATCGGACAAATCCACGATTTGCGCTTCCAGCGTGTATTGTTCCCCGTCTCCCCCCGGCCGGTCGTACCTGGTCCGGTGCTTGTCCACGCCTTCCAGGACCTCATAGGAAAGATTGAGGCCCTTGAAGGAAGGGTATTTATCCTCCAAGTGGGTCACGATGCGGTAGCTCTGGGCGTTGTGCTCGAAGCCGCCATCCTCTTTCATGATCTCGTTGAGGACCTTTTCTCCGGAGTGGCCGAAGGGCGTGTGGCCCAGGTCATGGGCCAGGGCGATCGCTTCGGTCAAATCCTGGTTCAGGCCTAAGCTCCGGGCGATGGATCGGGCGATCTGGGCGACTTCCAGGGTGTGGGTGATCCTGGTCCGGTAATAATCGCCCTCGTGATTGACGAAAACCTGTGTTTTGTACTGGAGCCGGCGGAAAGCCGAGGAATGGATGACGCGGTCACGGTCCCTTTGAAAAACCGTCCGATAGGGATGCTCCGCCTCCGGATACTGCCGGCCGCGGCTTAAGCTGGATTTTTGGGCATGGGGAGCCAGGGTCTTTTCTTCAACGAGTTCCAAATCTTGGCGGCTGATCATGTGAATCCCAAACTGGCCGAAGGCCTGTGATTAATCCTCAAGCGGACCCATTATAGTTCGCGGGAAATAAAAAAGCCTGCTAAAGTCAGCAGGCTTGGGACAGGCTAAATTTTTTAAAACTAGAAATTGGTGGAGGCGATGGGGATCGAACCCACGACCCCTTCCATGCCATGGAAGTGCTCTCCCAGCTGAGCTACGCCCCCCTACCAAAAAAAGCCTCCCGACTGATTCGAGAGGAGAGCAATTCTAACGAAAACCCTCAAAAAAACAAGCCAAACCCACACAAAGCAAGGCCCCGATAAAATAGAAAAGAATAGTCCCCTCAGGACTATTCTTTTTGAATTTCAGGGAGAAACAGTGGGGAAAATCAACGTTCGAGGAGCAGCTTCCCAACCTTTTTGCCGTTCGGGCTGGTGACCACGACGTAGTAGAGGCCGCTGGCTAATTTGGTGCCCCAATTGTCGGTCAAGTCCAGATCCACATAGCCCGAACTCTGGGGCGGGAAGGATTTTTCCGCCACTTTACGGAAAGCCGTGGTGAAGATTTGGACCTTGACGTCGGTGTAAGGCACGGTCACCTTGACCGGTTTCGTCCCGTCCGAGGGGTTGGGATAGACCACGGGTTTCACATCTTTATCCTTGGTGGCGGTCGCGGTCGGGGTGATGGTGGAGGTGGCGCTGGGGGTGATCGTCGGGGTTTTCGTGACCGTCGGCGTCGCGTTGGCCAGGGTGATCGTGGCGCCGTTCACCGGGGCGCCCGTAAAGAGCACCGCCTGGCCGGTTGACCCGTTGACGGCTGTAATGTCCCCGTTACCCAGCAAACTGGTTTGATAAATACCCGCCAAGGCGGATCCTGAGAAGTTGTCCACGGCCAGGTAATTGGCCACCCCTCCCGCGGGAATCGTGTTCGAGAAGGTCAGGGAAGCCGTATTGGAGGAATAGGTTCCGGTCGCGAGCAGCGTGTCGCCTAAATCCACCACGCCGTCGTTGTTGGCGTCCAAGTAAAGGGAAACCGAGCTGATGCCGCTGTTGCTGTTGCCCGATCCGGAGGCGGTCAATTTCAAGTTTGTCACGTTCGCCGCGGCGGAATTCGCGCTGTTGTCCGCCTTGATTTGAAGGACCGGCACGCCGACGGCCCCTGGAATTTTCGTGGAGGAGGAGGGCGAAGAGGAGCCGGAAGACAAGGTCACGGTCTCAGGCGTGGCCGTCGGTGTAGCCGTCGGCGTCCTCGTCGGGGTGGCGGTTAAACCCACCACCGTCAGGAGGGCGCTGTTCTGGATGGAGCCGGTGAATTGGAGGGGTCCGTTGGAGTTCGTTCCCGTCAGGTTCACGGAGGGATTGAAGCTGTCGGAATAATTACCCGTGGCCGTCGCCGAGAAGGTGTAGGTCACCAGATAGGTATTGGTTCCCCCGGACGGAATGATGTCGGAAAGGACAATGCTAGCCGTTCCATTATTGGAGCTATAAACGCTGGAACCCAAGGCCGTATCCCCGGCGTCAAAGACGCCGTCGTTGTTGTTGTCCAGGTAGACATTGACGCTGGCGATGCCCGTCAGGTCGTTCCCTG
>CAZUXW010000043.1:0-25306 GCA_964624625.1 uncultured bacterium
ATCGGACAAGGGGATGGAGGGGTATTGAGCTAAAAAGTCTCTAAATCTTTGTTGCCAAGTACTCTGAGGGGCAACAATTTTTAAAATATAGTTAAATATAGTAATTACAGCAAAAATCTTTTGATTCGGTGTTGGGATAGGTAAATGCCAAACTGAATCTTTTAACGGAATAAGTGGTTTTATTCCTAGGTCACGATTCCAAAGCCGACTGTGATGTGCGCATATGTTTCGAATTGTATTTAAACAACTAAACCAAGATTCAAGAACCTTATCTTGAACATTGAATTGTGTGGCGATGATCTGTCTATCTTGATAATTCATCCCCTTGAAAAAGGTATACAAAGTACCAAAAGACATTAATTCCCCGGCCATCCAAACAGGCAGATAGTTGTGTTTGTCCCCATAAGCTTGTCGAAAGTGACGAACAAATGGTTCTTTATTTCTTTTGAATTCTTCTTGGATCGTTGAAAGGAATTTTTGAAATTCATCGGGTCTAAGCATCGGCAGATTAGCATTGTCCGTATATCCGAATGGGCCGTGATTATTTGCGTGAAGATAAATTAACTTAGTTTTAACGGCAATTTCGAAGCGTTCTATTGGATCCATTACATGACATCGAAGTCTTCTATCAAATGTATATCTGTTCCAAACAGTATCTAATGTTGTTCCGGGTTTGAATTGATTGTTGGATTGGCGAAATGGATAAAGATAACCACTTAGACGGTAATAATTAACGGATTTTAAACGGTCTAATAGAACATCAGGGGCAGCTATTAATCCACGGGACAATAGCAACTTTGCTTGATCTTCGTAGGATAAAAAAGGTTTTAAATATTCCATAGATTTAGATAAAAAAAAACGCGCCTATTTGAGCTTGCCATCTTTCGATGGTATAGGCTTGACGCGTATGCTGATTTATTTATAGCAGATTTTGAAACTAAATGTTCTTCAAAATTCAAACTAGTTATCATTTTGGGCCAATAAAATACGCAACATTGTTGTCAAATTGAATTGTTTTAATCGATTTTAGTGGGTGTTTTTAGGAGAGATGGAATCATTCTAATTATCAACGAAGTTAAGGTGAATAAGTAAAACCTATTGTTGTTTTGCTAGTGTCCTATAGGAGTCCTAAGAACCCATTTTTTTCCGGTTTTTGCCCTCGTGAACCGTCAAAATCCATCACTAATAAAAAAGGCCTCTGCCGGTTCGGGTCGTGAAACCCTTACTGGCAAAGGCCTTTAATTTTGCTGGGGACGATTTATTTTTTTTAGGAAATTTCGGAAAAGTCCTGACTGTTTTTCAAGTCCACTGCCTTACCAATTAGGACTAACCCTCCAGCTTGCGGTGAGCCTGTCGAACCGCCGCTCAATTGTAACCCTATGCGGTGGCCCAGTCGAACCCGTTTTCTGAAGCTGGTCAGGGGGGCATATTGTACCGAAATCCCTTCGGGGAACAACCACTAACCGACCATCATTTCTGAAGGTTTTATAGGATATTTAAAGAAGTCGAAATAAAATGGCTCGACGGGACGGCCGGTTTTGGAAATTCAAGGTTTAAAAGGAAGCGGCGGATGCCCCACCTGCACGAGAAAATTGATTTCACCGTCTCTATTTTTATCGTGAAAGACCGAAAGGTTCTTTTTATCTTTCATAAACAGCTCAACCGCTGGCTGCCCATCGGCGGCCACATCGAACTGGACGAGAACCCGGAACAGGCGGCGGTCCGGGAGGCCAAGGAAGAAAGCGGCCTGGACGTGGAATTGGTGGGCAAGCGGCCGCCGATTCAAAACGAGGCGGGATTTGTCTCCCTGCTCCAGCCCGACTACATGGACATCCACCTGATCAAGGAGCCCCACTGGCACATCGGAATGGTTTATTTCGCCAGGGTGTTGTCGGGGGAAGTGAAATTGAACAGGGAAGAGCACAGGGACATCCAGTGGCTGGGTGAAAAGGACTTTGACGACCCGAAGTGGGGATTGACCCAACCTCTCCAGTTTTACGCGGGGGAAGCTCTCCGAAAAGTTCCCTGACCGACCCGTTTATTTAATCCTCGGAACCTTGATTTGGCTGACCATCATTTTCAAGGTCTTGGCCGCGTCGAAGATGCGGTCGTCCCGGTAGAATTCCCCGTAATAAATATTCTTGATTCCAGCGTTGGTCACGATCTTGAAGCAATTCCAGCAGGGCGAGGCGGTGATGTAGATATCCGCGCCGTCCACCCTGACCCCGTTCTTGGCGGCCTGGATGATGGCGTTGGCCTCCGCGTGGATGGTGGCCACGCAATGGCCGTCCTCCATCATGTGGCCCCGGTCGTCGCAGTGGGGCAGGCCCCGCACGCTGCCGTTGTAGCCAGTGGAGAGGATGGTCTTGTCGCGCACGATGACCGCGCCCACGTGCTTGCGGTCGCAGGTGGAACGGGTCGCCACTTCGGCGGCGATGTTCATGAAATACTCGTGCCAATTGACCCGGATGCGGTGGGAGGACTTGGCGGCGTTCTTGTGGGCGGCCGGTTTCGGGGACGCCGGAGCGCGGCGCTGGTTCAAGCGGTGGAAGTGGCGCTTTTTAAATTTGATGTTCATTTTGGAAGCCATTTCCATCTCCTCGAATTTTAAGTTTTGAGTCCTCGGTTTTAAGTTTTGGTTTCCATCGATTCACTTGCGAATGAATGGTTGTTTATCGGCAACCAAGAACTTAAAACCCGGCCGCCGGCGGTTTATTCTTTCGGGTCGACAGCGTACAGCTGCAACCGCCGGCAGGGGTGCCAATGTTCCTTGGATTCCGCCAGGCGCGGCAAGCCTTCCGCGTCCCCCGTATTGATGAGGGCGAAGGATTCCATCTGCCGGCAGATACTGGCGAATATATAAGCGGACAATCCTTTGACCGTCAAGTCCGTAACCTCCAGATAAATGCCGTAGGTGCCGCTGCTTAACGCCTTTCCCGCCGAATAGGCCGCGAGGCGGCCACCCAACAGCACCACCCAAGCGTCCATTCCCCAATCTTCCCCCTCGTGCAGGGCGCGAAAATGGGCTTTTTGGGAAGACAACAGCATCTTCTCGCCCATCCCTCCCTGGAGAGTTGGAATCCTTTGGCTTTTCCATAACTCATAAAGCTCCCCGCATTTTTCCAAATCGCTTTCGCGATAGGGGCGCAGGACCACGGCGTTTTCCTTCAGCAAATGGTTGATCTCGGCCCTCTTGGCGCGAAAGGGGTCGCCTTGCAGACCCGCGATCTGCGAACGGTCGTAAAGATATTCCTCCAGGGTGGCCCTGCCGGGGAATCCCCATTTCTCGGCTGATTTTTGTTGCTCCTCCGTCAAACCCTCGATCCGGGAAATGCCGGCTCCGGCGCCGTTGACCCGCCTCATATAGTCAAACGCCGTCTGGACGGTCTCGGCGTTAAAGGGGTGGGGGGGCGCGGGAAAATAAACGTAGGGTTCGTAATGGGCGATCAGGAAGGAAGCAGAGCCTTGGGAAACCAAAGCGTAGGCGAACTCATCCCGCCACATGAGAAAGGAGGGCAGGGAATTGGAAAGGGCGGAGGATGGATGAAATAGGGTCGAAGCTTTTTCCAAGCAGGATTCGAGGGGCTCAACGGAATCAAAGAAGCCGGCGTGAGGAAGGGGGATGATCTGCAATAGAAAGGACCTTAATTCTAAGTTTTGAGTTTTGAATTTTAAGTTAAGGTTATTTCCCATTGGGATGAGACCCAATGGGAAATTCCAATCATTCCGAATTACGAATTCCTAATTGCTTTTTCTATTGTCCCGTCAAAACCCGCGAGATCTCCCGGCGAAGGCCGTAGCTCAAGCGGTGCGCCCGGGAAGGGGCGCGGTAATTCTCCAAATACTTTTGCAATCCGGTGATGTCCACCACGCCGTGCTCGTGGTTGACCACGGCCGAGGAATCACCCTGCGGATGGGCGAAGACCACCACGCCCTGGATCCAAATTTGGGAGCATTCCTGCGCCCAACGGGGCCCCAGGTTCTTTTCCAAATGGCTCCGCAAGTGGTAGATCTGCGTCGCGACCTGCTTCAAGGGATTGTAAAAGGTGCGCTTGTAGCGGGAGCGGGTCTTGCGCGCCCGTTTGTGGAGGGTCCATTCCCGGTCCAAGGGCTCCCCGGCGATCCGTCCGCGCAGGTACTTGGTCTCGATGACGAACATGACATTGTTGGTGATGAGCAAATGATCCAGTTCCCGGGCCCTTTCGCCCGACTCAAACTGGACCGAGTGAATCACCCGGGCGTCCATCGGAAGGCTGTCGAGCAGCTTGGCCACCAGGGCCTCGCCCTCGGCGCCCTCGCCCACGATCCGGCCGCGATGGCGGAAGATCGTGAAGGCCCAATAACCGAAGCCGAAAAGAATCGGCGCCAGGATGAGCCTCAAAGACCAGTGGTCGAACCGGATAAAGACGCCGATTCCCACCGCTAACAGCGCGATTGTAATCCATTTCCAACGAGTCACCCACCGCATGGCCCTCGGGGGTTGAAGCTTTTGTAACGTGGCGACCATTTTTTTACGCCTTTCCCAGCGACAGCTCGCGCACCTCCACAACCTCTTCCTGAAATTCGCTAATAAATTGAGGATATTGTCGAATAAGGGATGACAGGGTTGTGCTTTCCAAGTATCGCTGAATCAAATTCAAATAATCTTGCAGCTTCGCGGCCACGCTGGGCCGCGACAGCGCCGGACATTTAGTGTCGGCGCCTAAAAACACCTTCTGGTGATCCCGGCTTTCCATGATCACCGCGGGGTACATCGAACAATCCAGGGGACGGGCCTCATAAGTCCGGCACGTATGATCCTCAGGATTGAAAAACGAACAAGCGAACCCGTGCCCGCATGCCACAAGTTCGGCTTTGGAGGCGGCCCCCTGGGCCGCCTCCCTGAAAGAACCTTTCGATTGGGTTAACTCAACCTGGCTTCTCTCCCCTGGGAAAAAGAAAGGGGAAAGGGCCGCCTGCTTCTCGGGAAAGCGGCAGCACACCGGGCACTCCAAGCAAATCTCACTGGGAACTAATTGGGGCAGCTGGGGTTTCATGAAATCCTTAGAGATTATAAATCCCGACGCCGATTGAAATCAGCCCGCCAATGATCAAGATCGGAGCCAGGGTCATGGATCCGGTCGCCAAAAACATATAGCCCACCACTAAGACGCCGACGCCGGCGCCGAGGGTGATCTTGCCTTCCTTGCTCATCTTCGGCTCAACGCTTTGGACTTTAACAGTCTTGTCCGCCATGAAGGTTCCTCCGGCTAGGGTAAATCGCCGGTTATTGTACCAGAGCCAGTTGCAAGATTGAAACTATAGGAAGGAAGCGGGGAAAGAATTTACCGAAATAACGGTTATTGGGGAGCCGGGATCGGTCAGGGGGAAAAGGGCTGATTTAAAACCGAAAGATTCATGCTGACGAGGGTTTAGGAGTGATTCGGATGGGCAAGCCAGCCTCCCTAAGGCCTCCGGCCCCCGGCGCGCCTCCTAAGCCGGCTTAGGGCCGGCTGGGAGTTATGGTTTTCAGGCCGTTGAGATAGGGTTGTAAGGCTTCCGGAATTTGCACCGATCCGTCCGCTTGCTGATAGTTTTCAAGGATCGCCAGCCAGGTCCGGCCCACGGCCAGCCCGGAGCCGTTCAAGGTGTGGACCAGCTCGGGTTTCCCCCCGCCTTCGCGCTTGAACTTAATGCCGCCCCGCCTGGCTTGGAAATCCGTGCAATTGCTGCAGCTGGAGATTTCCCGGTAGGTATTTTGGCTGGGGAGCCAGACTTCCAGGTCATAGGTCTTCACCGAGCTGAAGCTTTTATCGCCCGTGGCGAGGGCCACGACCCGGTAGGGCAGGCCCAGTTTTTTCAGGATGTCCTCCGCGTCGGCGGTTAAAAGCTCGAGGGTTTCCATGCTTTTTTCCGGCTCCACGAATTGGAACATCTCAACTTTGTTGAACTGGTGGAGGCGGATCAGGCCTTTCGTGTCCTTGCCGTAGCTTCCCGCCTCGCGGCGGTAGCAGGGAGTGAAGGAGACGTATTTTTTGGGAAGCGACCCGGCCGGGAGGATGTCCCCCCGGTGCAGGTTGGCCAGGGACACTTCCGCGGTCGGGATCAGGTAGAATTTGTCCTTCTCGATGGCGAAAGCCTGCTCGATGAACTTGGGGAACTGGCCGGACATTTCCATGGACTCGTAATTCACCAGGTGGGGGACCACAATTTCCTGGTAGCCCCTCTTCGCGTGCTCCTCCAGCATGAAATTCACCAAAGCCCGCTCGAGGCGGGCCCCCGAGCCCCAGAGGCTGAAGAACCTGGCGCCGGAAACCTTGGCGGCTTTCTCAAAATCAAGGATGCCCAGGGCCAAGCCCAATTCCTCATGGGGTTTTGGCTTAAAGTCGAAAGTCTTGGGTTCACCCACCTTGCGGATTTCCTGGTTGGCTTCCTCGCCGCCGACGGGAACGCTCTCATGGGGAAGGTTGCAGAGCTGCAGCTCGATTTCCCGGAAGTCCTTTTCCACCGCCGAGATTTCCCCGTCCATTTCCTTGATTTCGTTGGAAAGCTCCGAGAGCTTGGCCCGGTACTCGGAAATATCCTTGCCCTCTTTTTTCATCCGGCCCATTTCCTCGGAGGCCTGGTTTAAACGGGCCTTGCGCTTGTCCACGGAAATGGTCAAGTCCCGGCGGCGGCGCTCCAGGTCCAGGTAAAGGGAAAGGTCCACTTTGGATTTACAGTTTTCCAAAGCCTTACGGACTTCGGATTCGTGTTCACGGACATATTTGGGATCGAGCATGTTGTTCCTAACCGTCGTTTTACCACCAAGTCACCAAGGCGCAGGGAAAGGCAGGACCTGATTTTTAAGTGCCTGATTATATTCGTGGATTTTTAAAACCAAAAGAATACTTTTCATTTTAGTAAAAGGGTCCCCATAAACCCTTAATATATTGTCTTCTGGGTGTCTTGGCGGATAAGGCGATTTTAGAGGCTGTCAGTTACCCTTAAAAGGAATATACTTTTACCCGCTTCATCATACTCGAGGGAGGCTTTCATGCGCACCATCAACGCCCGATGGATCTTTTTGATCACCCTGATTTTGGCAGCGCCGCTTGGGGCTTGGGAGAGGACCGGGGTTCTGGCCCCGCCGGATGTGAAAAAAGAGCAGGACAAGATTATCAAAATGCTGACCGATGGAAATAAACACTTCCTGAACAAAGGGAGCTTGGCCAACGGCAAGCCCGCCATCATGATCGTCAGCTGCGCCGATTCCCACGTTCCTCCGGAAGTGGTATTCAACGTGAAGCCCGGCATATTATTCACTACCCGGGCCTACGGCAACATCGTGGACAAGTCCATCCTTGCCAGCTTGGAATATGGGGCGGACCCGGTTGACGGTTTAGGCTGCAAGGTACTGGTGGTCCTGGGACATACCAACTGCACCGCTTTGGGCCGGGCGATCAAGGAGCACGACCATCCCCGCGCGATCTGGCGCTCCCTGAACGAGCAGGACCTGGACTCCCGGCTTCAACCCGCGGTGAACGCGATTGAGGACCAAACCCTGATGGGCGAGGCGAGGCTGGACGCCGTGGTCCGCACGAATGTCTTGAATACCATCAAAACGATCCGGGAACAGAGCTTGGTCCTTTGGAACTTGGAACAGGATGACATGCTCAAGATCGTGGGAGCCGTTTACCACAAGGACACCGGCAAGGTTGAGTGGATCAAGCAGTAAGAAAAAAGCAATTTTGAATTCTGAATGTTGAATTTTTAATTGAAGTGGGGCGGCCAGAAAGGCCGCCCTTCGTTTTTAACGGAGGCAGGATTGATCATCGGAGTCCCGAAGGAAATTAAAGACAATGAGTACCGGGTGGGGATTGTCCCGGGCGGCGTTGAGGAGTTGGCGGCGGCCGGCCACAAGGTCTTGATCGAAAAAGGCGCGGGGCTCGGAAGCGGAATCTCGGACGGGGAATTCAAGGACGCAGGCGCGGAAATGGTCCCTTCCCCTTCGGAGCTTTTCCGCCGCGCGGAAATGATCTTGAAGGTGAAGGAGCCCCAAACCTCCGAGTTCCCGCTGATCCGAAAGGGGCAAATCCTCTTTTGTTACTTCCATTTCGCGGCGTCGAAGGAGCTCACCAAGGCCATCCTTCAAACCAAGGCCGTCGCCATCGCTTACGAGACCATCCGCTTGGCTACGGGGGAGCATCCCCTCCTGACCCCTATGAGCGAGGTGGCTGGGAAAATGGCCATACAAGAAGGCGCCAAGTATTTGGAGCGGTCCATGGGCGGCAAGGGAATCCTTCTCGGGGGCGTGGCGGGAGTGCGTCCGGCCAAGGTCGTGATTTTAGGCGGGGGCGTGGTGGGAATGAACGCGGCCAAAACCGCGGCGGGTTTGGGCGCCAGGGTCACGGTGTTGGACGTCAATCCCGGCCGATTGCGGCACCTGGAGGATATCCTGCCGAAGAACGTGATTACCCTAGTCTCGAACCGCCGGGTGATCCGAGAGGAAGTCCGCGATACGGATCTTTTGATCGGAGCCATCTATATAGAAGGGGCCAAGGCGCCGCGGTTGGTCACGGAAGAAATGGTCAAGCAGATGAAGCCAGGCTCGGTCATCGTGGACGTGGCCATCGACCAGGGAGGCTGCGTGGAAACGGCCAGACCCACGACGCACAGCCAGCCGGTCTATACGAAGCATGGCGTGGTCCACTATTGCGTCACGAATATCCCGGGGGCGGTGGGGATGACCTCGACCTACGCCTTGACCAACTCCACCCTGCCCTTTGTCCTTGAAATCGCCGGGCATGGCTACCAGAACGCCGTCCGGAAGAACCCCGCCATCCAGCATGGGCTTAATATTGATAAGGGCCTGGTGGTGCATCCCGCGGTGAAGGCCGCCTATGGCAAAACTAAATGAACCATGAAAAATGTAAAAGGAACAAGGGGATGGAAAAATTTTTCCATTCTTCATTATTCCTTTTTCGTTGGAGCTAAAGATGCCAACTGTTTTCGCCAGTGTCAGCGCCACCCTCATTCTTTTTTATCTCGCGACCCTGGGGATGGCCTACGTCCATCAGCCGCCCTTGACCTTGGAATTCCACATGATCTGGGGGCTTTTCACCGCGACGCTCATCGTCCTCCTCCAATGCCTGATCTTCGGGTTTTTTATCGGGAGCGGTAAATCCATCAAGCGCGTGGTGCAGGAAAACGGCTTGAGCCAGGATTGGATCCAAAAAACCAAGGATTATAAAAATCAATCCTATCCCGCCTTGATGCTGGCGATCCTGGTTTCGGCGGCGGCGGCCATTGTGGGCGGGGGAGTCGCGGCGGGAGCGGTGCCGGTAGGGGTCCACCAGCTTTTGGTCTGGACCGCCTTGCTCCTCAACATCCGGTCCCTTTGGATTTCCTATAAAGTGGTGGTTGAAAACGTCAACGCGATCCACCGCATCAACCGGGAAGTCTCAAAATTAAAAAACGGGGAGCCGCAAGCCGCCCCTTCCCCCGTCCCTCCCCAAGTTGAAATGCCGGCGGCCCAGGTTCGGGCCAACCAAGCCGCGAATTATTATTTTCTGGCTTTCGCGGTTTGGGTTCCTTACCTCTATATGAGGTGGTCGCTGGGGAGCCGAACCTTTCCCTTTTGGCCCTTTTGGGCCTTGAGCGGGGGTTGTGTCCTCATCGGATGGTTGAAATCGAGGAAAACCAAGCCTGCCTGAGGCCTTTCCGCGGAAATTCTTTATTTTTTATTAGGACTCATAAATAAATGAGCTAAAATGACGGCCCTGTTCGTCTATAGACCAGCGACGATGTTGATTTTAAAAAACGAGGCTTAGCCCACTCCCATGACAAACTGCCCCCCCAAAAAATTAGTCCTCTCCCTGTTGTTGTTAGGTTTCTTTTTCCAGGCAGCCCCCCTCTGGGCGGCCAACCCCAACGACTATTTGGCCACCCGCACCTATTTTGGAATACTCGGGACCTTCGTGAATGTGGACAATTCGACCTTGTTCAATGGGCAGAATTATTACGCGTCCCAATCCCCCTCCTATGAAATTGGTTTGATCCCCCGGCTCGATTCAAGTTTAGGATTTGGTTTGATGATCGGCCACCGTGAAGACGCCTATGCCATGGAAATCAGCTATTGCCAGTCGAGTCCCGCCGCTTTCTTCGGCCCCGCCTCCCTCAGCTCCTCGACGGCGACAACGCCGGTGCAGGTCCCCCTTGTCCAGGGGTCGGCCCTTTATCAGTCCATCAATTTGGACTTCAAGCGGTATTTTTTGACGGAATCGCAAACCCAGCCCTTTGTCAATTTGGGCGTGAGCTTCCCTTGGATCGTCGTCCCCGACGCCGTCGTGGACGCGGACGGAAATTACGCCGATTTGACCTTGGCCGGGCTGGGACTCAACCTCGGCGTCGGGTTGGAATATTATTTGACCCCCAATTTCTCCCTGACCGGCGGGGCCACCCAGCGCTGGGCCAGTTTCGACCAATATAAGAATCACCCGACTTTTGCTTCTCCGCCTACTTCTCCTTCCTACGTGCCCCTGCATCCCTACGGTGGTGTGGCGAGCGACAGCGGGAGCGGCCTTATCTTTACCCTCGGGGCAACGGTTGGGATTCAGTGAGTTTTTAAAAAAGGAAGGTTTTGGGATGAAAAAATTATTCACGCTTTTACTTTTTGGGGTTCTCGGGCTCGGCGCCCTATTGATCAACTTATCCTGTAACTCGACCACGCCCTCCTCGGCCAATTTTCAAAGCCCCCTTCAAACCCTCGTGATCCTGAACCCAACCTTTACCCCTACCTTCACCTTTACCCCGATCCCGAGCCCCACGGATACGCCCACCTCCACCCCCACGAATACTTCTACGGACACACCCACCTTAACGCCGACCGACACCCCTACGGATACACCGACTCCAACTCCCACGAATACCCCTTAATAGGGGTCTCCGCCCTTTTTTAAGGGCGCCTGGGTCAGACGAAAGTCGTTTTTCAATTCCTTCGGATCCCTCCTAAACCATGGTTCGAGAGGTTTTTCCTTTATCCGGCCCATCCCCGCGCCCTAAGTCTCGTTTTTTCAGCCTCTTTCCCCGTCCGCTAAAGTTTTCCTTATATTTATCAAGGCCTTGGGTTAAAATATGCCCCAATACGCGGTCAAATCCTGTTTTTGGCCTGCTTCCGTGAATGAAATAATTCAAGGATGGAATGATTAATGAAACTTAAAAAAGTCGGATTGTTCGCGTTAAATTTAATTTTGTTGGCAGCGTTAGGCACGGCGGCTTGGGCCCAGGAAGAGGATGAATCCGGCAAAAGGGATCTCATCAAAACCCGTACCTACATTGGTTTTTTTGGGACATCCGCCACCATTGATCAATGGGGTGGTTTTCAAGGGATTCATTCTTTCCAGGCGTTTAATGGCTCCAGTTCGGGAAGCACCTTATCCACCAGTATTGAAGTCGACATGGTTCCCGCGATTTCCCGTAACTTTGGCGCGGAAATCATGCTGGGGCACCGGGAAGGTCCCTGGGCGGGGGAATTGAGTTTTACCAGGAGCGACCACACGGCCGTTTATTACAGTTCCAGCAATTCCGGCCCCGTGACCACGAACGAATCCGCTAGCCTCTGCTCGATTGATTTTGATTTTAAACGATATTTTTTAACCACCGCGCCGGTACAGCCCTTTGTCAGCATGGGGCTCTCCCTGCCTTGGCTTTGGATCCGCAATGGCTCGCAATTGTATGACTCGGCTTACAATTTAGTTAACACCGACGATGAGACCATTTCCGGGATCGGATTTAACTTAGGGGCGGGTCTGGAAGTTTATTTGAGCCAGGACTTTTCCCTGGTGGGCGGGGTCTTTCAACGATGGACTGGTTTCGACCAAATCAGCGGCGTCTCTAAAATTCCCTTTAACAAATTATACTTTGACGGAGTTTCCACTGATGTGGGTTCCATTGAAGGGGATGGGATGCATATTTACGCCGGCACCACCTTTGGGTTTCAAATGTAAGGGATAGATGGCTTTTGTTCCTTTCGAATCGAAGGGAAGCCAAAATTCTGAAAAAGTCAGGTGACATCATGGCCAAGCGCTCGGAAAAAATATTAAGGCAACGCTTCAAAAAAGCGTTGGTGATGATTGTCCTTCTTTCGGGAGTGGTTTTTCCCTTGGCTTGCGACACCAATAAGAATCCCGGACCTGCGGCGCCGGTTGTCGGCCCGGTCCCATCTTCAACCCCCACCGGGACCCTGACTCCCGGAACCCCTACCAATACTTTTACGCCTCCTCCTGGGGCTAGTACGGCCACATTCACTCCGACTTCCAGTGTCACTCCGCCGGTTTTCCGGTACAATTATTCAACGAGCGCCGCTCCCCGCTCCATGGCTCTCAATGGTTCAATTCTCACTGTCGCGGAAAATACCTTTTCAAGCAGTGGGATTGTTACGGAGATGGAAGAATATACGATAGTGGCGGCTGGGGTTCTCGATCTCGGAGCGCCGCCCAACATCTTCAATATCGTTAAAACTGGTTGTCCTCCTATCCCGACGCCCGGCTCGACGCCGGTTATTTTTACACCCTCCACTTCGGCTTTCAATCAAGTACAAGGATTCGTCAATCCCGGCGGCAACTTGCCCAACGGTTGGAGCGCGGCCCTGGATATGAACCCAGACGGCAGCGCGAAGCTCTACATGGGATACTACAGTTTTTGGTTCCAGCCATTGAACGGTGTGTTTTTGGATCCCTTGTTTATGCCGTTTTCAACCACCGCTTACGGAACCTTTGCCTTCAATAATCCTCAAGGTCTTTGCGCCGATTTCGCCGGACTCAACGGCAGTGTCTATGTAGCGGACACGGGCAGGGGATGGGTGGAACAGTTTTCTCCCTATGAGTTACTTTGTCCCAACCCACCTCTTCCACGGGCCGAGTGGAATGGAAGTCCGAACGTTACGGTGGGTGGAACAGGATCTGTTTTCAAATCAGCTGGGGTCACCTTCAGGCAGCCTTGGGCGGTGACTTGTGACAACACGCCGGCTGGAAATGTTTGGGTGGGTGACGCAGGCTATCCCAACTCTTACATCATGGAATATACCTCCGGGGCCACAACCATTCTCCAATGTTGGCAAGGAATCGCCGGCTGCAAAGTGCATGGTTTGGCAGTTGATCCCGTGTCGGGATTTGTTTACGTGGCGGACGCGGGTAATAATTTGGTTGAAGTTTATTCTTCCACGGGGGACATCAAGTGCGTGTTCGGAGACCCCGGTCCCTCCGCCAATGAATTTTCCGGCCCCTTTTCACCGTCTTGTATCGCTTTTTCTGGTGGTTACATTTACGTTGGGGATGTCACCAATCGTTATGTTGACGTTTTCCAATAATTCGGATTTCCTCTAACGGGGAAAGATTCGTCTAATCTTCATCAATTAAGTTGTTCGCTTCAAGCCGGGGCATAGCCCCGGCTTTTTTATTAAAGGGGTATTTTTTAAAAAGGAATTACATGGCGAACCAAGACCCGACATCCAATCCGAGAGAGCGACAGGCTAAAGCCAAGGCCCTTTGGATGAAGGGCTACCGGGCCCAAATGAAAAGCCGCGTGGAGAAGGCCATGGATTACTACAAGGAATCCCTGGGACTTTATCCCACCGCCGAGGCCTACACCTTCCTGGGCTGGGCCTATTCCTTCCAGGGGGATTACCAGCAGGCGATCGAGGAATGCCTCAAGGCCATCGAGACGGACCCTTCCTTCGGGAATCCCTACAACGACATCGGCGCTTATTTTATCGAGCAGGAAAAATGGGAAGAGGCGATTCCCTGGCTGGAGAAGGCCCTGCTGTCGGAAAGGTACGAGCCCCGCCATTATCCCCATTTCAACCTGGGCCGGATCTTCATGCATTTGCGCAAAACGGAAGAGGCGAAGGACCAGTTCCACAAGGCCTTGGAGATTTTCCCCGATTACCCACCGGCCCTCCAGGCCCTCGCCCAGATCCAAAGCCGATTTAACTAGGCCCTATCTTGGTTTGACGCCATTTCGATTTGGGTTGGTCTCGCCGTGACATGCGACTTTTTCGAACCAAGACCAAGCCAAGACCGTGCCTGTTTTTGATTTTGATGAGCCTGTGTTAGGATGCTACCTCCAAGCCGTTGATCAATCTCCCGAGGGGTGCGCGTGATTCAAGCCATCAAAACTTTCGCCCTTTTAGGGGGGGACTGGGTCCTTTATATCCTCATCGCCCTATCTCTTTGGGGTCTGGCCGTGATTTGGGACAGGTTTTTATTCTTCGGCTCGAAGGCCAAGGACGCGGAGCTGTTGGGAAATAAAATTTCGGAATTGTTCGCCCAGGGCAAGCTCCAGCAAATCCAAAAAATGGTGGAGAAATCCAGCTCTTCCGAGGGGATTATTTTGAGGGAAGGCCTCTCGAATCTTTCCCTGGGGCGGGAAGGGCTGGAGTCCCTGCTGGAAAGCCGCAAGATCCAGGAAAAATTGGCGCTGGAGAAGAACCTGCTGGTCCTGGGGACCCTTGGCAACAACGCGCCCTTTATCGGGTTGTTCGGGACCGTCTTGGGAATCATCAAGGCCTTCAATGATCTGGCCATCGCGGGAACTTCCGGGCCAACCATCGTCATGAGGGGCGTCTCGGAGGCCCTGGTGGCCACCGCCATGGGCCTTCTGATCGCCATTCCGGCTGTGGCGGCCTACAATTATTTCCAGGGACGGATCAAAAGATCCATGCTCAACGCGGACAGGCTCTCCCGGCTGCTCCTGGCCTACGCGGAAAAAAAGAAAAGGTAATTCCATGGCCATCGCGCCCCAGGAAACGGATGAGGCCATCACCCAGATCAACGTGGTGCCGCTGGTGGACATCATGCTGGTGCTTTTAATCATCTTCATGCTGACAGCCAGTTTTATCTCCACCCCCTCGGTGCCGGTGAACCTTCCCAAGGCCTTGACCTCCAATCCCACCGCCCCCGCCAGCCAGGCCCTGGTGTTGAACTTACGGGGTGAAATTTTTTTCCAGGACAAGAAAATAGAAAGGGAAAAATTAAGATCGATTCTCCAGAAGCAGGCCGCCTTGAACCCCGATCTTCGGATTGTCCTTTCGGCGGACGCGCTGGCGCCCCATGGCAAGGTGGTGGAGCTTTTGGACCTGGTCCGCCAGGCGGGCGTCACGAAAATCGCCTTGGGTGTGTCCCAACCTTGAGGACCCGAACTTTTCTTTCCTTGAGCCTTGGGCCCTGGTCCCTTTCGCTGGTGATCCACTCTTTATTTTTCCTCGGCCTAGTCCTGTCGGCGCGCAACCGGTTCTTGATCTTGGACCCAATCGACCTGGATTTCGCGCCATTGGTCACCTCCGCCGGCGCTCCCCAGGTTGTTTCTTCGGATGAGGATTGGCGGAAACCCCAAAGTGTGAGGAGGGCCCTCCCGGCGGTTTCCCCGAAACCGGTTCCTCCATCCCTTCCCGCGGTGGAACCAGCGCCGGCCGATCCCCAAGGCCGTCCTGAGGCCGGCGCGGGAAAGGGCGAATTTCGATCCCTGGCGCAAGTCGCTCAAGTCCCCCAATTTATAAATAAGGTTCTTCCCGCCTATCCGGATACCGCTCGAAGGGCTGAAATTGAGGGATTCGTCATTTTACAGGTGGACATCGACGCCGCCGGTGCGGTAAAAAAGGTGGAACTGATCCAGGGTTTAGGGTACGGTTGTGATGAAGCCGCTATCGCGGCTGCGGAAAAGTCGACCTTTAGCCCCGCGATGGACCAAGGCGGACCAGTCGGCGTAAAGATGCCTTTAAAATATCATTTCCAATTAAACGATGATTCTTTAAATCATTTTTAATGATCGTGGATAGGACGGGTGATGAGCCTCCGGGTATTCATCCCCCTTAGTTATGAGTGAAAGGAACTTCTTAATGAAAGAAACCTTAAAAGGTTTTTGGGCCCTCTTGATCCTCTTTTCCTGTTTTTGGGGAACCGCCCAGGCCGGCCAGCAGCTCTATTTATCCGAGTCCCCCAACGGCCGTTACCGGGTTGTGATCGAGCAATTGATTGACCGCCGGGTCGGGGATAAAGTTTTTTTCCGCTATTCCCTGGAATTGGTCAATGCCCGCAACCTCAAGCACCATTTCGAGATCCTCCAAGGAGGAAGCCCCCTCGTCCATGAAACGGACAAGGGAACCTTTCAAGTTTCCGGCGAACCTAATCCCGCGCCGCCCCCTTCCCCCAACGACCTATTTGACGACCATTGGGCCTCCATCCGCTTCTCCTGGGCCAAGGACAGCCTGAAATTCTTTGTCCGCCTGGAAGTCATCGAGGGAACCTGGAAAACCTATTTTGTGGATATCAACAGCGGTAAAACCTCGGATATTACCTCCGATTTGGAATCGGGCCTGGCGGAAAAGGTCGATTCCAAGGAATGGGACTGCCAACAGCCGAAGGTCGAGCTGTTGAAATGGACCAAGCCCCACCTGGCCTTCCTCAAGCTGACCAGTATCTGCGGCAAGAGCAAGGAAAAGGAAAACAACAAGCTCTTCTACCTGACCGATTCGGTATTGTTCGACACGCTCCAGGCCAAAGTGGTTTCCCATTGCCGGGATTGCAAGGACGAAAAATCCCTGAAGACCTTTGACAAATATTTCATCTCCACCATCCCCACGCCCACACCCACGCCCGAGGAAACACCCACGACGCCTTAAGCCGGGGGTCCCTTCCGCGGAATAAGCCTTACATTGGCCGCTCGATGCCCTTCGAGCGGCTTTTTTTATGGCGGGGGTCCCTTTTGAATCCGGAACTTCCGCCTCAACCTTCATGTGGAACCGGGGATAAGTCCCTGAAAATAGGGGCTTTTGAGGGAGAGGCGTTTTTTTTCTTCAGGATTCTTTCCTGGAGCCGTTAGGTTGTCCAAGGAGAAACAACCATGATGAACGGTCTGAACCCAATCGACACGCTTTTTTCAAACGCGGTATCCAATCCCACTTCGGGCCTGATGGGGTCGCCGGTCAATTTCGGAAACACTTTTGACCAAGCCATGATCCAGGCCAAAACCCCCGGCGATAAGGCCAAGGTTCTTTTCGCCCAGGCTAAATACAACCAGCAATTGGCCATGGCGGATATGTTTTCCGACCCTGAAACTTCCCTACTGGGATTTGGCGCGACCGACCTGTTTGGGGTAGAGGGACCCATGGGGCTCCCTTCCTGGGCCTATGACGCTCAAAGGCTCCTGGGCAACAACTCGGATCTATCGCAATTGATCGGGTTAAGCCAACAGGCTTCCCTTCTGGCCCAATCCAATTTCAACCAACAATTAAGCTCCTTGGGAAGCACCGGGAGCGGATTCGACTCGATGTTCTGAGGATCCTGGTCCAACATCCCGAGGGGATGGGAAGGGCGCGGGATTCCTCCGGCGGCAGCCGGGACCGACGCTCCTTTTTGATGCCGCCTTCGCTCGCTGGTCTAATCCCTTTTCGTGAGATGGCCCCAGGCGCAGCGGCCTTCCTTGTCCATCCATGGCATTAAGAGCATGGAGCCGCCCGTTAAATACTTTGGATCGTTAAAGGCCTCCAACCCCACCTTCATTTCGATTTGCCCTCCCTGCGGTTCGGCCCGGTAGGTGCCGAACAGCTTGTCCCAAACGGAGAAAATGAAGCCGAAGTCGCTATTGGCTTCCGCCATCGAGGCCGAGTGGTGGATCCGATGCAGGTCGGGCGTTACCAGCAGGACCCGGAGGACCTTATCCAACCCCAATGGAATTTTTAGGTTGGAATGGTTGAAGAGGGAAGAGGCGATCCAAAGGGCCTCGAAGAGAAAAACCCCCTCCACCGGCAAACCCCACAACAAGATGACGAGGGATTTGATCCCCCAGGAAAGGACCGTTTCCACCGGATGAAAACGGGCGGCCGTCGAGACATCCACTTCCAGGTCCGCGTGGTGGACCCGGTGGAATTTCCACAACAGGGGAAGGGCGTGGAAAGCCCGGTGCTGATAGTAAACCGTTATTTCCAGAAGGATCAGCGCCCAAACAATGGAAAAGCCCTGGGGAAGCTCGATCCAATTAAAGAAACCGATACGATGGGTCAGGGCCCAATTGGCGGCCAGCAGGGAGCCGCCGGGAGCCAATAGCCTCAGGATTAAAAAATCGAGGGCCGCGAGTCCGCCATTGGGGATCCATCGGAGGGACTTGGGGATGAGGGAAGCCCGCCGCGGCGAAAATTCACCCCCGGCGGCAAAAAGTCCGAAGACCGCCAGGAAGAGGATCCAATCGGCGGTGGGGTGAATTTCCAGCCACTCGAGTGAATGCCAGAGGGTCATATCGATCCCTTTCAGGAAGCTGTTGTTCAGGCCAGGGAGGAGTATATTCCTCTTTCAGCGGGGAATAAAGAAGCCGCGGCCTAACTTTTCATTACAAGAAATTTCCCGCGGACGGGTAAAATGGGCCCATCATGAAATGTCCTTCCTGCCAATTTGAGCAATCCGACGAAAGGCCGGATTGCGAGTGCTGCGGCCTGATTTTCAGCAAATGGAAACAAAGGCATGAGCCTCCGCCTCCCGAGGTGGAGCCCATGGGCGGCGGACCTGAAAGTCCGGCGGAGAATAGGGAGGAGGTTCCGGCCCTTCCTCTGGCGGCAGGGTCTTTTCCCCTGGCCGGGGAGCGCTTTTACCACCGCCTGGCATCGGTGGAATTTCAAAGGGACCCCTCCGCCGGGCTTGTCTATTATCCCTGGGGAGGCTTCGGCAGGGGCTATCAAGGAATGGACCAGGAGACGGGAAACCGAATCCACCGCTTCGAGACCCATTTTTCCTGCGTACATTGCCCGGCCTTGGTCCTGCTGTGGATGGTGGCCCTGTTGCTGTGGCTCTATTCCCCCTCCGCGGATTTTAGGGGTTGTGTTGTTTTCGCGGCCTATCTATTGGCGTCTTACGGCTGGTTTGGGTGGCGGTCCCGCCAATGGACTTCCGGATTAACCCCCTGCCGGCGTCCCTACGATCAAAAGCAATACGCCAAGAGTTTCGCGCGGGTTTTTTATTGGAAAGCCTGGGTGAGCCCGGAAGTCCTGTCCCTTTTTATGTTATCGGCGGGTCTTTGGCTTTGGCTCTCCAGCCGTTTTCCCTTTTATTTCAGCCACGGCTTCCTCGTGCAGTGGGTTTGGCTCCTTTTATCGTCGTCGGTCTTAGTGGGCAGTTCTTATTTTTATTATTTCAAGCGCCAGTGATTCATCCAAATACCGGGAGGGGCCATGCCCATTCTTGATTTTCCGATTCAAAAGCTGAGGACCTACAAGGGGATCAATCCCAAACCCAAGGATTTTGACGCTTACTGGGCCCAAGGCCTCAAGGAAATGAGGGCGCTGGATCCAAAGCTGGAGCTGCGCCCCAATACGACATTGAAAACCTCAACGGCGGATTGTTTCGACATGTTTTGGACCGGCGTGGGAGGGGCGAGGATTCACGCGAAATTGCTCCGGCCCAAAAAGGCCCCCCAACCCCATCCCGCCCTTTGCGTTTTTCACGGCTACAGCATGTCCTCCGGGGATTGGAGCGATAAGCTCAATTACGTGGCGGCGGGATTCACGGTCGCGGCCATGGATGTCCGCGGGCAGGGAGGGGCCTCCGAGGACAAGGGCGGGGTGAGGGGCAACACCTTGAACGGCCATATCATCCGCGGTTTGGACGACCGGCCCGAGAAGTTGCTGTTCCGGCAGATTTTTTTGGACGCGGCCCAGATGGCCCGGATCGTGATGGCAATGCCGGAGGTGGATCCCCGGAGGGTGGGGGCCACGGGAGCCAGTCAGGGAGGCGGATTAACCCTGGCCTGCGCCGCCTTGGAACCGGGGATCCAACGCGCCGCGCCCATCTATCCGTTCCTTTGTGATTACCAAAGGGTATGGGAAATGGACCTGGCCAAAAACGCTTATGACGAGCTTAAAACCTACTTCCGGCGGTTTGACCCGAACCACCTCCGTGAAAAGGAGGTCTTCACCAGGCTGGGCTATATTGACAACCAGCACTTAGCCCCCCGCATCAAGGCGGAAGTCCTCATGGCCGTGGGTCTGATGGATGACATCTGCCCCCCTTCCACCCAATTCGCGGCCTTCAACAAAATCCGGTCGAAAAAAGAAGCGGTGCTCTACCACGATTTCAGCCACGAGCACATCCCCGAGTTTGGGGATAAGGTGTTCAATTTTATGATGGGCATGTAGCGAAACCGTACAACGCCGTCCGGTTTCCGCTATCCACCCAAAAATTAAAATCCGGGAGGGAGAAGGGTGATCACGCTTAAATCCCAAATTTCAACCAGGTTATTTTCCAGGGTGACCACGTGCCCCTTGAATTCACCGCCCGCGCCTTTGAATTGCTCCGAGGCGATCGCCCCGATCTTGCCGGTGCGGATATTTCCAACCCTCTGATGTTTTGCTAATTCCATAAAATGTTTCCTCCGTTTTGTGTGAAGCGCTAAAATAAAAAAGAACCTGCTTCTAAATTTTGTACGCCGATAACGGCCGATAAAGTCCGATGAAATAAATTCAGTTATCGGTTTTTATCCGCGTACAATACGTTGCCTTTGGATTTCGATCTTTCCCCCTTCGATGCTAACAGAGGCGGGCGGGAAAAGACGGCAAGCTCCCATAATGGCTGCGTCTCATTTTGAGAAAGTCGTCCCAGCGATGACAGACAACTGGAATCAAACCAAGACGCTTCCCAAATAACCGCCCGGCGGAGGCCCCTTTGTTCCAAAAAGACTATTGGGAAAGAAAATCACTGGAGAAGCGCCGCGCCCCGGACCACCCGGTGGTAAGGCAGTATGTGGCGCCTAAACTCGCCCAAATCCAGCGCCATCTTCACCTGGAAAAGGGAACCAGGCTCTTGGATGTTGGATGCGGGAACGGATTCTTTTCCTATTATTTTGACCAGGTCTGCCAAACCGTGGGAGTTGATTTTTCCCAAAAGATGCTGGAAAAAAATCCCATCGGACGGAAATTAATCATGGACGCGGCCAGGCTTAGTTTCCAGGACATGGCATTTGACGTGGTTTTCTGCCACGCCCTCCTTCATCACGTGGAAAATATGGACGATGTCCTCCAGGAAATGCGCCGGGTCTCGAGAAAATACGTGGTCGTCCTGGAACCCAACCGGAACAATCCCTTGATGTATTTATTCTCGGCGGCGGTTCCCGAGGAAAGGAAGGCCCTGGATTTTTCATTGCAATATTTAAGGGAAAAATTGGAGCGGAACCACCTGAGGGTGACCTCGGCCATTTCCCAGGGCATGACCGTGCCGAACAAGACCCCCGCCTTCCTTCTGCCCTTGGCGAGGCTTTTGGATTTTCAACAACCCTGGGGAATGACCAACATCCTCATCGCCGAAAGATAAAGGCGAAAATCTATTCACCACCCCCTGAATCATAATTCGATTCATCGGGGGTAGTACCGCCCTCATTTCAATATTTTAAATTGAGAGGCGGCACACAAGTCCCCTGCCGGGGACCACAGAGGCACAGGCAGGAAAATTCCTTAGTTGAGGAACAAAAGACGGAATATTTATTGGACTTATTTAAAAAATGGAAAAAGTTTTAACCGTGCCTCTGTGGCCGCCTTTGGCGGCCTGTGGTGAATAGGTTTTGATGGTAGGTCTTTAAAGGTTCACGAGATATTCAGATGGGCGGGTGGATACAGTGGTTGCTTGGTTAGTCTTCCTTGCGGAGCCAGTTCTGGGCCTTGACCTGCATGAGCGACACGATGCTGGGGGCGTCGCCCCCGGAGACGGTGAAAACCTTCACGCAAGCCATGCTTTGGGTGTCCACGACCTTCACGGTCAGCCGCCACCGGTCCTTGGCGACCTTTTCCACGCCGCCGTAAAGGGCGTATTGCAGTCCGCTTTCCTTTTCCACTCCCGAGGCCTTGGCCTCCATCTCTTTCACCTGGGTCAAGTCCGAGATGCCGGCTTTCTGGAACATATCCAGGAGGGCGGCCCTTTCGACCCAGCGGATTCCCTTCAGGGAGGCGAAGCGCAGGTTGATCTCGTCCTCCATGTTGCGGGCCATGGATTCGGCCCGGTGGTTTTGGGGCCGGACATAGAGCAGGCCGGCGCGAAGGTGGTTGGCGTCCAAACGCTGTTTGAGCAGCAGCGCCCCGGTGGAAAAAAGGCCCAGGAGGATCACCAACACCGCCGCGGCCGAAACCCAGCCCTGTTTTTTCAAGGTCCAAAGCGTCATATCCACTCCCTCGGGGGCGGTTTGGAAAACCTTCAGGCGGTTGGGGATATTTTTCAGCTTCCGGGGAGGGGTGAAGGTGCCCTTCAACACCAGTTGGTTGCAGACCTGAACGTACACCATCTCGGTCATGGCCATTCCGTTGGGGTCGCACAGGGGCTGGAGGCGGGCCGCGATATTCACCGCGTCGCCGAATAGGTCGCCCTTTTCCTCCACCACGTCCCCCAGCTGGATGGCGATCCTCACGTCAATATGCTCGCGGAAAGGGCGGACGTGGTTGCGGGTGTTCAAGGTCGCCAGGATCTGCTTGCCGCAGGAAACCGCGGAGATGGCCGTGGGGAATTCAATGAGGAAACCGTCGCCCAGGGATTTGACGAGGCGGCCCCCGAAGGAGGCCAGGGCGGCCTGCAGGATTTTTTTCAAATCCTTGATGTTGGCCAGGGCCTGGGCCTCATCCTTGGCCATGAGCGCGCTGTAGCGCACCATGTCCAGGAACATGACCGCGGCCAGTCTTCGGTTGGAGGCGGACGATTCAGCGGTTGCCATGACAAGAGTATAACTTAAAGAAATTTAACCACCAAGACACGAAGGCGCCGGCCAAGAAACATTCTTTTTTGATTCAATCCCAAGCTTCGTATTGATTCTCCGCGGTTCTTGGTGCCTTGGCGGTAGGAGGTTAGGATTTAATTTTTTTGGTTTCGATATTGTGGAGAAGTTCATGGAGGCTCAGGTCGGCCATGGATTCCAACCGGTAATCCGCCTCATCCACGGATAATTGCCGGGTCACGGAGTTGGGAACGGCCACGCAATAGATGCCCGCGGCCTTGGCGGCCTTGATGCCGTTGGGGGAATCCTCGAAAGCGACGGCCCGGTGGGGCTTCACTCCCATGAAGGTCAGGGTGAGTTGATAGAGCTCGGGGTGGGGTTTCACCCGCTCCACGTCATCGGAGCAGCGGATGGAGTGGAAGCACTCGGCCAGTCCCAGCCGGGACAAGTGGTTGACCACCCAGGATTGGGGGGAACTGGAAGCCAGGGCCAAGGCGATGCGGTGCTTCTGGGCTTCCTTTATATAGTCGATGACGCCGGGCCTGGGTTCCATCGGTTCCAACAGCTCCAAGACCCTTTGATGGTGGCGCTTTTCCAATGCCTGGTGGTCCAGGCTTTTGCCGGTTTCCTTTTCCAAGTATTGAAAGACGTTGAATTTTTCGTGGTTCGTGCCGATGCAAAGGGCCCATTGGGGCAGGGGCAGGGCGGCGCCGTAGGATTGGTAGATTTCGGTCCAGGCCTGGAAGGAAACCGTTTCCGTGTCCAGGATCAGCCCGTCAAAATCAAAGATTAGCAGGTCCATGGGGCGGGATTGTAACACATTGAATTTTAAATTTCGTCCTCCCAATTGCGCTAAACTACGGCTTAGTTCGTTGGATACCCCTGGTTGAGGCAGGCATGGCAAAACCACAAGACAACCGGCCCGTCGTTCTCGGCGTGGAAAGCGCGACCTTGGCCTTCGGCGGCCTGGTGGCTGTCGACAATTTTTCCTTGGTCCTTCGCGAGGGGGAAATGGCCGGGCTCATCGGCCCCAACGGCGCTGGTAAAACCACGGTGTTCAATATTCTTTCCGGGATTTACCGCCCCCAGCAGGGGGACGTGAGGGCTTTTGGACGGTCGTTGCTGGGACTCAAGCCAAACCAAATCACCCACTTGGGTCTGGTCCGTACCTTCCAGAATATCCGCCTGTTCAAGGACCTGACCGTGGAGACCAATATCAAGGTGGCTTTCCATCATTCCCGGCCCTATGGCGTGGGGGCGGCGCTAGCTCAATCCAGGACATTCAACGAGTTCGAAAAATCCTTCGAGGCCAAAGCGGATCAGTTGATGGAAGTTTTGGAACTGACGGCCCGAAAGGGCGCCCTGGCCGGGTCCTTGCCCTATGGGGACCAAAAAAAACTGGAGATCGCCAGGGCCTTGGCCACTGGCGCCAAGATCCTGCTGTTGGATGAGCCTGCCGCCGGGATGAATCCCCAGGAATCCCGCTGGTTGATGGACGTCATCCGGCGCGTCCGCGAGGAATTCAAGTTGTCCGTCCTTTTGATCGAGCATGACATGAAGGTGGTCATGGGCATCTGCGAGAGGATCCATGTGATGGACCATGGCGTCAAGATCGCGGAAGGGACGCCCAAGGAAATCCAAGACGACCCGAAAGTCATTGAAGCCTACCTGGGGAAAAGAAAAAACAATTAGGGATTTTAATAGGGAAATACTAATTGCTCGTTCCTAATTCCTAGTTTCGAGAATAGTCATGCAACGAAAGGGACTATGGAAGAGAATATCCTGGAAATTAAAAACCTATCTGTGTTTTATGACGCGATCCAAGCCTTGCGGGGTGTTAACCTCTCGGTGCCGAAGGGGACTATTGTTTGCCTGATCGGCGCCAATGGCGCGGGAAAGTCCACGGTGCTTCGCGCCATTTCAGGCGTAAAGAAAACCAGCTCGGGGGACATCCTCTTCAACGGCCAATCCATCGTCGCTTCGGCGACCCATGAAATCGTGAAACGGGGCATCGTTCAGTGTCCCGAGGGGCGTGGAATATTTTCTAATCTCACCGTTGAGGAAAATTTAGACCTAGGCGCCTATGTTCGCCAAGACCAAAACCTTATCAAAAAAGACTTGGAGCACGTTTACCTTCTTTTTCCCCGGCTCAAGGAAAGGCGCAAGCAATCGGCTGGTACCCTTTCGGGGGGGGAACAACAGATGTTGGCCATCGGAAGGGCGCTGATGGCCAGGCCCCAGCTTCTGCTTTTGGACGAGCCATCCCTGGGGCTGGCTCCCCAGGTCATTGAGCTTATTTTCGAGACGATCCAAAAAATAAATGCGGAAGGAACCACCATCCTGCTGGTCGAGCAAAACGCCCAATTGGCCTTGGAGGCTTCCCGCTACGCTTATGTCCTGGAGACGGGGAATATTTTATTGGAAGGCCCGGCGGAGCAGGTACTGGAAAATCCCAAAGTCAAAGAGGCCTATTTAGGAGAAACGGTTTAACCGCAAATCTGTTTCACCACCAAGACACCAAGGCACCAAGAAAATCGAAGTCATTGAGGGCGGCAGGTCTAAGTTTTTTCTTTTTACTCAAGAGGACAGTCCGAAAAATTTTCAGTGCTTGGTG